>SHVV01000002.1 GCA_009694095.1 Alphaproteobacteria bacterium | reverse complement strand
GACACCGCACACTTTCTCGACGACTATATCAAGGCCGAGATTTTCGAACTTGACCCGTTCGTGAGCATCGATGTTGCTGGGGTCGGCGAACTAGTGCGTATTTCGAGCGAGCGGGGAAGGAAAGCTCGGCCCGGACTCAAGCTCGGCATTTGCGGCGAGCACGGTGGCGATCCGGCCTCGATCCGCTTTTGCCATGATGTCGTGCTCGCCTTATTGCGTGCCTATCGCACGACTCGCCGCGGTGCAAGCAGCGCTCGCCGGGGGCGGAAAGCTCGGTAGCGGCGCGGCGTAAAGGCTACGCGCTAGTGGTCGCCGCGGCGCGCGACAACCACGTCGCATCGGCCAACACAACAGAGGTTTCAATCTGGCGATCGGGAACTGTCCAATAGGTCTTGAGAAGACGCGTCTTTTCGCGCCCCTCGATCAAGCGGAACCCGTGTTTTTCGTAGAACCGAATCGCCCAGGTCGCTGCCGCCCACGTTCCGATAAGAATCGGGCGTTTGGTATTATCGCGCGTGGCGCTCAGCAGCGCGCTTCCGGCCCCGCGCCGGCGTTCGGCGGTCTTTACGTAGGCGTGCCGGATGAGCATCACATCCTTGACCGGCTGGGTTCCCATGACGCCAACAAGGATCTGGTCCAACTCGCAACCTAAGAACGCCACGCCGGCGGCGATTTCGCGATCGAGCTCCTCTTTCGACATGTAAGGCTCGTGCCAACGGTCGGCGGGAATGACGCCCCGATAAGCGCGGGCGGCATCATTGATGATCGCGAAGATCGCGCCGCGATCGGACGGCTGGCAAAGACGGATCATCGGGCCAACGTCGCCATCGGTTGGGACTTCAGTACCGTTCGCACCGCGGGTCGCAAAGGACGTATATTGTTGCCAGAATAGACAAACGAGGGCGCCCGATGAAACTACCTGATCTCGCGAAGAAATTGCTGTTCGGGAAAAACCTGGGAACGGTGGCGACGCTCATGCCCGACGGTTAGCCGCAATCGAGCGTCATCTGGGTCGACACTGATGGAGACCACGTCATCTTCAATTCCACCGAAGGCCGGATCAAGACCAAGAACGTTCGGTGCGATCCGCGCGTCTCGATGGCGATCACGGCAGCCGACGATCCGTTCCAACAGGCGATGATACGCGGCCGCGTCGTCGAAATCGTGGCAAAAGGCGCCGACGATCACATCGACCGCTTGGCCAAGAAGTACCTCGGTGTCGATAAATATCCATTTCGCCAGTCTGGCGAAAAACGGCTGATCATCAAGGTATTGCCGGAAAAAATCTCCTTGATGGGCGATTAAAGCCCTGCTCCGTTCTTGGTCGATCCTTGCGCCAGCAACTGCTCGTAGCGAAAGCAATCGACCATGTGGTCGTTGACGATGCCGACGGCCTGCATAAAAGCGTAGCAGATGGTTGGTCCGACAAATCGGAACCCGCGCTCGCGGAGCGCCTTGCTCATCGCTTGCGATTCGCGCGTCTCGGCGGGTAACTCTTTCATGGTGCGCCGCCGATTGATCAGGGTTCGGCCCTCGGTGAATTGCCATAGGTACTGACTGAAGCTGCCGACTTTCTCCAGGATCGCTAGATAACTCCGCGCGTTTGTGATCGTCGCTTCGATCTTGGCGCGGTTGCGCACGATACCGGCGTCATTCATAAGCACCTCAACTTTCCGCTTGTTCCAGCGCGCGATTCGCCTGGGATCGAACCCGTCGAAGGCGCGACGGAAATGATCGCGCTTGCGCAGGATGATGATCCACGAGAGCCCGGCCTGAAATCCATCCAGGACGAGCTTCTCGAACAAGGCGGCGGCGTCTCGTTCGGGAACACCCCACTCTTCGTCGTGGTAGGCAACGTAAGTCGGATCATCGCCGCACCACGGGCAGCGAACTGTCACGGGGCGCCGCCCGGTTTGCGGCAAACGGCTTCGATCCGGTGGCCGTCGGGATCGGTTACGAAGGCGGCGTAGTAGTCGGGCGTGTACTGCGGGCGCAGGCCGGGCGGGCCATCATCGCGCCCGCCGGCGGAAAGCGCCGCTGCATGGAAGGCGTGGACCTGGGCACGGTCGCTTCCTGCGAACGCGATATGCAGACCTGCCTCCGGTCGGCTAGCGTCTTTCGACAGCCCAACCCAAAAAAACGGCCGATCGCGCCCGTAGCCGATCGAAGCCTCGAAGATCATCAGGGGCTTGAGCCCGAGCGGCGCAAGGGCGCGGTCGTAGAACTTACGCGCGCGCGCCAAATCGGCTACTCCGATCGAGACGTGGTCGAACATCGATCTAAAGCTTGACCCAGGCCGGTTTGACCCGGCGGACGCGCTGTCCAGCGACCATGAGCGAGATGCCTGCCTTTTCCGCGTCATCGGCCTCATCAAGCCGTACCATCGCGATCGCTCGTCCATCGGCCCCGGTCTTGATCTCGCCCACCTGTCGTTCTCCGTAGAGAATCGGTGTTCCGGGCGCTGGCAGTGGGCCATCGACATCGACCGGCAGAAGGCGTTTGCGAATGGTCCCGCGATAGTGAGTGCGCGCCGTAAGCTCTTGGCCGACGTAACATCCCTTCTTGTAGTCGATTGCGTTCAGCTCCTCGAACCCGCACTCGAGCGGGAAATAACGCTCGATCGCAATGTCGTTGCTGCCGTCGGGAAGGCCAAGTGTAAGGCGCAAGCGGTGATAGTCCTCTACCGATCCGGCCGCAACCTCGGCGCCAGCGAGCGATGTTTTCAAGGTCTCGCGCGGAAGGATCGCACGCACACCCATGGCAGAAAGGCGGGGGTCGACAAAGGCGACGCCCTCGCCAAACGCCGCCGCGGCCCCCTCTACATCCGATAAACCGAAAGCCGCAGCGCCGCCGTCGCCAAAGATGGCGACGGCGGCAAGGGATTGATTAGCTTCGTTGAACTGCACGTTCGCGCGTAGCCGATACATGGTTAGCCGACGGACGAGATCGGCGAGTCGGCCTTGCTCGCAGTCGATAACGAGCCGATCTGGTACTTCAGCTGTCGGCAGCAAAGCGACGAAGAAATCATGGAGATACTTGCCCTGCGCGGAGAGAAGCGTCGCGTAGATCGCCCGCTCCGGCGCGACCTTGTTGATGTCGTTGGAGATCACGCCCTGTAGGAGCTTACGCGCATCCGGACCGGTGACGGCAAGGAGGCCGCGCGTTTCAAGCGTTGTATATAGGAGCGATGCCATGACGAATGCCCATAAAGTAGGTCGAACGCTGGGCGTTGGCAAAGGGTTCGAGCCTGTTTGTCGCGGCGCCTTGGCAGCGGCGCGCGCTTACGGCTATAAACGGCCGGCATGAATTGGCTCGATCGACTAACCATAGCCGCGGCGATCGCATTTTTGGTGCTTGTGGCATTCTCCATGTGGGACGACGGCCCGCTCGATTGGATTTTCCCCGTGGGCGAGGTCAAGGCAATCGATTTCAAGACCTTGGAACGGTCGCCAAAGCCAAACCAATTCCTAATGTGTCCGAGCGGATATTGCGCCGCGCAAACAGAGGCGGCGAGCCCCGTGTACAACGTCTCCGTCGAGGCGTTGACCTCAGGGTGGGACCGGATGATCGCCGGTGAACCGCGGCTAAAGCGTCTTGCCGAGGACGCCGAAAAAAATACGGTCGAATATGTGCAACGAACGCCGCTGATGCGGTATCCGGATATTATTTCGGTCCAATTCATTGCGCTCGGACCCGATCGTTCGACGCTCGCCATTTATAGCCGGTTGATTTACGGCCGGTCGGATATGGGCGTCAACGAAGCGCGCGTGAGGAGCTGGATGAAAAAACTCACGTCCGCTTTGGCGGTGGCGCGGGCGTGAATATACTTTTTGTTACCGCCAATCGGGTCGGTGACACGGTGTTGTCAACGGGCGTACTCGACTATCTTATCCAAAAAAATCCGAATGCACGTGTGTGGGTCGCCTGCGGCGAACTACCGGCGCCGCTGTTCGCAGCAACGCCGTCCGTGGAGCGAGTGATCGTGCTGACAAAACGACGGTTCGCCAGACACTGGTTTGAGCTGTGGCGCGCGACTGTCGGAAGATGGTGGGACATAGTCGTCGATCTGCGCTCGTGGGGGCTTGCTTGGTCGATCCCGGCTCGGCGGCGCTTCGTGCTCAACAAACGGTCCGATGACTGTCACCGGATACGACTCTTTGCCTCGGCGCTTGCTCTCGATCCGCCGCCGCCGCCACGCGTCCATGCGAGCGACGGTCATCGCCGGCGCGCCAGGGCGTTGATCCCGCAAGGGCGTCCTCTTCTCGCCCTCGGGGCGACCGCCAACTGGGGCGGGAAGCGCTGGCCAGCCGAACGGTTCGCGGCGCTCGCGGCGAGGATGACGGCGCCGAGCGGGCTGCTCGCCGACGCCTCGGTAGCCGTCATTGGCGCGGAGAGCGAAAGGGGTGACGTCGCCGCTCTCCTCGACTCGATCCCGCGCGAACGGCGCGTTGATTTGGTCGGAACGGTCGATCTACCGACGATCTACGCGTGCTGTGAGCAGGCGTCGATTTTCATTGGCAACGATTCGGGCGTGATGCACTTGGCCGCCGCCGCCGGCGTGCCAACCCTTGGATTGTTCGGTCCGAGTCGAGAAGATCTTTATGCGCCATGGGGACCTCACACTGCGACGGTGCGAACCCCCGAAAGTTATGAATCGATCGTGAGCGCACCATACTACGACTATCGGAGCCAAGAAACGCACATGGAGTCGCTTGCGGTTGAAACGGTTGAAGCCGGTGCCCGCGAGCTGCTGGCTCGTCAGCGGGCACAACCGTAATGATGGCGGCGTTGTCGACGGTGCAGCTTTCGGCGCTCGTGGTCGCGCACAACGAAGCGGCGCAGTTGGTCGAATGCCTCGATTGCCTCACGTTTGCCGACGAGCTCGTCGTGGTCCTCGACGCCTGTACCGATGAGTCAGCGGCGATCGCGCGGCGTTACACCGCGCGGCTGATCGTGGGGCAATGGCCGGTCGAAGGCGATCGCCGAAATCTCGGTATTGAAACCTGCCGCGGCGAGTGGATCCTTGAAGTTGACGCCGACGAGCGTGTAACGCCGACGCTGGCAGCTGAAGTTCGTCGGACGATCGCGACGGCGTCGCCGGGCTATTTCCTCGTCCCGTTCGACAACTATATTGGCGCCCGGCTGGTCCGCTACGGATGGGGCGGATCGTGGGGGGTGTCGGCGGCGCCACGGCTCTTTTCGCGGGGCAGCAAACGCTGGGGGCCGGAGAACATTCACCCGACCGTGACTCTAATCGGAAGCAAGCGACGCCTGGTTAGTCGAATACTTCACTACGTCGATCGAGATATCAGCGATATGCTCGCTCGCCTCGACCGTTACTCCACCGCGCGCGCCGCGGATCTCGTGGCCGGCGGCGATATAGGCTCGCTCGCGAGCAATGTCCGTCGACTCGTCACCCGATTTTTCAAGTGCTACGTGCAACGCAAAGGCTACCGCGAAGGCGCCTACGGCGTGTTAATCGCGTTGTTCGCGGGTCTCTATCCGCTGCTGTCCTATCTCAAGGCGCGGCTCGAAGCCCGGCCGTCGAGTCCGGACGGCGCGCAATGACGACACGGCTGCTGCAGGCGATGGCCGGACCCAATCCGGGCGGCGCCGAGCTTTTTTTCGTTCGATTAGCGAGCGCATTTGCTCGAGCGGAAGTCGAGCAGCACCTGCTCGTGCGCCGGGCCGGTCACGCCGCCGGCTTGCTTCGAAAGAGCGGCATCGCCCACGACGAGATCCCGTTCGGCGGCTGGGTTGACTTCACCACGCGCGACCGTTTTCGGGCGGCGATCGAAGCATTTCGACCGACAATCGTTTTGACGTGGATGAATCGGGCGACGCGGTTTTGTCCGCCGGCGACTAGACGCCGACCGTTTGTTCACGTCGGAAGGCTTGGCGGCTACTACGATCTGAAATACTACCGTCGTTGCGATCATGTCTTCGGTAACACACAAGCGATCGTGGACTACGTGATCGAGCGGGGATTTCCGCGGTCTTCGGCCCACTATGCGCCGAATTTCGTACTGGATGAGCGCGCCGCGGCCGTGCCCCGGCAGCAGCACGGCACGCCCGAGGGCGTGCCGCTCGTGCTGGCGCTTGGCCGTCTTCATCGCAACAAGGGTTTCGACGTCCTGCTTCGAGCGGTCGCGACCCTGCCGTCGGTTTATCTCTGGATCGGCGGGAGCGGGCCGCTCGCGGGCGAGCTTAAAAGCCTATGTCGAACACTTGGAATCCAAGAACGCGTCCGGTTTCTCGGCTGGCGCGACGATGCGGCGGCGCTGTATGCGGCGTGCGACGTGTTCGTCTGCTCCTCGCGGATCGAGCCGTTGGGCAACGTCGTGATCGAGGCATGGGCGCACGAACGTCCAGTTGTCGCTGCTGCTTCCATCGGTCCGGACGCGCTTGTCGCCGAGGGAGAGAACGGTCTCAAGGTGCCGGTCGACGACGCCGCGGCTCTTGCCAGCGCAATCGGTCGCGTGCTGGCGAACCCGAACCTTCGAGCCAAACTCGTGGCAGGCGGACTGGCGTCGTACCGGGGCGAATACACCGAAGGTGCGGTCGTCGGACGCTATTTGTCATTGTTTTCGGGGTTGGTGACTTCATGTGCGGGATAGCCGGCGCGATGACGGCTATCGCGCCGCCGGACATGGCGCGAATCGATCAAATGGCCGATACGCTCAACCATCGTGGTCCAGACGGTGAAGGACTTTATGTCAAAGACAACGTCGCGATTGCGCATCGACGTCTTGCGATCATCGATCTCGCCGGGGGCGCGCAGCCGATCACCGATTCGTCTGGAACGACGATCGTCGCCAATGCCGAGATCTACAACTATCTCGAGTTGCGGCGCGATTTCGGCCGCGTCGACTTCATGACCAACTCCGATTGCGAACCGCCGTTGTACTGTTACGAGCGAGACGGCGTCGGGCTCGCCGCCCAGTTGCGCGGCATGTATGCGATCGCGTTGCATGATCCGGTGCGGAAGCGCTTGCTGTTGATGCGCGATCCGTTTGGGATCAAGCCGCTCTACTACGTTCAGTCGGATGACGGTTTGGCGTTCGCATCGGAGCCGCGCGCGCTGCTCGCAGCGGGCTATGCACGCCGCCAGGTAGCGGAACGGCAGCGAAACGAATTGCTGCAACTTCAGTTCACCACCGGACCGGACACGATTTTCGCCGACATCAAGCGGGTTCTCCCGGGCGAAACGCTGGTGGTGAGCGGCGGACGGATCGTCGAACGGTCGCGCCGAGCGGCACTCTCCGAACAAGGGCCTTTCGACGCGAGCGAAGCCGAAGCGCTCGAGCGACTGGACGGGGCGCTTCGCGATAGCGTCCTCGTCCATCAACGAGCCGACGTTCCCTACGGGATGTTCCTGTCGGGCGGCATCGATAGCTCGGTACTCTTGGCGCTGATGGCCGAACTCAACGACCAGCCGGTGATCGCCTACACGGCGGGCTTCTCTGGTCGGGTTCACGACGAACGCGAGCATGCGCGCGCGCTGGCCAAGAAAGTCGGGGCCACTCATGTCGAGGTAGAGGTCGATTCGCGCGATTTTTGGACCATGCTGCCGGCGATCGCGGCAGCTGTCGACGATCCGGCCGCCGACTACGCGATCGTCCCGACCTACAAGCTTGCGCGCGAGGCGGCAAAGGACGTCAAGGTCGTCCTGACTGGCGAGGGAGGGGACGAGCTTTTTGCCGGCTACGGACGCTATCGGTCGATGCTCAAGCCGTGGTGGCTCGGCGGCCGCGTCATGCGGCCGCGCGGGATTCTCGACGGCCTCGATGTTCTTACCGCCGATACGGCCGGATGGCGCGACGGCGTTGCCGACGCAGAAAGCGCCGCCAGGATCGCGGGTCGGACACCGTTGCAGATCGCGCAGGCGATCGATGGCGCCGATTGGCTGCCCAACGATCTTCTGATCAAGCTTGATCGTTGTCTGATGGCGCACGGGCTCGAAGGACGCACCCCGTTCCTCGATCCGGTCGTCGCCGAAGTCGCCTTCCGGCTGCCAGATCGGCTCAAGGTGTCGCGCGGCAAGGGCAAGTACCTCCTGCGCCGATGGCTTGCAGAACACCTTCCGGAGGCGAAGCCCTTTGCCCGGAAGCGCGGCTTCACGGTGCCGGTCGCGGAGTGGATCGCGGAGAAAGGCGCGCAACTCGGTCAGCTCGTCGCTCGTCAGCCGGCGATCGCCGAGATCTGCCGGGCCCGCGATGTAGCGGCGCTATTTAGGGCCGAGGGCAAGCATGTCGGGTTGGCTGCTTGGACGTTGCTGTTCTACGCCCTATGGCACCGTGCGCATATCGAGGGAGTTGTGTCCGGCGGCGATGTTTTCGAAGCGTTGGCGAACTAAGAAATTGGCAGGAGGGGTGGATGGCGGCATTTGACCTCGTCGTTCGCGGCGGAACACTGATAACGCCGGGTGGCGAAGAACAAGCCGATGTTGCGGTACTCGACGGTCGAATCGCCACGATTGGAGCGCTCGGGCGTGCGACGGCCGCGACCGTTATTGAAGCGCGCGGGCTGCACGTTCTGCCCGGGGTGATCGATACCCAGGTCCACTTTCGCGAACCCGGATTGACGCACAAGGAAGACTTCGAATCGGGAACGCACGCTGCCGTCAAAGGCGGCGTAACGGCGATTTTCGACATGCCGAACACCAAACCGGCGATCGTCGATGAAGCGACGTACGAGGCTAAGTTCCGCGCAGTTCGCAAACGATCGTGGTGCGATTTCGCTCTTTATGTCGGGGCGACGCCGCAAAACGCCGACCAGCTCGCGGTGCTCGAGCAGATGCCGGCTTGCGCGGGCATCAAGGTATTCATGGGCTCGTCGACGGGCGATCTGTTGGTTCCCGATGACGAAGCGCTGCGGAAAGTGTTGGCCTCCGGTCGGCGGCGAGTGGCGGTTCACTGCGAGGACGATCAGCGGCTCAAGGACCGCCGAAGCATCGCCGAAGCTGCCGGCAACGTCTCGGCGCATCCCGAGTGGCGCGATGAGCAAAGCTCGTTCCAAGCCACCAGCCGCTTGCTCGCGTTGGCTCGGTTGGCAGGCCGGCGGGTCCACGTTCTCCACGTCACGACTGGACAAGAAATCGACTTCCTCATCGGACATCGCGACATCGCCACGATCGAAGTGACGCCGCAGCATCTGTCGCTGGTCGCACCGGACTGCTACGCGGCGCTTGGAACACGCGCGCAGATGAACCCGCCTATCCGTGACGTCGTTCACCAAGAGCGATTGTGGCGCGCCATCGCCGATGGGCTTGTCGACGTCCTTGGCTCCGATCACGCACCGCACACGATTGCAGAAAAGTCGAAGCCTTATCCTGAATCACCCTCGGGCATGCCGGGCGTTCAGACCTTGGTTCCGCTGATGCTCGATCACGTCGCCGCCGGCCGGTTGACTCTTCGACGCTTCACGGACTTGACGGCGGCCGGCCCGGCCCGGGCCTTCGGAATCGCCCGCAAAGGAGCGATTCGGGTTGGTTACGACGGCGATTTTACGATTGTCGACCTGCAAGCGAAGCGGACGATCACAGCCGACTGGCTGGCGAGTAGGTGCGGTTGGTCGCCATTCGAAGGCCGCACCGTCACTGGCTGGCCGGTCGCGACGATTATTCGCGGACGTGCCGTCATGCTGCAGGGCGAGGTGCTCGGCGAACCGGCGGGGCATCGACTTCGCTTCACTGAGTCGACTGATTTTAGCTCCTCCGACCGGATGGCTCGCAACGCTTCGAGTTAGGGTGACGGCTCTGCTGGCGCAGCGTTTTCAGCTGTTGACGGTCGATCGATGAAGAGCGTGGCCGATTCGATCAAGTCGGCAAAACTTGCCGCCTGCATTTTGGCCATGACGCTCGCGCCATGATTTCTGTTGGCTCTTAATGTTGGTCCGCGGCGCATCGTTGCTATCGGCTATTATCGCCATCGCTCCAGACCTCGCCAACCGGGTCGAATAGGGAGCAGTGTCGGGGATTTCCCGGACTATCGTGAGCTGGCCGCCTAGCCTGGATTCTGGTCGAGAACCAGCCCCTGGTCGCAGAGCGGCGGCGCGCCTACTATTCGCAAGAGCGAAGGGAGGGTGCGATATGACTTCTTGTATCGTCGGCTGGGGCCACACGCGTTTCGGCAAACTTGACTCGATGGATCTCGAGGGGCTCATTCGGGCGGCCGCCACGGAAGCGATCGCCGACGCCGGGATCGAAGCCACCGACATCGATGCGATTTATCTCGGTTTTTTTAACGGTGGCATGGATCCGCAGGAATTCGCCGCCTCGCTCGTGCTGCAAGTCGACCCGCGCTTGCGTTTCACGCCCGCTACGCGGGTGGAAAACGCGTGTGCGACCGGTTCGGCCGCTATCTACCAGGGACTGAACGCCATTGCGGCCAAGAAAGCGCGCATCGTCTTAGCCGTCGGCGTCGAGAAAATGACAGCGACGCCGACCGCGGACGTCACAACGTCGCTTGCCAAGTGCTCGTACGTCAAGGAAGAGGCGAGCCAAGGCATCACTTTCCCCGGCATGTTCGCCCAAATGATGCAGCGTTACTACCAGCGCTACGGCGACAAATCCGACGCCATCGCGAAAATCGCCGCCAAGAACCACAAAAATGGCGCGCGCAATCCGCTTGCTCATATACAAAAAGACTTGGGCTTCGAGTTTTGCCGCTATGAGTCGGAAAAAAATCCGATCGTTATCGCACCGCTCAAGCGTACCGATTGCTCGATGATCTCCGACGGGGCGGCCGCCGTCGTGCTCGCGGATGTCGAAACGGCGCTTCGCCTGAACAAGGCGATCGTGTTCCGTGCCCATGAACATGTGCAGGACCTGCTGCCCATGACGTCCCGCGACATCTTAAAGATGGAGGGTGGCCGGCGCGCGTGGAGTCGCGCGTTCTCAAGCGCCGGGGTCACGCTGGACGATCTTTCGCTGGTCGAAACGCATGACTGCTTTACGATTGCCGAACTACTTGAGTACGAAGCGATGGGTTTGACGCCCGAAGGCGACGGCGCGCGCGCGATCGAAGAGGGCTGGACCGAACCGGGCGGCAAACTTCCGGTGAATCTATCCGGCGGCCTTAAATCGAAAGGTCATCCGATTGGCGCGACCGGCGTGTCGATGCATGTGATGGCGGCCGCGCAACTCGTCGGCACAGCCGTCGGCGTTCAACATCCGGACCCGCGGATCGCCGGCGTCTTCAATATGGGCGGCTCGGCCGTCTCGAATTACGTTTCGATTTTGGAGCGGCTTCGATAGAGCAGCTGAGATTTGCGGACTTCGTCGAGTTAGTCGAGAACGTTGCGGCGTGCCGCCCCCAGCTTTGTCGAGCTGTTCACGCCCAAGTTGGTGACCGTCCTGCGCGAGGGATACGGATTGCAGCATTTGCGGTCCGATGTCGTCGCCGATTCGACGTCGGCATGGCCGCTGATAATGATGATGGGCAGTTGACTTCCTAGCTCGCGGACACGTCGTTGGACGTCTAGTCCGCCCATGTCCGGCAGGCGGAGGTCGAGGACAATGCAACCTCCGCTTTTCGCATCGAGGCTTCGAAGAAATTCACCACCAGTGGCAAACTGCTCGACTGGATGGCCAGTGCGCGACGCGACTTCGGCAATCAGTCGTCGAACTCCGGCATCGCCATCAACGATATATACTTTCTGTTGAGAGTAGTCCGCCACTGTCGGTCGAGCGTTGGTCATGACCAAAAAACATCCTTACGATTGCTTCTCCATTAGCAGCTCGAAATTCGTCATTTTTCTATTCCGGCACTGCCGGTCTCGTCCAAAAAAAATGCGCCAGAATGCCTCCGGGAATACCCTGACGGATTTTCAGTCGCTTTTGACCCTTGCGAACGATCAGGTGCTTGGCGCGGACATTTATTCATGGCTAATACAAACCACTCTTGCACGGTGAATATTAACCACGCTTGGAGCCGTCCGATACGGCGGTCGTTGCAATGCGAGTCATGAACTTCGGCCGGCTTCTTTCCGATACGGCCCGGCTTCATTCTGGACGCGACGCTATCATACAAGGTGGTTACCGTCGGACTTGGGGAGAAGTCGACGAGCGCGTCAACGCGATGGTCGCTGCACTTCGCGCGCTCAAGATCGGTAAGGGCGACCGTTTGCTTCTCGTCGCGGCGAACTCGCCAACGATGTTCGAGCACATGTGGATCGCGTTCAAACTCGGAGCTGTGTGGGTACCCTGTAATTTTCGACTGACGCCGGTCGAAATTGCTTACATCGCGGAGAACTCAGGCGCGATCGCTGCTTTCTACGGCCCCGGCTTCGAGGCCCACGTTGATTCAGCCCGGGCGGTCGCACCGTCGCTCAAGCACGTTTTCTCGTTCGGAACTCGACGAGAGGGCGAATGTAGCTACGAAGAGGCGGTGGCGGCGTATCGCGGTGCATCCAGCGACGAGGCCGTCGTTGACTACGACGATCCGCTTTGGTTGTTCTACACCTCGGGAACGACTGGCCGTTCAAAGGGCGCGGAGTTGACGCACGGCCAAATGGGTTACGTCGTTACCAACATGCTGGCCGATCTGATGCCCGACCTCACCCATGAAGATGCGTCGCTAGTGGTGGCGCCGCTTTCGCATGGAGCTGGCGCTCATGTGCCACCACAGGTCGCGCGCGGCGCAAAAACGGTCTTGCTCTCATCGTTCAAATTCGATCCGGAAGAAGTCTGGCGCCTCGTCGCGGAACATCGAATTACCAACATGTTCACGGTTCCGACGATCGTGAAACTCTTGACCGAACATCCGTCCGTCGACCAATACGACCACTCTTCGCTTCGGCATGTGATCTATGCGGGGGCGCCGATGTACCGCGAGGACCAGAAGACGGCCCTCAACAAGCTGGGTTCTGTCTTGGTCCAATACTATGGCATGGGCGAAGTGACGGGCTGTATCACGTATCTTCCGGCGCGAATGCACACCGTTAACGATCGTGACCCCGACGCCCGTATAGGTACGTGCGGCATTCCGCGAACCGGAATGGAAGTACGAATTTTCGATCCGGACGGCTGTCCGCTTCCGAACCGCGAGCAGGGTGAAATTTGCGTGCGCGGGCTGGGCGTTTTCAAGGGCTACTACGCCAACCCAGAGGCCAATACGAAATCGTTTCGCGACGGCTGGTTTCGGACCGGCGATCTGGGACACGTCGATGACGCGGGTTTCGTCTACATAACCGGACGAGCGTCCGACATGTACATTTCTGGCGGCGCCAACGTCTATCCGCGCGAAGTCGAGGAGGTTCTTCTCGCTCATCTGGCGGTTTCCGAGGTGGCGATTCTCGGCGTGCCCGATCCAAAGTGGGGCGAGTCGGGAGTTGCCGTCGTCGTCACGGCCCCCGGGGCGCGCGTCAGCGCGGTGGATCTGTCCGCCTTCCTCGATGGCAAGATCGCCCGCTACAAACACCCTCGCCGCTTTTTTTTCTGGGCCGAGATACCCAAGTCCGGCTATGGCAAAGTCCCGAAGCATCTGATTCGGTCGCAGCTTTACGAGCGCGGCGATATCAAAGTGGGCGAATCGCTGTGAGACTGTTGCGCCATCCTGGTCCCGCGGCCCAGCAACGCATCCTGGTGGAGCCGTCGGCTGCGGCCGCCGAATTCGCCGTCGAACTCGAGGCTGGCGCGGATTTGCTGGGCGCGTTCGACGATATTCTTGCCGCTCGTGGGATCGAAGGCGCCGCGATTCGATTCGCCGGCGGGATCCTTGATCGCATCGGGTTCGTGACCGGTGTACCGGACGCGACCGGCTACCGCATCGCGACGCACTCGGCGCCGACACGTACCGGCGGTCCGGTCATGCTCCTAGCCGGTTCGGCAATTTTCGGTCGCGTCGATCCAAAGACCTTTCGTACCCACTGTCATGCCGTCTTCGTGCTGCCGGGCGGAGAGGTCCGGAGCGGGCATTTACTTGGCGGCGAGTGTCCGGTTGCGATCCCGGGCGCCCGGGCTTTTGTGACGTCGACGGGAACTTCGCATTTCCAAGTAGCATTCGATAGTGAGACCAATTTCGCGTTGTTCGAACCGCGGCGCACACCATGACCGGGGGGGATCAACCGGGCGTTACAGTGGGGAAGTTCGCCCGCGTTCTAAGCGTTCGGGTTCGACCGAATATCGACCTCATCGAAAGCGTTGAAAAGATCTGCGCCGATCACGGTATTCGTCATGCCGAAGTTCGGTCTGCGGTGGGCAGCCTCACCGACGCGACGCTGCGGCTGCCGAGCGGCGAGCAGCGAACGATCATTGGACCTGGCCTCGAGATTGCCCTGACCTCGGGACGGGTCGCGCCCGACGACGTTGGCGCGATTCAGGCGCGGGTGTATGGGCTGGTTTCGGATTCAGCGGGACACCCCCACGGCGGAGAGTTCGTGCGCGGCGCGAATCCGGTGTTCGTGACCCTTGAACTTGTGCTGCAGGAATGGCTGCCCGAGGGCGCTTGATCGATGAAAGACCGCCGCTGGTTTAAGTGATACAAGAACGCGCTCGGCGTTTAGCGAGTTGGAGTTTTATTGATGGGTACGAAATTCAAGGCGCTCGTCGTCGACCAGGTCGACGGCTTAGTGAAGTCCGGGTTTCAAACGCTGGACAGCGATAGCCTGCCGGCTGGCGATATCGCCATCGACGTTAGCCATTCGACTCTCAACTACAAGGACGGACTCGCGGTTAGTGGCAAGGGTAAAATCGCTCGCAAGTACCCGATGATTTGCGGGATCGACCTCGCCGGTGTGGTGACTCATTCGACCTCGGCCGCTTTCAAGGTCGGCGATCCGGTGGTGGTCTGTGGCGCCGGTCTCTCGGAGACGCACTGGGGCGGCTACGCGGAAAAAGCGCGCGTTCCAGCCGACTGGGCGGTGAAAATCCCGCAACCGCTCTCGGCCAAACAGGCGATGGCAGTCGGCACCGCCGGGTTCACGGCGATGCTCGCGGTGATTGCGCTCGAACGAGTCGGCGTGAAACCTAGTCAGCAAGAAGTGATCGTCACCGGTGCGGCCGGCGGTGTCGGCAGCGTCGCAGTCACGCTGCTGGCCAAGCTCGGGTACAAAGTCGCCGCATCGACTGGCCGAGCGGCGGCCCACGACTATTTGCGGGGCCTCGGCGCTTCGACGATCATCGCTCGCGAAGAGCTCAACAAACCGTCGGGCCGTCCGCTTGATTCCGAGCGCTGGGCAGCCGCGATCGATTCGGTTGGCGGCGAGACGTTGGCGAGCGTGTTGCGGCAAACTCGTGCAAAAGGCGCCGTCGCCGCATGCGGCCTGGTCGAAAGTTTTAACCTGCCGACGACCGTCATGCCGTTCATTCTTCGCGGCGTTAGTCTTCTCGGTATCAACTCCGTGATCTTGACTGCAGAGAAACGCCGTGAGGCGTGGCAGCGCTTGGCGCGCGACCTCGACCTCGCCAAGCTCGACTCGATGACTGAGGTAGCGATGTTCGACGATATCCCGCGACTGGCCGAGGACATTCTTAAGGGACAAGTGCGCGGGCGAACCGTCATCTCGATTCGTCCGTAGCCCGCGCGCTGCTCGGACCCAACTCATAGGATCGACGTGAAACAGGGTTTCTATAGCGCGCGCTTCAAGGGCCTGAGCATCGGCGAGGGGTTCGCCGTCGTCGTTTTCGTCGATGGTCTCCTCGCCGGCGCGTCGTCGAATGAAGCGACCCACAGCGGCGACTCTGAGACCGATCCTGACAACGGCAACACCTGCGTCACCCTGAGCGTGACCTATCCGCCCGGCGTTGGGCCGAAAGCGAAAACGGGCGCCTCGCCGGTCGCCTGGGGTGTCCATATCACCTCAGTGATGCCGCCCGATTTCGAGGGCAAGTCCCCGGTCGGCAGCGCTCCTTCTGGCATTGTCGATGGCGTGTTCAAGTTTATCCGCGGTCTTCCCGGCGCACACGACGACGAGTAGCGCCCGCGACCTAGCCGGTAACTCCGCGGGCTAGGAAGACTGGATTGGCAAATCCAGGTTTGCCGTACAAAAGCGGTTGATCATCGAGTGTCGTGACTCTTCCGCCGGCCGCGGTCAATACCGCATCACCTGCCGCCGTGTCCCATTCCATCGTCCGCCCGAAACGCGGATAGAGGTCGGCTTCGCCCTCGGCGATGACGCAAAATTTTAGTGAACTACCTGCTTCGCGGTAAGTCGCGACAAGCAATTTTTCCACATAAGCTTTAGTTTCGGGCGAATTGTGGGAGCGGCTTGCGACTACCGTCACTCCGCTCGCCGGCGCGGCCCGGGCGCGGATCAAGCGCCGTGCGCCGTCGGCGTCCTCGCGATAGGCGAGAGCGCCATCAGTGGCGTAAAGAGATCCCTTGGCCGGGAGGTGGACGATGCCGATCGTCGGGCGGCTCGTTTCGATCAAGGCGATGTTGACCGTGAATTCTCCATTGCGATTAAGAAACTCGCGCGTTCCGTCGAGCGGATCGACGAGCCAGAATTGTCCACCCTCGATCGCAGGGGAAAGTCCACGTGCCATCCTCTCTTCCGCGATGATGGGGATATGGGGGGTCAGGCTTTCAAGGGCGGCAACGATCACGGCCTCCGCTCGTTCGTCGGCGTCCGTAACGGGGGTTCGGTCGGCTTTTTGGCGCACGTTCGGAGTTCGTTCATAGATCTCAAGAATAAGACGGCCCGCCTCACGCACAATCTTCGTCAGCGGGTCAAGAAGCCGCGCGCAGTCATGGGGCTCCATCGCAGTCCTCTCGCGGTCGGCGGTTAAGCCAACGCTCGATCGAGACGAGTGAGTTCGATCATCGGCGTATTCCCGATCAAGTCGAGGAGTGAGCGCGCTGGTGCCACAACGAAATCCTTCGCTTGAAGATGCGCTGCTGGGGCGTTCGCGGCAAGCACCGTTCGCTATGCCGGTTTGGCCGCGCTGATGCAAAAGAACGGGACTGTGCGACCCTTGCCTTGGGCGATGGTCGCGGCGCTGAAGCGAGCTGCGACCATCAAGTCGGCGACGATGTCCGGAGCGCGATAAAGGAAACCGATGCGCTCAAATTTTTTGCGCTGCTCGACGGCGGGAAGGCGGAACGCGATGGCGAGGCGCCCGCCTGGCGCGAGGACGCGCATCGCTTCGGCGAGCGGCGGTGTCGGGTCAGCCCAGAAATAGATCGTGTTCACGGTAACGATGGCGTCGATCTGCGCGTCGGCAATCGGAATGTCGGCGAAGTCGCCGCGCAGGACGATGAGCCGCTGCGCGGCGATCAGGTTGACGTGCCGTCGCTCGGCTTGCTTGAGCATCGTCGCCGATGAATCAATGCCGTAGACGACCCCGCCTGGCGTTCGCGCCGCCATCAGCGTGAAGCCAGGTCCGCCTCCAAACCCGAGATCGAGGGTGCGGTCGGTTGGTCCGAGCGCCAATTGATCGAGCGCGAGTTCGTAGAGCGGAAGATTGGCTGCGTTCATTTGCCGCGCCACGCGGCGGCCGAGAAAGCCGCGCGGGTGGCGCAGATGCCGAGCGATGAGGGCGTCGTAAATAAGCACAGGGACGGGCGTTTGCGGCGTGTGGCGGTCAGCATAGGCCATCCGGTTGACTCGATGGGGTATTCATAATAGAACAAAAGAAGAACAAAAAAAGATCGGTGTGGGAGTTTCCCACCGCGCCGGACAGGACGGAGTACCCATGCGCATGCCTTCCGAAGGGATAGCCCCTGCGGCCGCTTCTTCTTTCGGACGGGGCGGAGAAACAGCTGGCGATCACCTAGCCGCGATGCGCGCCGAAGTCGCTCGGATCGAGTGTCAAAATTTCTCCACCGGGCTTACCGAGCGATTTGTCTCGCTGGGCGAGCCGGCGATCGATGTGGCGCTTCCGGGCCGAGGTCTTGCGTTGGGCGCTTTGCACGAGATCGCCGCAGCAGATACCGGGGCGGGCATGGGATTTATGGCGGCCCTTCTGGCACGTCTCGATTTCGAGGCTGGTACCCGCGGCGCCAGCCGCAGGATGCTGTGGGCCATGCCGCTTGCTGGTCTTTACGAGGCCGGCAATCTCTATACGCCGGGATTGGTCGATTTCGGCCTCGATCCAAATCAGTTTCTGTTCGCCCGCGGCCGGCGCGACATCGACATTCTCTGGGCGATGGAGGAGGGACTGCGCGTTCCCGGTTTTGCCGCCGTCGTTGCCGAGGTGCGCACGCTCAATCTCAATCAGAGTCAGCGGCTTGCGCTTGCGGCGCGGCGGAGCGGCGTTGCCGCTTTTATCTTGCGCCCGGCAGTGACGGCGGCGTTCGAGCCGAGCGCGGCGCTAACCCGTTGGTGGGTGCATTCGACGCCGTCGGCTCGGCCGCTACGGGCGGGGTCGCGCGAAGCTGCGTGGAATCTCGATCTCGTGCGCGTCCGCGGCGGCGCGTCCCGGTGTTGGCGGGTCGTTTGGCAGGCCGGCCGATTCACTGCGCACGATCGGGCACGCGTCGATCAACCCAGAATTGAGACAGGCAATGGCACGGATCATTTCGGTCTGGCTCCCATACTTGGCGACCGATCGTTGGAAGAGCGATCGTCCGTCGATGGATTTGGCCAAGGACTCAGTCTCGCCGGCTGAACCTTTCGTCATCGTTACGGCGCTTCAGGGCGGGCTTCGCGTTGCGGCCGCCGACGCCGCGGCCGAGGCGGCCGGTGTCGTTCCTGGCATGGCGCTCGCCGATGCGCGGGCGCTCTATCCTGGGCTCAGGGTCGCCGCCGAGGATTCACTCGCCGATCAGCAGGCGCTGGCTAAGCTCGCGGCTTGGTGCAGCCGCTATTCGCCCTGGGCGAGCCTGGATCGATATGGCGAGCGTGCTCTGGGCCTTTTTCTCGATATCACCGGCTGCGCGCATCTTTTCGGTGGCGAAGAAGCATTGCTCGCCGATCTCATCCGACGTCTCGCCGTGCTGGGGGTTACAGCTCGGGCCGCCGCCGCCGCCACACCCGGCGCGGCGTGGGCGCTCGCGCGTTTCGCGTCGACACCGGCCGCTGCGCGCGGCACGGTCGTCGCGTCGGAAGCAACGATCACGGTGCTAGCCGACTTGCCGGTACTGGCGTTGCGGATCGAACCCGAGACAGCCGCTTCGCTCGATCGCGTTGGACTGAAGACGATCGGCGCTCTCGCGCAGGTGCCGCGCGCGACGCTCACGGCGCGGTACGGCGCTAAGTTGCTTGATCGTCTCGACGCGGCGTTTGGCCTGGTGGATGAGCCGATCTCGCCGCTCGCCCCCGCGCCGGCCTTGCGCGCCAGCCTGATCTTCGCCGAGCCAGTCGCCCATGGCGATGATATCGAGCGCTCGGCCGATCGGCTGCTCGCGATCTTGATCCAGGATCTCGCCGGCACCGGACTAGGCGCGCGACGAATGACGCTGGCGTTCTACCGCACCGATGGCGAAGTTGTGTCGATCGCGATCGGCACCAGCCGGCCGACGCGCGATCTCAAACATCTTCGTCGTCTTTTTGCCGAGCGCTTGGACAAGCTCGATCTTGGTTTCGGCGCCGATGCTGCGGTTTTGGCCGCAACCGTCGTCGAGAAACTTCCACCCGAGCAGATCCGCATGCGAGCGGTCGGCGAGAGTCGAAGACGTCCCGATGCGCAGTCGCTTCTTACCATCGAGAGCGGCATCCTTTTTACCGCTTCCTCGTCGCGGGGGACAGGCGACGTGGACGCCGACCTCGCCGCGCTTGCCGACCGCCTCGGCAATCGTCTGGGAATCACCAACGTCGTCTACCCGATGCCGGTGGCGAGCCATCTGCCGGAGCGCGCGGTCGCGCTGCACGCCGTGCTGCGGCTCGCGTCGATAGGCGGAGAGACCGCGCCTGCGCCGTGGCACCGCGGGTTGCCGCGTCCGGTGTGCCTATTTCTCAAGCCGGAACCTATCGTCGTGATGGCGCCGACCCCCGATCATCCGCCGGTTTTGTTCCGGTGGCGCAAACGCGTGCATCGAGTGACGTGGTCCGAGGGCCCGGAGCGCGTGGGCGTTGAGTGGTGGCGGGTGGCGAGCCCAGGCGCCGGCGCGGCATCATTCGCGACCCGCGACTATTTTCGGGTCGAGGACGAGACCGGCCGCCGCTTCTGGCTCTATCGGAGCGGCCTTTATCGCGCTTCTGCCGCACCGGTCATGGTGACCGAAGACCGCGACGCCGATCCAGAAGTGCCGCACCGCGATCATCGGACGCACCTGACGCTGCTGCCGGCGGTGGCGGCCGCCGCGTCCCGCTTCGCGACACCTGAATCCGGGCCGGCGTGGTTTTTACACGGCCTGTTTGCGTGATGGCTGCTGCTGCGCCATGACTATGTACGCCGAGCTGCAGGCGACCAGCAATTTCTCGTTCTTGCGCGGCGCTGCGCATCCCGAGGAATTGGTCGTTCAGGCAACGGCGTTGCAGCACGCTGCGCTGGCGCTGACCGATCGCAACTCCCTGGCCGGCGTGGTGCGCGGTCACTTGGCGGCCAAGGAAGCGGGACTGCGCTACATCGTCGGCGCGCGGCTCGATCTCTCCGACGGCGCGAGCGCGCTTAGCTTTCCGACCGATCGCGCCGCCTACGGCAGGCTCGCGCGGCTTATCACTCTGGGTCGGATGCGAGCACCCAAGGGGCAATGCGACATCGCGCGCGCCGACGCATGGCAATACGGCGCAGGTCAGATTTTTGTTCTGATTCCGCCCGATGACAGCGCCGAGGAAGAGGCGTTCGCCGTGGAGCTCGACGCGTGGGCAGCGCGCTTTCCGGGCCACGTGTATCTTGCTGGCAGCCATCTCTATCGCGGCGACGATGTGGGGCGGCTCGAGCGCTTGGCCGCCTTGGCGCGAGCGGTGCGAACGCCGCTCGTTGCGACCAACGACGTCCACTATCACGTCCCGGAGCGACGCCCGCTGCAAGATGTTCTCACCTGCATCCGCGAGCACTGCACGATCGATGAAGCCGGGTTCCGGCTGTTCGCCAATGCCGAGCGGCATCTGAAAAGTCCAGCCGAGATGGCGCGGCTCTTCGCGGCGCACCAGGACGCGGTGGCGCGCACCGTCGAGATCGCCGAGCGCTGTCGTTTTGCGCTCGACGAACTCCGCTACGAGTACCCGGATGTGAGCGAAGAATCCGCGCGCGATCCGCAAGCCGATCTCGTGCGGTTGACATGGGAGGGGGCGTTCGCTCGATATCCCGCCGGTATTCCCGACAAGATCAAAAAGCTGCTCGACCATGAACTGGCGCTCATCGGTCAACTCGCCTATGCGCCGTATTTCTTAACCGTTCACGACATTGTCCGCTTTGCTCGGAGCCGGGGCATTCTCTGTCAGGGCCGCGGCTCGGCCGCCAATTCGGCGGTGTGTTATTGCCTGGGCGTCACCGCCGTCGATCCCGATCGCATCGACCTGCTGTTCGAGCGCTTCGTCTCGGCCGAGCGCAACGAACCGCCCGACATCGACGTAGATTTCGAGCACGAGCGGCGCGAGGAAGTGATCCAGTACATCTACGGAAAATACGGCCGCGACCGCGCCGGTTTGACCGCCGTCGTCATCAGCTATCGCTGGCGGAGCGCGATCCGCGAGGTCGCCAAGGCGCTCGGGCTCTCGGCCGACGTCGGCGGCGCGCTCGCTGGTTACGTGTGGGGCCAGTCGACAAAAGGCGTCGACCTCGCCCGGGTACGCGAACTCGGCCTCGACCCCGAGGACGCGCGGCTCTGGCTCGCGCTTCGGCTCACCAAGGAACTTACCGGATTTCCGCGCCACCTGTCGCAACACCCCGGTGGCTTCGTCATGAGCCGCGGGCCGCTGTGCGAGGTCGTGCCGATCGCCAACGCGGCGATGCCCGACCGCACCATGATCGAGTGGGACAAGGACGATATCGATTCGCTTGGCATCCTCAAGGTCGATGTGCTCAGCCTCGGCATGCTGACGTGCATCCGCAAGGCGTTCGAGCTGGTCGAACGCCACCACGGTCGGGCGCTCACCTTGGCTTCGGTTCCGCCCGAGGATCCGCTCGTCTACGACATGCTGTGCCAAGCCGATTCGGTCGGCGTGTTCCAGGTCGAGAGCCGCGCGCAGATGACGATGTTGCCCCGCCTCAAGCCGCGCTCGTTCTACGACCTCGTGATCGAGGTCGCGATCGTCCGTCCCGGTCCCGTTCAGGGCGACATGGTGCATCCCTATTTGCGTCGGCGGTCGGGCGAGGAACCGGTCGAGTACCCGTCGGCCGCGCTCCGCCAAGTGCTTGCCAAGACCTACGGCGTGCCGCTCTTCCAGGAGCAGGCGATGCAGATTGCGATCGTCGGCGCCGGGTTTGTGCCGGCCGAGGCTGATCGGTTGCGGCGCGCCATGGCGACCTTCCGCCGCATGGGTACGATCCATACCTTCCGTGAGAAGTTCATCGTCGGCATGCTCGCCAACGGCTACGTCGAGGATTATGCCGTCCGCTGCTTCAAGCAGATCGAGGGTTTCGGCGACTACGGCTTTCCCGAATCGCACGCCGCCTCGTTCGCGCTTCTGGTCTACGTCTCGTCGTGGATCAAGTGTTACTATCCGGCGGCGTTCGCATGCGCCTTGCTCAACAGCCAGCCGATGGGCTTTTACGCTCCGGCGCAGATCGTGCGCGACGCGCGCGACCACGACGTCGCCGTGCGTCCGGTCGATGTCAACGCGAGCGCGTGGGATTGCACGCTCGAGCCCGTTGAACCCCCTCTCCCGATGCGGCAGGGGGAGGCTCGGGAGGGGGCCAAGGGCGATCCCGCCTGGCGCGCGGCCGTGGGCGTGGCGCTCCGCTTGGGCCTCCGCGAAGCCAAGGGCCTCGGCGAGGCCGCTGCCGCCGCCCTGGTCGCGGCGCGCGCCGAGGTAGGGCGATTTGGCGACCCGCGTGAACTCTGGCGGCTGAGCGGCTTGGGGCCCGCGGCGCTCGCCGTCCTGGCCGAGGCCGATGCCTTCGGATCGATGGGGCTGTCGCGGCGTAAGGCGCTCTGGGCCGTCAAGCGATTGAAAGATGCGCCGCTCCCCCTCTTCGCCGCGGCCGAGCGACGTCACAAGAAGAAATCCCTCCCCCTCATCGAGGGGGTGGGAGATTCACTTTGTCCTCCCCCTCCCCTTGCGGGAGGGGATAGGGGGAGGGGCGACGCACCGCCGTCTTCCGACATCGAGCAAGGCGCCGAGCCGGCGGTCGATCTGCCGGCGATGCCGTTGGGCGAAGAAGTCTTGAACGATTATGCGGCGCTCCGGCTTTCGCTGAAATGCCACCCGATGGCGCTCCTGCGCCCGACGTTCGCGAAGGCGAAGTACATCGCGGCGGCAACGCTGGCCGCCGCGAAGCCTGGGGTGCGCGTGCGCGTGGCCGGTCTCGTCATCGGCCGCCAGCGCCCCGGCACCGCGAGCGGCGTCATCTTCATGACGCTCGAGGACGAAACCGGCGTCGCCAACATCATCGTCTGGCCACGCATGTTCGAAAAAAACCGTAAGGCGGTGCTGCGCTCGCAGCTCCTCGCGGTCTTGGGCAAGGTCGAGCGCGAGGGGCTCGTGATCCACGTCATCGCCGATCGGATGTGGGACGAAACCGCGCGGCTGTTCGAGCTGGGCGAGCTCGGGTCGCTCTCAGGGTTCGACGTCCGCCACGCCCACGCCGCGCCGGAGCCCGCGACCGGCTATGCGACGCGACCTTTGGCGACCGGCGGCAACTTCAACAACCATCATTTGAAACTGGGTTTCAGCGGCGGCCCCGGCGATCAAGCCGCGACCGGCCGCCCGTCCGATCCCGGCACCGTCGCCCGCCGCCTATTCCCGTCGCGCGACTTTCACTAACTACCGCCTCAACTCACGCGTCGCCTGATCGAGGCCCTCGAGCGTCAGCGGGAACATCCGTCCGGCCAGGAGTTGGTGCATGAGCTGGATCGAGGGCGTCGACCCCCAGTATTTCGGCGGCGAGGGATTGAGCCAGACCGCGTGTTTGTACGTTTCGAGCAGCCGCTGTAGCCACGTGGCGCCGGCCTCCTCGTTCCAATGTTCGATCGAACCGCCGGGCGCGGTGATCTCGTAGGGGCTCATGGTGGCGTCGCCGACGAAGATCAATTTGTAGTCGGGGCCATACGTGTTGATGATCTCTCGGGTCTCGATCTTGACCGTGTCGCGTCGCCGGTTGTCGCGCCAGAGCGCTTCATAGATGCAATTGTGAAAGTAATAGTATTCGAGGTGCTTGAACTCGGCCCGTGCCGCCGAGAAGATCTCCTCGCAGGTCCGGGTGTGAGTATTCATCGAACCGCCGACGTCGAGGAGCAACAACACTTTGACCGCGTTGTGTCGCTCCGGCACAAGCTTGAGATCGAGATAGCCCGCGTTCTTGGCGGTTGAGCGAATGGTGTCGGGCAGATCGAGTTCGAGCTCCGCCCCCTCGCGCGCGAATTGGCGTAGCCGCCGGAGCGCGATCTTGATGTTGCGCGTGCCGAGGACGACCGCGTCGTCGAGGTTCTTGAACTCGCGTTTGTCCCAAATCTTGACCGCGCGCGCTTCGCGGCCTTCGTCCTGGCCGATGCGCACGCCTTCGGGATTGTAGCCGTAGGCGCCGAACGGCGAGGTGCCGGCGGTGCCGATCCATTTCTTGCCGCCTTGGTGGCGACCTTTTTGCTCGGCCAGCCGTTGATTGAGAAGTTCGAGCAGTTTGTCGAGGCCGCCCAGCGCCTCGATCATCTTCTTTTCCTCAGGCGTTAGGAATTTCTTGGCCAGTTTCTTCAACCATTCGGCGGGGATTTCGACCTCAAGCCGGTCGGCCGGCGCCTCAAGCCCCTTGAAGCAGTGCCCGAACACGCGATCGAACTTGTCGAGGTTGCGCTCGTCCTTGACCAGAATCGCACGCGACAAATAGTAGAAATTGTCGACGTCGTAAGCGGGTAATTCGGCCGCCATCGCTTCCATAAGCGCCAAGTATTCCTTGAGGCTCACCGGGACCTTGGCGGCCCGCAGCTCGGTGAAGAACTGGAGGAACATCAGCCCCGTTCGCGCCGAGCAAGGAACGCGAGGCGCTCGAACAACTGCACGTCCTGTTCGTTCTTTAGGAGCGCGCCATAGAGCGGCGGTATGACCGTGCGCGTATCCTTGGTGCGCAGCGCCTCAGGCGAAATTTCCTCGGCCAGCAGCAGTTTCAACCAATCGAGCAGCTCCGACGTCGAGGGTTTTTTCTTGAGACCCGGCACGTCGCGGACTTCGTAGAACAGCGTCAACGCGTCGTTGAGGAGCTTCTTTTGCAGTTTGGGGAAATGCACTTCGACGATACGCTCCATGGTCGTGCGGTCGGGGAAGCGGATGTAGTGGAAGAAGCAACGGCGAAGGAACGCGTCCGGTAATTCCTTTTCGTTGTTCGAGGTGATGATGACTATCGGGCGTTGCTTGGCCTTGACCGTTTCGCCGGTTTCGTAGACGTGGAACTCCATGCGGTCGAGTTCGAGCAGGAGGTCGTTGGGAAATTCGATATCGGCTTTGTCGATTTCATCGATCAACAGCACCGGGAGTTCTTCCGCCCCGAACGCCTCCCACAGTCGGCCGCGCCTGATGTAATTGCCGATGTCCGCCACCCGGCCATCGCCGAGCTGCGAATCGCGTAGCCGTGCCACGGCATCGTATTCATAGAGGCCGTGCACGGCCTTGGTGGTCGACTTGATGTGCCATTCCAACAGCGTTTTCTGAAGCGACTTGGCGATCTCGACCGCCAACATGGTCTTGCCGGTGCCCGGTTCACCCTTGACGAGCAGCGGTCGTCGCAGTGTGATCGCTGCGTTGACGGCGACCATGAGTTCGTCGGTCGCGACGTAGGTATCGGTACTCGAAAACTTCATGCTTTACTCGCACAGTCAGGGCGGCGGCGCACCGTGCGTCGCGATCGCCCACCACGCTAGGGGCTCATCGGCATGCAATCAACCGGACGATCGGCGTCGAAACGGAGCGCACCGCTTGACGCTTTGCTGGCCAAAATCCGCGCCTGCCGTTTGTGCGAAGCGCACTTGCCGCTCGGGCCTAAGCCGATGTTGGTTGCGAGCGGGACAGCGCGCATCCTAATCGCGGGATAAGCGCCCGGTACCAAGGTGCGCGAGACGGGCATTCCGTGGAACGACGCCAGCGGCGATCTGCGGCCCCGGCCCGAGTGTCGCGCGACCTGGCACGGTCGGCGGCTGGGCCATCTTCCTAACGTCGAGCTGGGGATCGCCTCCGGCCTCTACGCACAGGCCTATCACCTCGGCGATCGCTGCCGCGCGACCCTCACCGAAACCGTCAAGGCGTGGCGGGAATTCAAACTGCGCGTGATCCCGCTGCCGCATCCGTCGTGGGACAACAACCACTGGCTGAAACAGAATCCGTGGTTCGGGGCCGAGACGCTGCCTTATTTGCGCTGACGGGTCGCACGTCTGATCGGCCCGCGCTAACCTTGCCGCGAACAACCGGAGGAACCATGGCCGACCTCATCATTGCCAACGCCTATGTCGTCACGATGGACGCCAAGCGGCATATGTATTCAGACGGCGCGATCGCCATTGCCGGCAACAAGATCGTAGGCGTCGGGCCGACCGAGGCGGTGCGCGCCAAGCACCGAGCAGCGCACGTCATCGACGGCTCGGGAATGATGGCGATTCCCGGACTCATCGACGGGCACCTCCACCCAAACCAATACCTCTCGAACGGCATCGGCGACGACATCGACATCATGTCTTGGCTTTATAAGCGAATTTATCCGTACGAAGCGGTGCTGACGCCGGAAGATGCCTATCTGTCGGCGCTCGGCGGCTTCGTCGAGGCGATCCGCTACGGTACGACCTGCTTCAACGATCCTGGCGGCATTCATGCCGATGCGATGGCCCAAGCCGCCGTAGACATCGGGATTCGCGGTATCATGAATCGATCGACACGCGACATTCACGATCCGATCGCGCCGTTGCCGAAATCTCTGATCGAAAATACCCAGCAGAACCTCGATCGCGGCGAAGCGTTCGTGAAAAAGTGGCACCACGCGGAAGGCGATCGAATCCGCGCATGGTTCAGCTTGCGCTATGTCTACAACATCAGCGACGAACTCGCGGTTGGGATCGGTAAGCTCGCGCGCAAGTACAAGGTCGGCGTTCACGCGCACGCGGCGGCGGTCAAGGGCGAGAACGAGGCGATCCAGAAGATGTTCGGCAAGCGCTCGCTTGAGCGCTACTACGACCTCGGCCTGTTCGGTCCGAATCTCTATTTGGTTCACATGGGCTGGACGAACGAACGCGAAATCGGTTGGCTCGCCAAGCACGGCTGCAAAGTAGCGCACTGCCCCGGCGCGACGATGTTCGGCGCTTACGGCGTGTTCGGCAACGGCATGATGCCGAAGATGGCCGACGCTGGCATCACGATCTCGCTCGGCACCGATTCGGCGTCCGCTTCCGGCAACCTCGACATGATTCGCGTTATGTATCTTGCCGCGTGCGGTCACAAGGATATCTATAACGACGCAACGCTCTGGGGCGCCTACAAGGCGCTCGAAATGGCGACGATCGACGGCGCTAAGGCGCTCCTGTGGGACGACGCCATTGGCTCGCTCGAAGCCGGCAAGAAGGCCGACGTGACGCTCGTCGATATGAAGGGAATTGAGTTCGCCAATCACCCGGGGCGGGAGCCGGTGCGCGCGCTGGTTTATTCGGCGACCGGGAAGAGCGTCGACACGGTTATCATCGACGGGCGCATCGTGTTGCGGCACGGCGCGCTGCTGACGATCGACGAGGAAGACGTCAAGCGGCGGCTCGCAGCCGCATCGCGCGCGTGGCGTAAACGCGCCGGCCTCACGCTACGGCCGCCGTGGCCGGTGATCCGTGGCCCACGCCCGGGCGAGAAACTATGAACCTTAGATCGAATTTTTTGCCGCCGTTTTCGCGCAGTGTTCTGTTTTGGTTTTTCATCAACTTGGCGGCATTCGCCTTATTTTTAGCATTTCACTTTTGGTGGAACGCATTAGTAAAGCCTCTCTGGTGGTGGCCTCGTTTCATTCTTATTTTACTTCCTGGTGGGGCACCTCCCTCAACGACGAAAACAAAACATCATAAAGTCCAACCTCAGAAAAGTTTATGGACAGATCAAGCGGGACATTTTACGTCAGATCATTTCGGGCAGTCGGGAGAGTGGCTAAGACGATATCGATGTGGATGAGGAGGCTATTGATAGGCTGGTGGCCGCACAGGGTTTCGCGGCAGCTTTTGCAGGAGGACGTGAAGCTAATGAGGGCTTCCATACGTTCCAAAACTACATTGGCGCCGACGTGCCCGAGTACCGCGCGATTGCCCTCGGCTTGCGGATGCTCTTAAGGCAGATCGAACTTGTCTTGCACAACTACCCAAATAAAACGGGACGAAATATTCAATTTCTTCAAAAATCTAGAGTTGTATTTGATGAATGTAGAGGGCATCGGTTCGGGATACGAAGAACAGACGATGCTTTCTAGCCTTATCTGGGAGGCTTTCGGTGGTCGTGGTTTCGTTAGTGGAGATCGCGGCTACGACATCATTGGAAAGATGATCGACGATATTTGATGGAGTCTAACCCCAGGCGGATCGTGCCACATGGTTTGACCAGTTCACCATGCGACCTTTCCAGTACCTTCATCCTAAGCTCATCGAAGGGTGCCGTGTGTAGCGGCCCTGTGCACTCACGGGTACGGGTCTTTCCGCACGTTGAACGAAATAGTGATCCGTGAACGTTTGCCGGCGTGCGGATAAACCATGTTCACGATGTAGCTCGGCCAAATCACCATCAAGGCCGGTTCGGGACGGAGGATGTAACGCATCGGCATGGCGTTGCGATAAAAGCTCATCGTCTGTGAAATGTTCGGGTTGATCATCCCGATCACGCCGCCCGTCGCGTCTTCCTTGGTGTTGTTACCGGTGTCGACAATATAGGTTTCCGACCACGTCGAACCCGGTTCAACATGGATCCGGATGTAGTCGCCGCGCCGGTTGATACTGGCCCGCATTCCGATCGTCCACGTGCTTCGCTCCTGCCCGCGGTGGGCGGCGTACACTTGGCCGGTCGCGGTTTTCACCATCTTGGCCACGCGTCGAATGATCTGCTGTCCTGCGTCGCCCGCCCCACTGGTGGAAATCGTCGCTTGATTCCCAACCGCCGACCGTGCTGTAACTCGCGCCTTTACCCCCGTGCGTCTTGTTGATGATAATCCGACGCAGGGTGTCGTTGAGCGCGCTGCTGTCGGCCCAGATGTGCTTGTGGATCGGCGTCGTGAAGAGGTGGATCAGCTTTTCGTTCTTGAGCGCCCCTTGCCCACCGGGGCGTCGCGCCGTTTCCGGCGGACGGGTTCCGCGCGCGGCGCTGTCTATCCTTACGGCTTCCAACCTATCTGTAACCCTCGCGCGTTGCCGAGCCGAATCTCTCAAGAGCCTCGACATGTTTTGTTTTCCGATCGGCTCATATACTTTGAATCGCGGATTTTGCCCAGACGCCGATGCATCGAACGAGCATGGTCGCCGTTAATTCCCGATCGATCGGTCCACGGCGCGCGCAGCTGTGGCTCGGTTTCGTGGGCGGTTTGTGTCTGCTCGCGCTCGGCTGCTCGCCCCGGATCCAAGACATCGGCCCGATCGTTGGCACGCCATCTTTGGGCCAGAGCCAATTCGCCACTGCCGATGGTCGCTCCCTGCCCTATCGGCAGTGGTCGGTGGCGAACGGATCACCACGGGCGATCGTTTTGGCATTGCACGGTTTCAACGACTATTCGAATGCGTTCGAAGCGCCGGCACGTTTCTGGGCCGAGCGCGGAGTTGCGACGTACGCGTACGACCAGCGCGGTTTCGGCGCCACATCCGACCGCGGCTTATGGGCAGGCGGGCGGCAGTTGACGGCGGATTTGCACGCGTTCAGCGCAGCCATCCGCGACCGTCATCCGCGGGTCCCGCTTTACCTCTTGGGCGATAGCATGGGCGGCGCCGTGATCCTGAGTGCTGAAGCAGAAGCACGGCGAAATGGCGCCGACGGATTGCAAGCCGACGGCTCGATCCTTGTCGCACCCGCGGTCTGGGGGCGGGCCACGATGCCCGCGCTCTATCGGGCGGTGCTTTGGCTCGGGGCGCATTTGACGCCGTGGAACGAGGTGACGGCTAGCGGTCTCAATATAGTACCGTCCGACAATATCGAGATGTTGCGCGCGTTGTCGCGCGACCCGCTGGTGATCAAACAAACGCGGATCGATGCGGTCTATGGCCTGGTTGGTTTGATGGACGATGCTCTTCAAGCGGCGGACGCGATTTCGACCCCAACCCTCGTGCTCTACGGCGCGAAGGACGAGGTGGTTCCGAAGGCGCCGACGGTCCGAATGCTCGAAGCGATGAACGGCAACAAGCGAATCATGATCTACCCCAACGGGTACCACATGCTGCTGCGCGATTTGCAAGCCGAGGCCGTGTGGCTCGACGTTCTGGCTTGGATCGGGGACAGGTCGGCGCCGCTGCCGTCCGGGGTAGAAATCAAAGAGGCTCGCGAGATTCTTGCTCGCCGTCCGTAATCGGACGGGCGTCCGCCTCAGTGTGCGTAAACCTCGAGAAGCCGATCTGTGTCGGAGAGACGTTTAGCGAGTTGGCGCGCCATGAACTCGTGAAAGGCGGCTGCGACCGCCGGGTCACTCGCTTGCATGTCGTCGAGCGCTGCGCCGGTCAATCGATACGCCGTCGTCGGCGCGGTTGTGACGACCGAGGCCGAGCGGCGCCGTCCGAGGTAGAACGCGACCTCGCCGACGCAGGTGCCGGCGCCCATGACGCGGAGACGCAGAATCTCGCCGCCATCGACTCGAATTTCGACGGTCACTTCACCCGACTCGATGAAATAGAGGTCGCGCGACTCATCGCTCTGGCGGATCAGTTCTTCTCCCGCGCCGTAGCGGACGGCTTGGACGTACGTCATAAATTTCGCCACATCGACCATATCCGGAAATTGTCGCGCGAGCTGCGCTTGCAGGGGATCGTCAACTTCGGAGCGTAGCCGATTCTCCCCGAACAGCAGGTCGTTTTCACACCATTCGAGCGCATGATCGATGTCGGCGAAGCGGCGCAGCCGAGCGCCGTATGGGCTCGCGGTGTCCGGGCGCCCAGCACGACGATCGGCGCCGCCGCGCAGTACCGGCGGCCCTATCCGGCGTTCTTCGGCGATCCCTTCGCGTCGTATCAATTCGAAATAGTCATCCGGCAAATGAGCAAAACAAAGGTCGAAGCCGAACATCTGCGCGTACTGGCAAAGCTTGGTGAAGCTCACGGCGGCCGAGGAGTCGAGGCCGTTGACGCGGCGAAAATCGAGGACGACGTACCGAAGAGGAGGCTTGCTGCGGTCGTTGATTCGATCACGCAAACGATAAACTAAACGGTACGCGGTGCCGAAAAAAAGGAAACCTTGAAGCTCGAAGAGTTGCAAACGAACCCCTTGGTCGCGGAGAACCTGGCGGAGCGCTTCGGAACGATCGACATTGCTTCGCTGTTCGACACCGGTCATTTCCGAGTAGACGATCGAGACGCGGCTATAGTTGACGGCAAATAGAATCACACCCGCCACGACGCCGATGACGATCCCTTCGATGAATCCGACAAAGACGACCGCGGCGAAAACGATCAGCACGACGGCATACTCGCTGCGCGTCATCTTGTCGTAAGCCGCGACCAGAAAGTTGAGCAACTGATCGGTACCGACAAAAATAAGCAGGACGCCGGCAACTGAGGTCGGCAGATAGCGCGCCAGGTCGCCACCGACGAGGAACCCGGCGACGCACACGAGCGCGGCCACGATGCCGACGGCTCGCGTTCCGACGCCAAATCGCTGGGTCAACCGCGACGGCCCCATGTACGGAGCGCCGGTCAATCCGCCGCCGAGCCCCGACAAAAGGGTCGCGGTACCGATGGCGCGCAACTCGCGATTGAGATTGATGTCCTTGCGAATCGAAAGTTCGATTGCATTGCTGGTGATGAGCGTGTTGATCAAACTAACGGTCATCAGCGAAGCTGTGAGCGGGACCAGCGCGAGCAGCGCCTTCCAGTCGACCAAAGGCAGCGCCTTAAGGTAACCGAACGGCAGGCCAAGTCCTTCGTCACCGAATCCGCCGAACAGCCACCCTTGGGCCCGCAGAACGCCGACTTCGGCACCAGCGAGCTCGACCGCCATCCAGAAGGCCGTGATTCCGACCACGACCACGGCGGGTAGGTTGTAGAGATTGAAATGGCGGCGGTGGAGGTAGGTTAAGATGAGCCCAAATGTCAGCCCAGGCGCCCATTTGAGAATTGTCCAAGGTTCGAAATAGAGCGGTAGATTGGCGGGCGTGAGCGGCAGACCGGTCATGGTCGAGAACGCCCCGAGCACCACGAGCCAACCAACGGCGCCGAGAAATCCGCCGACGACCGGGAACGGAATATAGCGAGCGATGCGCCCCCAGCGGAAGTATCCAAGCACCAGAAAGAACGCGCCGGTCAGGAGCGACGCGATGGCAAGCGCAACGAGAAGCGTCGGCACCACGACCTCGTGCGGACTGCGCTCCATGATTACCGCGCCCATGAGGCCGACGATTGCGACCGGCGCCGCGACGCCGGCAACCATGCCGGCATAGCTCGAGATAAAGGGCACCAGAGCGGCGAAAACCGCCGAACTAAAGAGCGCTAGTCCGATCCCGATATTGACTCGATCGGCGAGCGGGCCAGGGAAAATAAGCGCCGCCAGCGCAATCGTGTTCAGCGTCACCCAGAGTCCGCTGACGACGCCGACCTCGATCGTGCGGCCGAGGCGGGCCGGGCTCGGTTTTGGTTGTACCGAAACGGCGCTGGATACGGCCATCGTTCCTTCCGCTACTTTTTTTGAGACCTATTTTGAGACCTAGCATAAAACGGATAGTCGCGGCAGCCGCGACCGTCGGCCCAAACAGGGCGAAGATTGATTGGTCGGATCTAGGCCGCGCGTCCGCGAATAAGCTGGCCGGGCAGGCGACCCGAACGGTCGAGCACATCGTGGCCGTCGAGTCGGATGATGGTTCCGTTGACGATCACCGCATCGATGCCGATTGCGTCCGACACCAGGCGCTCAGCTCCAGCCGGCAGGTCGTTGACGCGTCTGAGCGGGCCGTTGGCGACTGTGTCGGGATCGAAAATAACGATATCGGCGGGCAGCCCAACGGCCAGGCGGCCGCGGTCCTTGAGGCCTAGTACTTCGGCGGGACGCGCCGCGAGCGCGTGCACCGCTTGCTCGATCGTCAGCACTTTCTTGTCCCGCACCCAGTGGGCGAGCAAGTAGGTCGGATAGCAAGCGTCGCAGAGCTGGCTCGCGTGCGCGCCGGCATCCGAAAGGCCAAGCACCGTATTGGGATCGCATAGAATCTCGGCGACTCCGTCGTCATCGTAGTTGAGGATCGCTACTCGCAACCGCAGCGCCAGGTCGCTCTCGAGGCTGAGATCGAGCACAAGGTCGACCGGGTCGATCCCGCGTTCGCGGGCAAGTTCGCGCACCGATCGCTCGGTCAACGAAGGATCGGCAGGCGAGAACGAAATGACGGCGCGCTCGTCCCATCCGACCATCTGGTGCGGCTTGGGGTCGAATCGGTCCTCCTTGAACGCGCGGCGGAACGCCTGATCGCGGAACAACGCTTTGCGTCCATCGCGGTCGGTCGCCATCGTCGCCGCATAAAATGGCCGCGCCTCGAATGCGAATGCCGCGTCGAAATTGAATTCGAGTGTCAACGGTCGAGGCGACGTTTGCGGAACGATGCGAAGCCCGGCGTCGGCGAACTCTTTTGTCCTGGCCAAATGTTTGCGGTGCGATCCCGGTCCGGTGAGGTGCGTGAGAAGGGCCGTCCAAGCGATCGTCACGCCGTACCGTTCGGCGATCGTTCGGTATTCGTCGAGAAAGAATCCGCGCCCCATCGAGACCTGAAATAGGCCGTGGCCGGATGCAGCCATCGCCCCAATGAGGCGATGGAACTCGTCGATGTCGGCCAATCGGCTTGGCACCGGCTTGCCGTCGAACCCGTTGTGGGTCGGGGCCCGCGACGAGGAGAAGCCGATCGCGCCGCACTCCATGGCGTCGCGTACGAGGCGTTCCATCGCCGAGATCTCGTCGGTGGTGGCGGCACGCGTAACGGCGTCCGGTCCCATGACGTGTAGTCGGATCGCGGAGTGTCCGACGTAAACGCCGACATTGATGATCGAGCGCCGACGATCGAGCAGGTCGAGGTATTCCGGGAACGACTCGAAGCCCCAGTCGGTTCCAGTTCCAGCGCGAAGCGCGTCGAGGCTCATGCCCTCGACCCGCTCAAGCGTCCGCAGGATGAGGTCACGCTGTTCCGGGCGACTAGGCGCAATACTAAAACCGCAATTCCCCATCACGACGGTCGTGACCCCGTGCCAGGGCGAGATCGACAGCCGCGAGTCCCACAACACTTGGGCGTCGTAGTGTGTATGCATGTCGATGAACCCCGGCGCCACGACATGACCGCGGGCATCGATCGTCCGCGCCGCCGCCTCGGGTGCCTCGCCAAGAGCCGTGATTCGCCCACCGCGAATGCCGACCGCCCCGGTTCGCGCTGGCGCGCGCGTTCCATCGACGATGCGAGCGTTTGAGATCTTGATGTCGTAAGTCATTGCCAGCCGCCAGCATAGTATAGGCTCTGTCCGCTGCTGCCCATGCCGCATACGCCGTTGCGCGGTTGGCTGATCGCGTTACATTGTCGGGCGCCGACCAAGGAGTGGCGAAATCCGATGACTCGCGTCGTTTCGTTTGTCGTGGCAATGCTGGTCGTCTGCTTCAACCCTGTGCTTGGGAGCCCCGCGATGGCTGCGTTAACTGCCTACGAATTCTCGTTTGTCGCGATCGACGGCACACCGATGCCGCTCAAGCAGTACCAGGGCAAGGCGCTTCTCATTGTTAACACCGCCTCATTTTGCGGTTACACGCCGCAATACGCCGGATTGCAAGCGCTATGGCAGCGCTACCGCGACCGCGGGCTCGTCGTCATCGGCGTCCCGTCAAACGATTTCAGCGAGCAAGAGCCGGGTAGCGCAAAAGACATCAAGAAATTCTGCGAGGCGAATTTCGCGATCGACTTTCCGCTGACCGAGAAGGCGGTGGTAAAAGGCGACCGAGCGCACCCGTTCTATCGCTGGGCCGCTTCCGTTCTTGGCGTAGAACGGGCCCCGCAGTGGAATTTTCACAAATACGTCGTCACTCCTGACGGTCGTCTGGCGGCCGCCTTTTCGACCCAAACGCCGCCCGAGTCGCCGCGCCTCACGACGACGATCGAATCAATTCTGCCCAAGAAATAGCGCTCGCGCGCGGGGTTCTTACCGGCTGAGGTGGCGACGCTCGTCATGCAGAGCCTCGCCAAGCTCGCGGGCCCGGTCAAGCTGCAGGCGCCCGAGACCGCCGAACTGTCTAAGAATCCCGTGGCCATGGCCGAGCAGCCCAAGGACGACGGAGTCAAGCGCAAGCACTTTCCGGCCGGAGCTTACATCTTCCGCCAAGGCGACCCAGGCGACGAGGCCTACCTCGTCGACGACGGCCAGGTCGACATCGTGATCGGCAGCAACGCCGAGGAGTGCGGAATCGCCGTCGTCGAACGTGGCTATATCTTCGGCGAGATGGCGCCGATCGACAAAAAGCCGCGGATGGCGTCGGCGCGCGGGCGTACCGACACGACGCTCGCAGTCATTCCCGAGGAAGAGTTTCGTGCTCAGCTCGCCAAGATCGCCGAGGTGGATCGAATGATGTTGCTATTATTCAACCAATTCGTCGGTCGTCCGCGCGATAGTGCACGGTAGATTAGGTTTTTGCCGAATTCTTTTGACTTTCTTAGGTCATGAGCTTACTTAATGCTCATTAGAATAATAAACGTACGATCTTCTCGCGATTACGCGACGCGCTTCTCGGAAGCGCCTTATCCGGGACGATCCCCCCTCAAAACATTGGCGCTCCACGCGTGGAGCGGCGATCCGCCGAAACGAGACCGCTTGAAAACGGGCTCCGTCGGCGCATAAAAGGATTCTGTCTGTATGAGTTCTAACGTTCAGTCCAACTTTACCGCGCTCGGGATCATCGAACCCCTGAGTCGCGCTCTTGCCGAAGCGGGTTATGTCGATCCGAGCCCGATTCAGACGCGCGCCATTCCCTTTCTCCTCGCCGAGCGCGACTTGCTCGGTATCGCTCAAACCGGCACCGGCAAGACCGCAGCGTTTGCCCTGCCCATTCTGCAACGACTTTCGACCGCGCCTGCGGCGAGCGGGTCACGTTCGATTCGCGCTCTAATCATTGCGCCGACGCGCGAGCTAGCGCTTCAGATCCAGACGTCGTTCAAGAATTACGGACGTCATCTTCCTCTTCGTACCGCCGTGATTTTTGGAGGCGTCGGCCAAAACCCGCAAGTCGAAACGCTCAAGCGCGGCGTCGACATCCTCGTAGCGACGCCGGGTCGGTTGCTCGATCTCATGGGCCAAGGTTTCGTCAAGCTCGGCAACGTTACGACCGTCGTGTTCGACGAGGCCGATCGCATGCTCGACATGGGATTCATCCCCGACGTGCGCCGCATCGTCGCGGCTCTGCCGAAGGCACGGCAATCGGCGCTCTTCTCCGCCACCATGCCGGGTGAGGTCGCCGGTCTCGCCGCCGATCTTCTGCGCGATCCGATACGCATCGATATTTCGCCGAAGGTGATCACCGTCGAACGCATCGATCAGCGGGTATTTTTCGTCGAAGCTGGACAAAAACGAGCTCTACTTGTCGACTTGCTGCGCGATGCAGCACTTGCGCGCGTTATCGTCTTCACCCGCACGAAACACGGGGCCAACAAAGTCGCGATGCACTTGGAGCGTGCTGGCGCCGAGGTCGAAGCGATTCACGGTAACAAATCGCAGAACGCTCGACAGCGGGCGCTCGCGAGTTTCAAAGCCGGAACGACGCGCGTTCTGGTCGCGACCGATGTCGCAGCGCGTGGTCTCGATATCCCCGAAGTGAGCCACGTCATCAATTTCGATCTGCCGAACGTCGCTGAGAGTTACGTTCACCGTATCGGTCGTACTGCGCGGGCCGGCGCCGATGGGATTGCTCTATCGTTTTGCGACCCCAGCGAGCGTGCGTACTTGCGCGATATCGAGCGCTTGATTCGACGTTCGCTCACGATCGAGAAGCGGAACTTCGCTCGTATCGCGGAGCACGACACGGAGGGGACCCCCGAGCGTCACGCTCGGCCGCAAAAAGAGCATCATGGCAGTCGTCGCCAGGGCAGCCACAATCACCAGGATGGTCGTAAGAAAAGCGTTCACAACCGGCGTCGCAGCGAACCGCGAGAGGACCCGCAACACGCAACTGTTGCGCCAAACGGTGGAGCGTGGCAGGACCTTGTCACCAAGTTGCACGAACGACAGGAGCGGGTATGACCAAGGAGCCCTTGATCGAGTTCGAGGGCGTCGTCGTCGACGTTCTCCCGGACGGTAGGTTTCGGGTTCGACTCGATAACGAGCGCGAGATTCTCGCTTACACCGCCGGGCGGATGCGAAAAAATCGCATCCGCACCCTGGCCGGTGATCGCGTGACGGTGGAATTGTCGCCCTACGATCTTGAAAAAGGGCGGCTCATCTTTCGTCACAAGGACGAGCGGGTTTCAACCGCGCCTCGGATTCGCCGCGACAACAAGCGATACCGCTAGCCGTCACGTTTCCGGATGGGGTACGGCGCGCTCAACACCCGCTTCCCGATCCGAAGCGGACGATCGTCCCACCTTCATCCCGTTTCGTTCCCATGGTGCCCGCCGCCGTCAATACGGCGGCGGCGCCTTTGCTTCACCGCGGGCCATTCCTCGTTCGTGATGCTGAAGCAGACGCTGTGGCGAATGCGCCCCGATGCGCAAACCATGTGGTTGCGAAAAAGACCTTCCTCGGTCGCGCCCAGGCGGGCGAGGGCGGTACGGGCCCGGGCATTGAGCGAGGCGGTCATGAACTCGACCTGCAGGCAGTTCCATCGTTCGAAGGCGTGTTCGAGCATCAAAAGCTTGGCCTCGGAATTCGCGGCTGAGCGGTGAAAGGCGCGCGCGACGAACGTCCAACCGATCTCGACATGGCGGTTCGGGCGATCGATCTCTCTGAAACGGGTCGATCCGATGGCTCGTCCGGTCTCGGCGTGGCGGATTACGAAGGGTAGAGCGCCGCCCTCGGCCTGGGCCGCCAACGCCGAGGCCAAATGTGAAGCTGTCGCCGAGGATGGCGACCGGCCGGTTGAACATCGCGTCGGCACCGACGCGCGTCGCCATGCGCCGGAATCCGGTTTGATCGATCACGTAGGAGGTTTCGAAATCGTAGTGGCGATGCGTTCCGTGCCAACCGGGCGTCAGCCGCCAGCCAAGCGTCGGATCGTACCGAACCAGCCCCAGATCGAGTCGATCTCTCGTCTCGATACGCCGTTGTAGAAAACCAAGGCCGGTCTCGATCGCCGCCATACCAACCCCTATTCCGAGCGCGATCGCGAGTACCGCGTAGAGGCGGTTTCGGCTGCACCCGCGGATATCCGGGTTCATATTCTCTACCGCTGATTCGCCAGCCCCGCGCTTGCGGAGACGCAGGACTGTTAAGTCAAATCAACTGGCCGAAGTGGTGGGCGATGCTGGGCTCGAACCAGCGACCTCTCGCATGTGAAACGAACGCTCTACCAGCTGAGCTAATCGCCCGACGATAACCAAACCGCATATAGGCTTGCGGCTTTTGCCAAGTCAAGACGGCCTGGGCCCACCGCGACCGCGATTGGCGCGGGCCGCCGTTACAGCATATTCAACGTACGCGAAGAAACCGGCCCGTCGACGTTAAAGCTCACCTCGAGTCAGCTAAGCTCGTCGACGATCTGCTCGAGTTCTGCGAACGATCCGATCGTGGCGTCGCCGCCGAGCGCGGCAGCCTCGATCGCGCCGTAGCCGTAGTTGGCGATGACGATCGGCACCCCAGCGCCGCGCGCGGCGCCGATGTCGGCCACCGAATCGCCGATCATGAGCGCCTCTTTGGTACTCGCGCCGATCTCGGCGAGAGTGTCGGTGAGGTGGCGCGGATCGGGTTTGCGGTAGGCGCGACTGTCACCCCCTAAAACGGTGTCAAAATATTTCTTCAAGTCGAGCAGCGCCAGCAAATCGCGGGCGAGTTCGACGGGCTTGTTGGTGCAAACCGCCATGCGAATGCCGAGCCCGCGGAACCGGGCGAGGCCGCTGGTAACGCCGGGGTAAGGCCGGCTGCCATCAGCAAGATGCTCACGATAGAACGATAAGAACTGAGGGACCCAGCCTTCGACCTCCGAAGGCGTCAACGCTCGACCAGTGGTTGCGAATCCGCGCGTCAGCAACCCGCGCGCCCCCGCTCCAACGAGCGTGCGGACGCCCGCCGGATCGACCGTTGCCCGGCCGGCTGACGCCAACACCGCATTCAACGCCGACGTCAGATCCGGTGCGGTATCGACTAGAGTACCGTCGAGATCGAAAACAATAGCACTCCTCATAGGAATTGTGGCTCGGAGAACTTCTGACGCTAAATATGGTGATGTACTTTAGATTGGCTGGCAAGAACTCGTGACTAGGGTAGTCGAATGACGTATGCCACGGTCCGATCCTGGGTGAATTGTGGTACCTTAACGCAGCCTTACGCTAACGTTGAAAAAAAGATGCCAACGCCTTTTGCCGCCATCATTCTCGCTGCTGGAATGGGAACGCGCATGAAGTCTGCGCTGCCCAAGGTCATGCACGCGATCGCAGGTCAACCGATGATCCGCCTTGCGATCGGCACCGCGGCGGCGGCGGGAGCTACGCGCACAGTAGTTGTCATCGCGCGTGGCATGACCTCGGTCGAGGCGGTGGCCGTCCCACACGCGATCGCGTTCCAGGATCCGCCACGCGGTACCGGCGATGCGGTCAGGGTGACGCGTAAAGCGCTGAAGGGTTTCGTCGGCGACGTCGTTGTCCTTTACGGCGACACACCGCTGATCGAGCCGCGTACGATCGCCTCGCTGTTGACCGCCCGGCGGCAGCCGCTCGCTGGCGGACGCATCCCGGCGGTTGCGATCCTCGGCATGCGCCCACGCGAGCCACGCGCATATGGGCGTATCAAACTTGCTGCCGACGGTACGGTCGAGGCGATCATCGAATTCAAGGATGCGACGCCCGAAGAACGAAAGATCGGGCTTTGCAACTCGGGCGTCATGGCGATCGATGGGCAGCATCTCTTTGCGCTGCTCGACCAGATCGAACCGCGGAATGAGCAGGGCGAATACTATCTGACAGACATTGTTCGAATCGCGCGCGACCAACGCCTCGTAACCGCCGTGGTCGAAGGATCGAGCGATGAATTGATGGGGGTCGACTCTCGCGCCCAACTCGCGGTCGCCGAAGGTGTCATGCAGGCCCGCTTGCGCGCACGCGCGATGGCCGGCGGCGTCACCATGATTGATCCGCGTTCAGTGACCCTTGCTTGGGATACGACTTTCGGTCGTGACGTGGTGCTGGAGCCCAACGTCGTGTTCGGGCCCGGCGCCGCCGTCGGCAACGGAGTGATGATCAGAGCGTTTAGCCACATCGAGAATGCAACGATCGACGAAGGCGCGGTCATTGGCCCGTTCGCTCGGCTGCGGCCCGGCGCCCATATCGGCAAGGAAGCGCACATCGGCAATTTCGTCGAAGTGAAAAAATCGCAGATCGAACCAGGCGCTAAAGTCAATCATCTGACCTATATCGGCGACGCGCGCGTCGGTCGTGGCGCCAATGTCGGAGCTGGGACGATCACCTGCAATTACGACGGTTATGCGAAGCATCACACCGATATCGGCGCCGGCGCCTTCATTGGCTCGAATGTAGCGTTGGTTGCCCCGGTTTCGATCGGCGACGGGGCTGTGATCGGTGCCGGTTCGGTAATAGCGCGCGATGTTCCGGCCGGCGCTTTTGCGCTGACGCGCGCCGATCAAAAGGAATTCAAAGGTTGGGCGGAACGTCGCCGCAAAGAGATGACGATGGAAATGGGTAACGGTCACGGTACCCTCAAGCCGAAAGCCAAAGCCAAAGCTCGGGCTAAGGCAAAGCACACTGCTGCGCGCAAAACCGGCGCGAGGTCGGCGACGTCACACCGCGCTCGTTGAACGGTCGCGAGCATCACCATGTGCGGTATCGTCGGTGTTATCAGTAACGGAGAAGCAGCGCCGCTTCTGGTTGAGGGTCTAAAGCGGCTTGAGTACCGCGGATACGACTCGGCCGGAATAGCGACCCTCGTCAACGGCGAGATCGATCGTCGCCGGGCCGAAGGCAAGTTGGTTAATCTTGAGAAAACGCTTCAAACGATGCCGATTCGCGGACAAATCGGCATCGGACACACGCGTTGGGCGACCCACGGCGTTCCCAACGAGCGCAATGCCCATCCGCATGCAACCGCCAGCGTTGCCGTTGTCCACAACGGTATCATCGAGAATTTTCAAGAGCTCAAGAGCGAACTCGTCGCGCACGGTCACAATTTCGAGTCCGATACCGATACCGAAGTCGTCGCGCACCTCATCACGCGCTACCTCGCCGAAGGCCAAAGCCCGATCGACGCGACAGCACGAACGCTCAAGCGGCTCGAAGGCGCTTTTGCGCTGGCGATCATCTTTGCCGGCGAGCCTAATCTCATGATCGGCGCACGCCACGGCAGCCCGCTCGCGATCGGTTGGGGCGATGGTGAGATGTACTTGGGTTCGGACGCCTTTGCGCTCGCGCCGCTCACCCAGCGCATTACCTATATCGAGGATGGCGACTGGACCATTCTGTCGCGTCAAGGCGCTGAAATTCGCGACGAGCACGACGTGAAAGTCGAGCGGCCGATCAAACTGACCGCGGTGTCGGGCGCCCTCACCGGCAAGGGCGGATACCGCCACTATATGGAGAAGGAAATCTGGGAGCAGCCGACGGTCATCGGCGAGACGCTCAAGGCTTACTACAATCCGACGGCGCGTGGGATCACCCTGCCGGAGTTGCCGTTCGATCCGGCTACCATCTCCCGCCTCACTATGATCGCGTGCGGCTCGGCGCACTATTCGACCATGGTCGCGCGGTATTGGTTCGAACGAATCGCCCGGCTGCCCACCGACGTCGATATTGCTTCCGAATTTCGCTACCGCGAGGCGCCGCTGCAAAAAGACAGCGCGTTGATCGTCGTGTCGCAGTCCGGAGAGACGGCGGATACGCTCGCGGCGCTTCGTTTCGCGCGGAGCTCGGGCGTGCCGGTCGCCGCCGTCGTCAACGTCGCCGAGAGCACGATCGCGCGCGAGGCCAGCGTTGTGCTGCGAACCCATGCCGGCCCGGAAATCGGCGTCGCTTCGACCAAGGCTTTCACCTGCCAGCTCACCACGCTCGCCTGCCTTACCGTCGCTTTTGCGTCCGCGCGCGGGGCAATCGATGCGAACACCAAGGCGAAACTAACGGCTGCACTCACCGAGGTGCCATCCCGTGCCGCCGATGTTCTCAACCACGACTCGACGCTGCGCTCGATCGCCCAGGTCATCGCCGAAGCGCGTGCCGTTCTCTATGTCGGTCGCGGCACCTCCTATGCGTTGGCGATGGAGGGCGCGCTCAAGCTCAAGGAGATTTCCTACATCCACGCGGAGGGGTACGCCGCAGGCGAGCTCAAACATGGCCCGATCGCGCTGATCGATGAAAATACGCCGGTGATCGTGATCGCACCGTCCGACGATCTGTTCTACAAGACGGCGTCGAACATGCAGGAAATCATGGCGCGGGGCGGTAAGGTCATCCTGCTCTCCGATGCCAGGGGTATAGCCGCGCTCGGCGCCAAGGCGATGGCGTCGATCGAATTGCCGGCCGTGCATCCCTTCGTCGTACCAATCCTCTATTCGATCCCCGTCCAACTGCTCGCCTACCACGTCGCCGTGCACAAAGGCAACGATGTCGACCAGCCGCGCAATTTGGCTAAGTCGGTAACCGTCGAGTAGGTCTGTTTCGTCTTGGCGCCGCCAGGCAAGCAAGGACACCAAATGTCGGCTAAGCAACTGTGGTGGCGAGGCACGACAGCGGTCGTCATCAGCGGCGCATTAGTGTTGCTGTTGAATTTCGGGATTCGCGGCAGTTTTGGACTGTTTCAACTGCCGATGGTGACCGATCTGAAGTGGCCGCGCGAAACGTTCGCGTTTGCTCTAGCGCTGCAAAATCTGTTGTGGGGGGTGGGCGCGCCCTTTGCCGGTGCGATCTCCGATAAGTTTGGCACTGGCCGGGTGATCTTGGGCGGAACGGTGTTGTACGCGCTCGGATTTCTTCTCACCGGCATGACGACCACCCCCACCGATTTCGTAATCGGCGCCGGTGTTCTGGTCGGTTTTGGCGCATCGACCACAGGATTGAGCGTCATCCTCGCGGCGGTTGGCCAGAAAGTGCCGGAAAACCGGCGCAGTCTAGCGATGGGAATCGCCATTGCCGGAAACTCGCTCGGCCAATTCGTGATCCTTCCGATCGGTCAGGCTTTCATCGAAAGCTACGGCTGGTCGACGGCGGCGCTGTTCATGGCGGGGATGATTCTTCTTTGTATCCCGCTCGCAATACCGATTTGGAACCGCCAGGCAGAGCCGAGCGCTCCCGGTGCCGGTCGCGCGGTCGATCTCACGCTCACTCAAACCCTTATTCAAGCACGTGGTGAGCGAAGCTTTCAGTTGCTGACTACCGGATTTTTGGTTTGCGGCTTTCATGTCGCTTTCATCGTCGTCCACATGCCGGCCTATCTCGTCGGTCGCGGGCTTGATCCAGCCGACGCGGCCAACGCAGTCGCGACGATCGGTCTCTTCAACATCGTCGGCGCCTATTTGTCGGGCGTGCTCGGTGGTAGGTTTCCCAAACGATTTCTTTTGTCGGGCATTTACACGGCACGGTCGGTCGTGATCGCTGCTCTCGTCCTGTTGCCGGCGACACCGGCAACGGTCTACGCCGCGTCGGCGCTGATCGGGCTCCTTTGGCTCAGCACCGTGCCCTTGACCAGCGCGCTGGTCGCCGTCATGTTTGGCACACGCTACCTTGGGACGCTCATTGGCGTTGTCACGCTCAGCCATCAGATTGGTGCGTTCGTCGGCGTGTGGCTTGGCGGCTACCTATACGATCGGACCGGTTCGTACGACATCGTCTGGTGGTTGGGCGTCGCGCTCGGTATCGCCGCCGCTCTCATTCACTTGCCGATTCGTGAACGTCCTTCGGTGGCGGTCGCTCAACCAGCGTGAAGTACAATGGCCCGGTTTGACTACGACTTTTTCGTCATCGGCGCTGGCTCGGGCGGCGTACGCGCTGCACGCATCGCGGGTCGCCACGGCGCTCGAGTCGCGATCGCCGAAGAGCGCTACTTCGGCGGTACCTGCGTCAACGTCGGCTGCATCCCGAAGAAGCTACTCGTGTGTGCGGCGCATTTCCGCGATGATTTTGAGGACGCCGCGGGGTTCGGCTGGACCGTCAAACCGAGCGGTTTCTCCTGGCGAACGTTGATCGAGAACAAGAACGTGGAGATCGCGCGGCTCAACGGCGTCTACAAACGAGTTCTCGAGGCAGCTCAAGTCGCGATTTTCGAGGCGCGTGCGACGCTCCTTGACCGACACACAATCGTCGTCGGCGACCGCAAGGTTACGGCCGGCAAGATTCTAATCGCGACCGGTGGATGGCCGACGGTTCCGAACATTCTAGGTAAAGAGCACGTCATTACGTCAAACGAGGCATTTTTCCTCGATGAGATGCCGAAACGAGCGCTGATCGTCGGCGGCGGATATATCGCGGTCGAATTCGCTGGAATATTGTTCGGCCTCGGCGCGAAAGTAACCCAGATCTACCGCGGGTCGCTGTTCCTGCGGGGCTTCGACGAAGACGTCCGCCGCCATCTTGCCGAGGAATACGTGCGCCGCGGCATCGATCTACGATCCAGCACCAACGTCGTTGAAATCGCGAAACGCAGCGTGAACGGTTCGTCCGAGTACACGGTCGATCTCACCGACGAATCGTCGCTCGATGTCGATCTGGTCCTTTACGCGACCGGTCGGCGCCCGCGAACCCAAGGCCTGGGTCTCGAACAAGTGGGTGTCAGGCTGACGCCGAGCGGTGCGATCTCGATCGATGAAGCATGGGAGACTTCGGTTCCGAACATTTATGCGATCGGCGACGTAACCGATCGAATCAAGCTGACGCCCGTCGCCGTCAACGAAGGCCACGTGCTCGCTGATCGTCTTTTTGGCCCGGCCGGGCGGCATCTAAGTTATGAGAACGTACCCACGGCTGTCTTTAGTACGCCGCCGATCGGGACGGTCGGTTTGACCGAAGCGCAAGCGCGGGAGCGTTATGGTGACGTTCATGTTTACAAGACTTCGTTCCGGCCGCTTCGCCACACTCTCTCGGGCCGCAACGAACATACGTTCATGAAACTCGTAGTCGAGCCCAAGTCCGATCGAGTGCTCGGCGTGCATATGGTCGGTGCCGAGGCGGGGGAGATCGTGCAAGGGTTTGCCGTAGCGCTGAAGTGCGGCGCGACCAAGGCTCAATTCGATTCGACGGTCGGCATCCATCCGACGGCGGCCGAAGAGTTCGTGACGATGCGCGACCGCTACGTGCCCAAGACGGAGGCAACCAACTAGCCACCGGAAGTAGGGGTTGCTTGGCAGATAGCTGGTACCGGCGTATATGGCGTGAAGATCGGAGAATTCGAGTTGTCGGTTGGAACGAGCGCGGTTTTGGACAAACCAGGCAGTTTCAAGGTTCTAAGCGAGCGATAAGCCAATGACAAAGTGGGCACCTGATTCCTGGCGTGCACGTCCAGTCGTGCAGCAGCCGGTTTACCCGGATGCGATCACCCTGTCGCGTGTCGAAGAACAACTCGCGGGTTTCCCGCCGCTCGTCTTTGCCGGCGAGGCTCGTCTCTTAAAGGCGCGTCTCGCTGACGTTGCCGCGGGAAAATCGTTCCTGCTGCAGGGCGGCGACTGCGCCGAAAGCTTCGCCGAATTTCGCGCCGACAACATCCGCGACACCTTCCGGGTTTTGCTGCAGATGGCGGTTGTGCTAACGTTCGCGGGCTCCTGCCACGTCGTGAAAATCGGCCGTATGGCTGGCCAGTTCGCAAAGCCACGCTCCGACGCGAACGAGACTCAAAACGGCGTCGAGCTTCCGAGCTATCGCGGTGATATCGTCAACGGTATCGATTTCTCCGCCGAAGCACGGCGTCCCGACCCCAACCGGCTGCTGACAGCCTATAGCCAAGCTGCGGCCACGCTCAACCTGCTGCGAGCGTTCGCCCAAGGCGGTTACGCGGATCTCAATCGAGTTCATCGCTGGAACTTGGGCTTCGTCGAACGGAGCCCAGCCGGTGAACGCTATCGCGATCTCGCCGATCGTATCGCCGAGGCGCTCGCGTTCATGGAGGCGAGCGGCCTTACCGGCGCGACGACGCCCGCGGTCAATCGAACCGAGTTCTATACCTCCCACGAGGCGTTGTTGCTGTTTTTCGAACAGGCGATGACACGGGTCGATTCGACGTCGGGCGACTGCTACGACACCTCGGCGCATATGGTTTGGATCGGCGATCGGACGCGGCAAATCGATGGAGCGCACGTCGAATTTGCGCGCGGTATCGCTAATCCGCTGGGCGTGAAAATCGGGCCGTCGATGCCGGTACCCGACCTACTGAAGCTCATCGATGTCCTCAACCCGGCAAACGAGCCGGGGCGGCTCACCTTGATCGCGCGCATGGGCTCGGACAAGATCGGCGACAAGCTACCGCCGCTTATTCGAGCGCTCAAACGCGAAGGCCGGGCCGTCGTGTGGTCGTGCGACCCGATGCATGGCAACACCATTAAGTCATCGACTGGCTATAAGACGCGTCCGTTCGACCGCATCCTGTCGGAAGTACGCCGGTTCTTCGAAATCCACCAAACCGAGGGCACTCACGCCGGGGGCATCCATGTCGAGATGACCGGGCAAGACGTGACCGAGTGCCTCGGCGGGGCTCAGGAGATAACCGAGAGCGGGCTTGCCGACCGCTACCACACGCATTGCGATCCGCGCCTCAATGCCTCGCAAAGCCTTGAGCTCGCGTTTCTCATCGCCGCGGCGCTCCGAAAGCAGAAGAACGGCCAAGCCGCGCAGCTCGCCGCGGCGTCGTAACTGCATGTAACGCCGATGTTTGATCCGGACTTCACCCGCGGCACCGACAAGTACTTCCTCAAGACGAAGCAGATCATCGAGCGCCACGGCGACGTGCGGGCAACCTACGCCATTTTCATGCGAGTGCCGATCATCTTGGCTCCGCGCTTGATGCGCGAGTGGCTTGAGTGGGTCGCTAAGGAGCGTAAGATCGAGATCACGATCGATATGCCCAAGTCCGAGGGCGACTATGTCGGGGGCGGCGAACCGCTGGCGTTCATCAGCGGATCGATGATGGACCTCGCTGATCTCGAGACTCATATCTTGCAGAAGATCGGCCCAGCCTGCGTCGCGGCCCACAACGCTTACCGCATGTGCCGCGACCTGCCGAAGGTCTCGTTTCTCGCCATGGATGCTCGCCACTGCGCCGGCGCGGAGATGGCGGAGATGATGGCATACGCGGCCAGCGTAGGATCGCAGGCGGCACAGCGCGACGTCGGCGCGATCGGCTTCATGGGTAATGCGACCGATTCGAACGCACGCTATTTCGGTAACAAAGAAGGGCTCGGCACGATGCCGCATGCGCTCGTCGGCTATGCTGGCTCGACCGTACGCGCCGCGGAAATGCTGTACGAGCTTTTCCCTGACGAGCTCCTCGTGGTTCTCGTCGACTATTTCGGCAAGGAGATCACCGATTCACTCGCGGTCTGTCGCCGTTTCGCCGCTGTCGCCGGCGAAGGGCGGCTCGCGCTTCGGCTCGACACTCACGGTGGGCGTTATATCGAAGGGCTCGATCCTGGCGAGTCCTACGCTGTTTTGGTGCGTCACAAAGCGGAGGCGATTCAGCAATATCGGACCGAGGCGGGCCTCCGCTGGTTGGTCGGAACCGGCGTGTCCGCGGCGGCGGTCTGGCGTTTGCGAGAGGTGCTCGACGATGCCGGTTTCGACAAGGTCAAGATCATTGCAAGCTCGGGTTTCAATCCGGCAAAATGCCGCATCATGGCTTCGGCGGCGGCGCCGATCGACATCATCGGCACCGGGTCCTACCTTCCCGATCGCTGGGAGGATACCTATGCCACCGCAGACGTCGTCGAGTACGATGGCCGTCCCTCGGTCAAGATCGGTCGTGAGTTCCTTCTCGCCAGCTGGCAGCACTTCAAAAAGGTCTCGGCTGTCCGGTAACCGACTGGCCGCAGCCAGATCCCACCGTCGAGGGCTCTTGGCGGATAAGGTCCGAGCCAGTAGAAGCCCGCCATGACCGACCGTTTGGCGATCGCGATCGCGCAATGCAACCCGACCGTGGGCGATGTCGAGGGGAACCTCGAACTCGCTCGCAAGGCGTTGCGCTGGGGTCGGGACGAAGGCGCCGACCTCGTCGTCATGAGCGAGTTGTTCCTTTGTGGGTATCCGCCGGAAGATCTGGTCCTTAAGCCCTCGTTTCAGGAGGCGATCGATTCAGCCGTCCGTGCGCTCGCCAAGGAGACGGCGGACGGAACGACCGCTCTTCTTCTCGGTGCGCCGTGGCGCGTCGGCGGGAAGCTGCACAACTCGGCGCTTTTCATCGAGGGCGGGTCCGTCGTTGCCAAGCGCTTCAAGCACGATCTGCCAAACTACGGCGTTTTCGACGAAAAGCGTGTTTTTGCCGCTGGTCCGCTTCCGGGACCGGTCAATTTTCGCGGCGTTCGCTTGGGGGTCATGGTGTGCGAGGACATGTGGCAATCCGACGTCGCCGAGTGCCTGAGCGAGACCGGGGCCGAAATCCTCATCGTTATCAACGGTTCGCCATTCGAGATCGACAAGATCGATTCGCGGCTGAACTTGGCCCTCGCACGCGTGGCCGAAACCGATCTGCCGCTCCTCTATGTCAATCAGATCGGCGGACAGGACGAACTTGTCTTCGACGGCGCTTCGTTCGTGCTCAATGCCGATCGGACGCTCGCCATCCAATGCCCTGCATGGCGCGACGATCTTCGGCTAACGACGTGGGAGCGGGCGGCGAAGCAATGGCGGTGCGTGCCGCAACGTCCGGCGGCGCCGATCCCAAGTCTAGCGTCGATTTACCAAGCGATGACGTTGGGTTTGCGCGACTACGTAAACAAGAATCGCTTTCCCAGCGTCGTGCTCGGCATGTCGGGCGGGATCGATTCCGCGCTTTCGGCGGCGGTCGCGGTCGATGCTCTCGGCGCCGACCGGGTGCACTGCTTGCTCATGCCCTCGCCATTCACGTCGCGTGACAGCGTCGAGGACGCTACGGCAGCAGCAAAGGCACTTAGCACTCGAATCGATTCGGTTTCGATCGACGGTGGCATGCAAGCGCTCGACGCGATGATGGCGACGATATTCAAAGGTCGTGCGTGGGACACGACCGAAGAAAACATCCAGGCTCGTCTTCGCGGGATGGCCCTCATGGCAGTCAGCAACAAATTCGGTCCTATGGTCCTTACCACCGGCAACAAGTCGGAGATGTCGGTCGGTTACGCGACGCTCTACGGCGATATGTGCGGCGGTTACTCGGTGTTGAAGGATGTCTATAAGACGACCGTGTATCAGCTCGCCCGCTGGCGCAATGGACACGTTCCTGAAGGCGGTCTCGGACCCGCGCAGCGCGTGATCCCCGAGCGGATATTCACCAAAGCGGCTACGGCGGAGCTGAAACCGAATCAGACCGATCAGGACACGTTGCCTCCTTACGAGGCGCTCGACGACATCCTCGAGTGTCTCGTCGAGCGGGAGATGGCGACCGATGCCATCGTTGCTCGTGGACATGATCGCAATACGGTCGGCCGGGTTGCACGCATGCTCTACCGCGCTGAGTACAAGCGGCGCCAAGCACCACCGGGCGTCAAAATCACATCGAAGTCGTTCGGACGTGATCGACGCTATCCGATCACCAATGCGTTCATCGGTGGCAAATGACGGCTGTCGTCACACGTTTCGCGCCGAGTCCCACCGGCCACCTCCATGCCGGTAACATCCGCGTCGCGTTGATCAACTGGTTGTATTCCCGCCGCCATGGCGGTCGGTTCATCCTTCGCATCGACGACACCGATCTTGAGCGCTCCAAACAAGAGTACGCCGACGCGATTCGAGCCGACCTTCGGTGGCTCGGTCTCGTATGGAGTGAGGAGGTCGTGCAGTCGACGCGCCTTGACCGATACGTGGTGGCGTTGGAAACGCTCAAACGTTCTGGGCGTCTCTACCCGTGCTACGAAACGCCGCAGGAACTTGACCTTAAGCGTAAAGCCCGCCGCGCTGCGGGCAAACCACCTGTCTATGATCGCGCCGCCCTGAACCTCACGCCAGCTGAACGGCTAGCGCTGGAGGCAGAGGGACGTAGACCGCATTGGCGGTTCAAGCTTCATGATGAGCCGATTCGCTGGACCGACGCCGTCAAAGGCGCGATCTCGATGCCGCCTGGAAACGTCAGCGATCCGGTGCTAGCTCGAGGGGACGGCCGACCGCTCTATACGCTGACCTCCGTTGTCGACGATGTCGAACTCAAGATCAGCCATGTCATCCGCGGCGAGGATCATGTCGCCAACACGGCATCGCAGTTTCAGATCTTTCAAGTGCTTGGTGCAGTGCCGCCGATATTTTCCCATCTAGCTCTGCTGCTGGGAAAAGCGGGTGAAGGTCTTTCGAAACGAATCGGTAGCCTCCGCGCCAGCAGCCTACGGGACCAAGGATTCGAGGCAGGGGCGATCACTTCGCTCTTAGCGGGGCTTGGCACTTCGCGTGGCGTGAGCGCGCGGACGACGCTCGACGAATTGGCGACGAGCATCGATCTTGCCAAATTCGGCCGCTCGGCGGCGCGTTTCGATGAGGCTGAACTGCGGGCTCTCAACGCTAAAATTGTTCGCGGCTTACCGTATGCGAACGTCTCGGCACGGTTGGCGAGCGAAGCGTCGGACGCGTTTTGGCTCGCCGTTCGTGGCAACATTGAAACGGTAAACGATGCTGCTGTTTGGTGGCGCGTCGTCGTCGGGCCGATAACCCCGATCGTCGAGGACGCTGCCTTTGCCGCCGAGGCGTTGCGCCTACTGCCGCCCGGGAGCTGGGACGATACGACCTGGCAGTCGTGGACGCGGACGATCAAAGGCGTGACAAAACTAGATGG
>SHVV01000077.1 GCA_009694095.1 Alphaproteobacteria bacterium | reverse complement strand
TAGCTGCAAGGAATAGTAGGGAACGTTTCATTGGATTTTCCTGTGCGTGATCGAACGAGGGCCGGATGGTAGGCAAAGTAGGGGGTGCGCGCGAATCATTCTTTCGCCGAGGGGCTTCGATGCGTCGTCGCCACCACGCAGGCCGTCGCGAATGGCGTCGCTTTTTGGAACTCTTCTGACTCTACGTTCAGTGGGGTGCGAGCGCTCCGTTGGCGGTAAGGCGACGGCGCACGAGCGTTGCGTCGGCCGATTCTTCGGACTCTTGGGGTTGCCGAAGTCACCGCCGGAGTCTACATTCCCAAACGAACTATACCGCACGATTGGTTCGAACGCGGCGGCGCCGGACATCTGTCTGAAGCTGGGCCTTGTAGTTCTTGCGCAGTTAGTTGCGCATCACCTTCGAAATAGGGACACTCCCATAAAGAATACCCGTGACCACGCGGTCGGCGCCTTTAAAGGCAACGACTGGAACGACCGGCTCAATACGGCAGCGAATGCGAAACGTGCAGCGATGGAGAAGTTTCGCTCTCGGCCGATGGCTGATGATCCTGCCGCCGTCGAGCAGCGCGCGACCCGCTTAGCGATCAGCGTCGCCCGTGAGGCCCGGTTGGCTGAACGCAAGGCGGCACGCGCCGCCGACGAGGTAAAGCGCGCGGCCGAAAACGCTGCGCGCGAGGCGGAGGAAATCCTCCGTGCCAACGAGCGGGCCGCCGCGGAGCTCGTGTTCCAAGCCGAACAAGCAGCGCGCGAAATCGAGTTGCAGGCCCAACAGGCTGCAAACTCCATCGCTCTTAAGGCCAAACAAAAAGCGGCGCGGGACGCGCGCTACGCTGCGCGCAAAGCACGTCGGTAGATTCCTACGCACGGCTCGCGAAGGGGCGCTCCACGTCACCGTTCGCGGGGTGAAGTTCTTACTCGACTCCTTCGACGATTCTCATGTCGCGCTCGACGGTGTTGCCTAGTTTCTTGAGCGCCGCTTGGTACCCCGGACTGTCGTGTGCGGCGATCGCCTGATCGAAGTTGGCGAACTCAATCAGAACCGTGCGCTCGGCAATGCCGGCCTCGTAGGGTTTCACCTTGCCGCCACGCGCCAAGAACTTGCCGCCGCCTGCCAGTATCGCCGGACCTGCGATCTTGCCGTACTCGGCGAGCGCGTTCGGGTCGGAAATCTTGCGGTAGCACGCGATCCAGTATGCTTTGGCCATTCTCATCTCCGTCGTCGAGGTTATTCTTGCTAAGAGGCTGCGCGGACCGCCGTCCCCCAGGGTGGCTTAAACGCTACCACGCGCAACGAGCGGCGCCTACGGGGGAGTACTCTTCGGCAATGCCGCCGGCCCACCGTCGTCCAGCGACCGTGGAAAAAAATCGTCATCGTCGTGCCGAGGGCGATGGCGCTCGTGATCGTCATGAATCCTTCTGGTAGCGAGATAAACCCGAACACAATGCTGAGGCCGAGACCGGTTCCCTTACCGACGTCCTTTGTGGTGAAGAAGGGCTCGACCGCCTTGCGGCGAACGTCCTCGGACATGCCCTCGCCGCCATCGGCGACGGTGACCGCGACATAGTCGCCGATTGCCACCGTGCCAACCGCATCGACGATATCTGCGGTTACTTGACGATTGGCGACTGTGATCGAGAGCGGGCCGCCGTTTGGCATGGCATCGCGCGCGTTGATGGCGAGATCGAGGATTGCGTTCTCGATTTGGCCGGGATCGGCCCGGGCGGGCCAAGTGCGATCGGGTTGCGGCACCGCCAGCGCGACCTTTTCGCCGAGCGCGCGCGAGAAGGTCGCGCATGGCGACCACCAAGGAGCCGAGGTTCACGACCACGGTCTGCAGCGCTTGATTGTGCGAAAATGCGAGAAGTCGCTGGGTCTACTCGTGACCTCGGGTCGCGGCTCGGATGATGGCGGCGATCGGTTTCTCGTGCTGTCCGGGGCAGTCGCGATCAATTCCGCGTTGCCGAGAACGACGGTCAGAAGGTTGTTGAAATCGTGAACGATCCCGGCCGGTAAGTCGCCTGACCGCTTGGAGCCGTTGATCGTGTTATAGCTTGTGGGTGAGGGTCGCGATCTCGGTCAGATCGCGTACGATGGCAACGATCAAGCGACCGTCCGCTTCCTGCAAATGACCGAAGCTGAGCGCAATGGGAAACGTCGAGCCGTCCTTGTGAACGCCCAAGACCTCCGACGCTCCTGCCTGCCATGACGGCGGAAGCGCTAGCGGTCCGGTCGCTCCGTCGGACACGTTCGATCGGGGCGGGCCTGCGAGCCCGTCGATCGATGTTCCAATCAGATCTTGACGTTCGTAGACAAACAAAGCGGCGAGCGCGCGATTGACATGATGGATCGTTCCTCGATCCTCGATCAGCACGATACCGTCGGGTGCATGCTCGATCAGATCAAACAGTCGCTGGCGCTCGCGCTCGGCGCTGGCAAGCGCGCCCCTCAGTTCGCGTAGAAACACACCAAGGGCAGTTCTGATCACGGCTAAAACCGCCGCCAAGACGGCGGCGCGCGCCAGCCACGTCGAGAAATGCGAGTAGTAGCGCGGTGTATCGACGACGACTTTGAGATGGCCAGCTTCGAATAGGCCATAGAAACCGAAAAGCACCCCGATCGAGACAGCGAGGACCAGCCAACCGCGCACGAGATCGAGAAACAAGATCGCGAGAAGGCTTGAGGCAAGAAAGAAAACCGGTCCGCCGGAAGTCGCCCCTTGAGTTGCAATTGCAGTAATTCCGAACGCATGAATAGTCCCATCAAGAAGGTCGCTCGAAGGACCAGCGGGATCCTGAAGCGGAACAGAGCGACGCCGAACGCAACCAGCGCCGAAACGACGTGAAGCCCCATGGCCGGCAGCCAGCCGACGTCGACCATGCGCCACAAGCTCGCGGCTAGCGCCGGCCCGGGAATGATCGCAAATCCGACGATGCCGCCGTTGGCGATGCGCGACAGGATCGCGTCGACGGCCGGGTCGCGCGTCCTAACGAGGAGGGGAGCGGAGAAATTCGAGAAATTTCAACATCAAAGTCGCGGACGCTCCAGCAAACCGATTAGCGGAACGCCGCTGGGAGCCCGGTCAGGTGGCGGTCGAACCAGTCACGGCCAAGACCGAGAATTTTCGGCAGGTTGTCGCCATAGTGAACCGCGTGATGTCCGACCGGCGGGAACAGTTGAAGCGCCCTGGGTTCGCCCGCCTTGGCATAAAGCAAGAGCGTCCCCCGCAGTCGGGACGAGCGTATCCTCGGCGACGCCAATGAAGAGGCTCCCGCACGGTGCGATCCGATCGACCAGGGTTCCCGGTTTGAACGCGATGATCGCTTCGCCGGTATCGATCGTCACTTGGACGTTGCGGTCGGGATTGTGCGCCCGCGCCTCGCGTTCGTGCTCCTCGGCTTTCAGGTCGCGGACCAAGACTTCGGAAGTCTCGATGAGTTCGGAGTGGACGGTTAGCGCGCGCTGGCGCTGATCTGCGGCGATCCGCTTTTCGAACTCGACCCACTCCCACTCGCGCCGCAGTGCTTTCAACCACCGCTCACCATCGCCGTAGCCGACGACGCACGTGATTGCCTTGATGCGCGTATCGACGGCCGCCGCGTAGACCGTGTTACCGCTGCCATACGAAATGCAGTATAGCCCGATTCGCTCCGGATCGACTTCGGGTCGCGTCGCGAGGAAGCTTACGGCGTGTCGGATATCGGCGACTTGCCCTTGCGGATCGAGACGCAAGGGCGGGCCTTCCGAATCGCCGGTACCGCGATAAACGAACGCTAAGACGACATAGCCGGCGGCATTGAAAAATGCGGCGCACTCGGGGAACCAGAACCGGCGCAAACCGCCGGAGCCGTGACATAACACGATGGCCGCGCGCGGCTCGCCCGTGGCCAGCCGATCCGGTAGGTGAAGATCAGCCGCAAGGCGCAGACCGTCGCTGAAAAAGCTAGAGGAAATCGGCATTGGGCTTGCTGGGCCGACAATGCGGACGAGGGTGGAAGGTACGGTATAGTCCGACCGAAACTATCCTGTCCCGTTATTTCCCGCGATGTTAGCGATTTGGAGGAGGCCTTATGGACGACTCGTTCGCCAGTCTCAAGGACCGCGTGGTCATCGTCACCGGGGGCGGCCGCGGCATCGGCCGCGCCTACGTGCACGGTTTCGCCAAACAGGGCGCGATCACGGTGATCGCCGAGATCGATGGCGTGAGCGCAAGAACGGTCGAAGGGGAGATCCGCCGCGCCAACGGTCGCGCGATCGCCGTCGCGACCGATGTCGCCGACGTCGCTTCGGTCAAGGCGATGGTTGATCGAGCGATGGGCGAATTCGGGCGCATTGACGTTTTGGTTAACAATGCGGCGTACTTCGCCGACATCGAAATGCGGCCGTTTTACGAGATTCCCGATGCCGAGTGGGATCGGGTGATGCGCGTCAACATCACGGGGTGCTTCAATTGCGCTAAAGCGGCGGTCGGGCCGATGCGGGCACGCGGCTTCGGCCGGATCGTCAATATTTCTTCCTCGGTGGTCGAAATCGGGCGACCCAATTACCTCCATTACGTAACATCGAAATCGGCGCTCATCGGCATGACGAGGGGTATGGCGAAGGAACTCGGCGATTTTGGCATCACCGTCAACGCGATCATGCCGGGCCTCACGATCACTGAAGTGCCGCGCAAGACCACCAACGAGCAATCGATCGCTGTGACCAAAGCCGCGCAGTCGATCAAGCGGACGGAGACACCCGAGGACCTCGTCGGAGCGGTGATGTTCCTGGCGTCGGAATCGGCGGCGTTCATCACCGGTCAGACGATCCCGGTCGACGGTGGCATGGTCTTCCGCTGACGCCAACTCGAAGTCGATCGGCGGCTACTTCACGGCGCCGATCTGGCGCATGAACTCGGCGTGGTTGGAGTAGTGCCAGCGCGCGAGGAACTTGCCGTCGCGGACCTGATGCATACTGAGCGACTTCGATTCGACTTGTTTGCCGGTTGGTGTCTCGCCGGCGAGCGATCCTTTGTGCGTGCCGGTTAACGCTCCGTTAAGCACCACGAAGTCGTTGTCCGCCACTAAATGATCGATGCGAATCTTGGCGTCGGGGATCGCGGCGCGCAGCTTGGTGATGAAGCCGCGTAATCCGTCCCGGGTCGGCGCGGCGCCGACGGGCGCCCCGTGGTTGACGAAATCTGGCGCGTAGAGTTCGTCGATCAACTTCAGATTGCCGTTTTCCAGCACTTCGGCGAGAAAGCGGCGCATCAGCGCTTTATTTTTTTCCGACATGGACGCTCCTAAAAAATGGCTGGCTCACGAATGAAACCGGCCGTTCGATGTCAACGAGTCATTTCCATTTTTTCAACAGACCGTTGGCACTGAGCGTGACGAAGATCGGTTCAGCGCGCTCGACATCGCCGTCCTTGATCCACTTAACCTTGCCACTCACCGTTTCGATCTCGCCCGCCTTGATGAAGGCGTCACGAATCTCCTGCCGGCTATTGATGTCCTTCACGCTCCGCAGCACCTGGGCGAGGATGTTGACGGCGTCGTAGGTCGCGACGACGAAGGCATCGGGCGCCTTATCGGCTTGACCGGTGACGGAACGCCACAGTTTGATGTAGTCCTGCACCACGGGCCGTGGGTCGTCGGCCGCGTAAAGGGCGTAGCCGATGCTGCCTTCGGCCTTGCCTTGCGAAAGCTTGAAGTAGTCAACGCTGCCGATGATGGAGTCCATCACCACCTGAGCGTTGATGCCGCGATCGCGAAGCTGCAGCAAGAACGTGCCCGCGTCGCCCGGTTGGTGCGACATCCAAATCATGTCGGGGTTCGCCTGGCGATGATTGGCGGCTTGCGAGGCGTAGTTGGTTTCCTTGTTTTTGAACGAAACGTCGGAAACCACCTTAACCTTCATGTCGTCCAACACCTTCCGAACAATTCGGATATTGGTGATGGTCGCATCGTCGTCGAGCGTGTGCGAAATCGCGGCGCTCTGAAACTTAAGCTTCTCCTGCGCCTTTTTGAGCAGGATCGGGATGACCTGAGCTGCATCGGGCTGATAGCGGAAGATCCAGCCGCCGAAATCCGGCGGACCCCACGCACCGGCCGACGTCGGCGCCAATATCGGTATGCCACACCGTTTCAGATCCTCATAGACCGACATGACGGTCTTAGTGGCGCCGATGCCGAATATCATCGGCACTGATTTGTCGTCGCAAATGCGCCGATAGTCAGCCTGGAACTGCGCCGTATCGGGGAAACGGGTATCCATTTTATAGAATTCGAGCGGCCGGCCATTGATGCCGCCGGTCTCGTTGATGACTTTGAGCGCCGGAATGGCGCCCTCGTTCCAGCCGCGATTGCCGAAATCGACGAACGGCCCGCTAAATCCAGCGGCGTAGGGCAGCCGGATCGGCTCTTTCGACTGTGCCCATGCAACGCTGTTGAGCGTGGCCACCATTGCTAACGCCCCGAGCGTGAAAATCAAACGTTTCATGTAACGCCTCCTGAATGTTGCTAAACGGTGGGCGGCAATCGTGCGCGACTGCCGGCCATCAGTGGGAGTGCTGGTTGGCTTATTTCCAGTTCTTGAGAATGCCATTCTGGTCGAGCTGGACGAAGATAGGCTGCGAACGAACTGCATCGCCGTCCTTTGGCCAACTGACCTTTCCGCTGATGGTTTCGAGGTCTTTGATTTGCATGAAGGCTTGCTGGATTTCCTTGCGGTCGTTCGGATCCTTCACGCCGCGCAGAACCTGCGCAAGGATAATGACGGAATCATACGTCGCGGTGACGAAGACGTCCGGCACCTTGTCGGCCTGACCGGTCATTTGCCGCCATTGCTTGATCCAGTTCTGTACCACCGGGCGTTCGTCGTCGGCGGCGTAGAGTGCGTAACCGACGGTACCGGCGGCTTTGCCTTGGGAGAGCTTAAAGAAGTCGACGCTGCCGATGATGCCATCGGTGAGAGCTTGAACGTTCACGCCACGTTCGCGGAGTTGGAGAATGAACGTTCCAGCGTCACCCGGTTGATGCGACATCCAGACCGCTTCCGGTGCCGCTTGGCGATGAGCGGCGACTTGCGAAGCGAAGTTGGTTTCCTTGTTACGGAACGATTGATCGGAAACGACTTTGACGGCGAGTTCATCCAACGTCTTTTTGACGATGCGTATATTGGTGACTGTCGCGTCGTCGTCGTTGGTGTGCGAAAGCGCGATGGTCTTGAAATCGAATTTTTCCTTCGCCTTCTTGACCAGCAGCGGCACGACCTGTGCGGCGTCGGGCTGGTAGCGGAAGATCCAGCCGCCGAAGTCGGGCAGGCCCCACGCGCCGGCTGAACTCGGATTGAGGATCGGCATGGCGCAGCGCTTGAGATCTTCATAAACCGCGATCGTCGCCTTGGTCGCGCCCACGCCGAAGATCATCGGAACGGTCCTGTCGTCGCAGACGCGCCGATAATCGGCCAAGAACTGCGCCGTGTCGGGGAAGCGCGTATCCATCTTGAAAAACTCGAGCGGTCGACCATTGATGCCGCCCGACTCGTTGATCGTCTTGAGCGCTGGAAGCGCGCCCTCTTTCCACATGCGTTCGCCGAAATCAACGAACGGGCCGCTGAACGCCGAAGCGTAGGGTAGGCGGATCGGCTCTTTTGATTGAGCCCATCCAGTGCTCGTGATCGCGAGCGATGCAACCGAGATCACAACAGCAAGAATTTTCATCGCGTCGTCTTCCATGGGTTCTGAAAGTTTGTAGACATTAGTTGAGGTAAAGCGCCGCCGAGTTGGTGTGTACGATCTTTTCTTGTTCAGCCCGCGGCAACTTGTTCAGAAGTTTAGCGACATCGCTCTGCGCGTTGAGCGCCATCGAGCGGACGTGGGGAAAATCGGAGCCCCACATCAAGCGGTCGGTGCCAATGACTTCGAGGCCGTGGTGGCCGTAGGGATCGTCGACCCAGCCGTACCACGTGTTCGAGCGAATATAGTCCGAAGGCTTGGCGCGTTTCAGTTTCGGCAACTTCACGCGGCTTGCCATCTGCGTCGCCAGCATATCGATCCGCCACATGAAATTCGGCAGCCAGGAGAACTCGAACTCGCTGATGACGAGTTTGAGTTCGGGATGGCGGTCGAGCACTCCGCCAAAGATGAAGTCAGCCGCGAGTGTTCCTTTGATCTCTTCGAAGGTTTCGAGCGCCATGCGGGGCGCCTCGCTTGCTTCTTCGGGCGACTGCGGATGGAAGAAATCGGGCACCCAGCCGGTCAGCGTGTGCAGCGTGATTGGCATGTTTAGCTCGACGCAACGCGCGAAAAACGGATCCCAGACCGCTTCACGGTAGGGCGGGATCCCCATCGGCGGTCGAACGTTGATCGTGACGCCTTTGAATCCGTTTTTGGCCGAGCGGTCCAGCTCCTGGATCGCCCACTGTGGGTCGACGGTTGGAATTGACGCGATGCCGAGCAGGCGTTTGCGGTCATGCGAGAAAAACTCGCGCATCCAGTCGTTATAGACCTCGGCGCATGCATTGAGCGCGCGGTAGTGCTTGCTCTGCATCACGATCAGCATGAACGTCGGATAGAGCACCTCGGCGCTGACTTTGGCTTCTTTCTGAAACTTGAGGCGAGCTTCCGGCTCGAACCCGGCCGCGCTCAAGCCCGAGTCGCGGTGCTCCTTGTCGGCGTCGCCGAGGCGGACGATTTGCCGGCCGGTGTAGTAGAAGTGACCTTTTTCCCCACGAAATTCGCCAACCGGATGGGGTATTTCGTCGCCGAACTTAGACCCGAGCGCGTTGATCCACATGTCGTGCCGCTCAAGGATGTGCGAATCGCCCGAAACGAGCGTGTACTCTGTTGCCACTTCGATTCCCTCCCGGGGTGAGCCCTTGGCCTTATTGCCAGTCTGATAGAGCATTGTAAGGCGACCGGAGGTTAGCATCGGCGTTTGCTGGGGTCCACAAACCTGCTGGGCGGTAATTGCCAAGACGATCGGCCATGCGCACCCTTCGCAAGCCGCAACTCGTTGAAGGGGAATTCCATGGCGCGACCGGGCCAACTTCGAGAGGGTCGCTTTTTCGAACGGCAAAAGGCACTTTACGCGATCTATCACACGAAAAGGGGCAATCGCTTCACGCATTTTTTCGGAATACCGGCGATCGTGGTCTCGATCATGGTAGTGCTGGCCTCGGTATCGATCGGGACGATAGGCGGACAAACGGTATCGTGAGCGGTGGCCCGTGAACGTGGCGGCGTTCCTGCTCTGGATCGCACTCGACGCAACAATTGGCGCGGCGATGGTTGCGATCTTAGCTCCCGTGCTCGGGCTCGCGGAATGGTGGGCCGCCGCGAGGCCCGGCAATGTATGCCCAGTGTTCGGAATATTTTTCGCCGGCGGATGGGCTCTCCAGTTTAGGGGCCACGCGATCGAAGGCCGCCGCCCGGTGCTGGTTGACAACCTGTTTCAAGCTTCGATCGGGCCGATGTTCATCGCCGCCGAACTGCTGTTCGCGCTTGGACTCAAGTGCGATCTGCAGGCCCGGGTCGAGGCACTTGCCGCGACGCCTCGGTAACAAAATTTTAAGGTCGCACGGTTACTGGTTAGGACGTTACGAAGACGCGAAGTCGCACCGTTTTTCCATGGACATCTCAAAGGGCTTTGCTAAGAGATGCCGTATGTTCGAGAGCTGCAAACAAACAGTCGTGTACGACTTAATTTCCGGCCCGGCTCAGCGGGTGGGTACCGTGCTTTCGTACCATGCGACCGAGGAGTTTGCGGCCATGATGCGCCGATCGACTAATCTAGAGGCCACCCCTGCGAACCCGACTGCGGATACCGCGCCGCGTCCGGATGTCGCTCGTTACCGTTACTCGGTTCGAACCGAGGCGCAGGCTTCGATCCTCGCCAAAGTCATCGAGATGTTCGCGATTCGAAGCTTAGTGCCACAGCGTTTGACGAACCGTTTGGGCGATGTTTCGCCGGCGGAACTGCGAATCGAGATCGAAGTTGTTGGTCTCGATCCGATGGCGGCCCAGCACCTCAAGGCACGTATCGAGCAGTTCCCCGATGTCCGCAGCGTCCGTCTGCTCGGGCTCTAGGGCCGTTACTCGGCGCTTTTCGCCAACGCCGGTTCGGAAAGGGCCGAGACGCGTTCGACGATTCGCTCGTGACGCGCGGATCCTTGCCCGTTGCTTGGATCGGTGACGATCGACGCGACCGCGTGCCCGATGCGCCACAACGTTTCGTCGTCATCGACGGCCGCGCGGCGCGGCGCACGGACGACCGTGTCATTGCAATAAGTCGAGATGATTTTCCCCGGCATGCCGCGGACGCATTTAGGTTCGTGGCGCTGCGCAACCACTTCTTGGCCGTCCCGGATCAACCGCCGCATCATGGCCAAGCCACGGTCGGAGCCTTGTAGATGTTCGAGCGCATGAACCGCGATCGGACGCTGCGAGACTTGGGCGTCGTAGTCGCCCGGAATCCGTTGTCGCTCCGTATAGGGGCGTTCGCCGGTCTGGCCGATGAGGTCTACCGATTCTTTGCCGACGGCGCGCTTGTCGCCTTTGCCCGCGGGATCGGTTTCGGCGTTGAACAGTCGGAAACCGATGGCAAGGCAACTCTCGTCGTCGACCGGCACGCACCAACGGAGCAGGCTGCCGCGCGTGAAGTGCTTTTCAGCGTAACCGTCTTCCCAGATAAATCCGGCGCGTAGAATGTTGGGCAGGATGACATCGTTCATCCGCACCCATACGCGTTCGCCGACCCGCCGCGGCGTGATGTAGTACATGCCGATATCCGATTCGTGAAATTCGAGGAGCGGCAGGTCGCCGAACGAATCGGAGAACTGCGTCCCCGCGATTCGCGTATGCAGAAAGACGCCATGAACCGGGTCCATGATGTTCTCGAACACCTGGATCCAATTACAGGGTGTCGCAATGAAGTACGGCACGAGTTCTTGAGCCGGGTCCGCGCCGACGTCGTAGATCGGGAATTCGGGTTTGCTCTCGGGCGGGCCCATGTAGGCAAACACGAGCCCTTTGTATTCGTGCAGCGGATAGGCCCCGTGGCATAGCCGATCCTTGAGCGTGCTCTCCGGGTCGTTCGGCGTTTCGAGGATTGTACCGTCGATGTCGTAAAGCCAGCCGTGGTAGCAGCAGCGCAACCCGCGTTCCTCGATCGCGCCGAACTCGAGCGAAGTCCCGCGATGGCTGCAATGCGGCTCGAGGCAGCCGACACGCCCTGAGCGGTCGCGGAAGAGGACCAGATCTTCGCCCATGATCTTGACCTTTACCGGCAGGTCGCGAAGCTCGGAGGAGAGCGCGACCGGTTGCCAGAAGCGACGTAGATATTCTCCGCCCGGTGTGTCCGGCCCGGCGTCGGTCAGCGCGCGGTCCGGCGCCGGCGAACGTCGTCGATAGTACTGACCCAGCGGTTGTTTCAGATTTCGCTGGCGCGCCGTGCCGCTTGGATCATTCGTCATCGTTCAGTCTCTTGCCGGTTACCATAGTTGGGGCGGCATCGTATCACTGGCATTCCGGATCGTCCAAAGCGTCACCCGCGGAAATCGACTTCAACCGAGATCGGCGACGACTTCGATTTCGAGCAACCACTCCGGGCTCGCGAGGCCGGCGACGACAACGCCGGTCGAAGCCGGGTTCGGATCGGAGAAATACCGTGCGCGAACTGCACGGTAGGTGTCGATGTAACGGCCATCTGTGAGATAGACGTTGATCTTGACGATGTCGGCCATCGATCCGCCGGCCTCGGCAAGGATAAGTCGGATGTTCTCAAAAATTTGAATCGCCTGGGCTTCGAAATCGCCAAGGCCGATCGACTGATTCTTGACATTCTTCGCGACCTGGCCCGATAGGAACAGGAGCCCCGCACTCGTAAGAACGCCGTGGCTGTAGGTGCCACTACCGTGAACGCTGGGGGGGGGGCTGGATGAAGCGCTTTGGGATGAAATGCTCCTTTGCGGCGAATAGCTGGGTTGTCGCGGGTGT
>SHVV01000076.1 GCA_009694095.1 Alphaproteobacteria bacterium | reverse complement strand
GTATGCAGAAGCGCTCGTGATCGCCGGGGCGGCGCATCGTGCGCTCGGCTGCCGCGGCGTCACGCGGGCCGACTTGCGTTACGACGATACGCGCGGCGAGCCGGGAACGTTCTATCTACTCGAAATCAATACCCAACCAGGAATGACGCCGCTCTCGTTGGTGCCCGAGATCGCGGCCCATCGCGGTATCCAGTTCGTCGAACTCGTTCGTTGGCTGATTGAGGATGCATCATGCGTCCGTTGAAAACACTGTTTCGTCGCTCCAAGAGCGCGAAACCGAAAGTTGTCCGTCGCAGCGGGCGAGCGAGCAAAGGCGTGCGGCGGATTGCTGGTTCGTTCCTCGGCGCTGCGATCCTACTTGCCCTCATAGCCGCCGGTGGTACCGTCTTTTGGTTCAGATCGACGATCGAACGCTGGGCCAACGGGCTTACGACCGAGACGACGCGGCGCATCGACGTTGGGATCGTTCGCGCTGGCCTCACCATCGCTGACGTGCGGATCGAAGGTCTTGCCAAGGCGGACCCGGAGGCTGTTCGTGCCGCGCTCGACGCGAGAGTTGGCGCCTCGATTTTCGGATTCGACCCGAGCGCTGCCCGCAACCGTTTGGTTGCGCTCGGATGGATCAAGGAAGCGCAAGTGATTCGCCAGTTGCCCAATTTGATAGTCGTCTCGGTCGAAGAGCGCGCCCCATATGCGTTGTGGCAGGTCGCTCACGATCTGAAGTTGATCGGCCGCGATGGCGTCGTCATCACGACAGAACACCTCGGACGCTACCGCGATTTGCCGCTTGTGGTTGGGCCCGGCGCCGCGCAAGAAGCGGCCACCGTGATCGCGCTCGTGGCGACGCAGCCGGAATTGTTTCGGCGCATGCGCGCGGCGACCTGGGTGAGCGAGCGGCGGTGGGATCTACGGTTCGACTCCGGGGTCGACGTTCGCTTGCCGGCCGACAACCCGGAGCAGGCGATCGCCCGGCTAGCCGCGCTCGATCGCGCCCACGGCATTCTCGATCGCAAGCTCAAGGCGATCGACTTGCGCTTGCCGGACCGCTTGATCGTTCAATCGCTTGAGCCGACTGCAACGCGCGCGAGCGGTGTCGCTGCAAAGGATAGCTAGGCGTCATGTTTTTTTGGGGGGATAGGCTATGGCGATAGGTCGAAACGGCGTTATTGCCGCACTCGATATCGGGACCAGCAAGGTTTCGTGCTTCGTCGCGCGACTCGATGGGCGAAGCGCGCCGCGAGTGATCGGGATCGGCCATCACGAGTCGAAGGGTGTGCGGGCCGGCGCCATCGTCGATATGGACGCAGCGGAATATTCGGTGCGTGCCGCGGTTGAAGCGGCGGAGCGGCTCGCGGGGCAGACGATCAACGAGGTCATCGTCACGTCGGCAGGTGGTCAACCGACGTCGCGCACGGTCACTATCGAGATTGGCGTCGCCGCTCGTCAGGTCACCGACTACGACGTCAGCCGCGCGCTCGCTGAGGCGCGTGCCCATATCGAGCCGGGCGAACGCGAGGTTTTGCACGCCGTGCCGATCCACTTCAGCGTCGATGAAGCGCACAGCATTCGCGATCCGCGCGGCATGCATGCGACGAGGCTTGGCGTCAGTCTTAACATCGTCACGGCGATGACCAGTGTCATGCGCAACCTCACTGCCTGCGTCGGGCGCGGCGATCTGGTCGTGGCCAGAACCGTGGCTGCGTCATATGCGGCCGGCCTGGCCTGTTTGGTCCAAGACGAACTCGATTTGGGCGTTGCCTTACTTGATATCGGCGCCGGAACGACTTCGATTGCGATCTTTGCCGGCGGGCAAATCGTCTTCGCCGATAGCGTGCCGGTCGGCGGTCATCACGTGACCCAGGACATCGCTCGAGGTCTCGGCACTTCGATCGCACATGCCGAGCGGATGAAGACGCTCTATGGCAGTGCGCTTCCGAGCCCAACCGACGACCGCGACGTGATGGAAGTACTGCTGGTCGGAGAAGAGGGCAACGACACCGTGCAGGTGCCGCGTTCGGCATTGACGGGGATCGTCCAACCACGCGTCGAGGAAATGCTCGAACTCGTTCGGGACAAGCTCGATCTCTCGGGTGCCGGCAAGCTCATTGGCCGGCGCCTCGTGCTGGCCGGCGGCGGGAGCCAATTGCAGGGCATGCGCGAAATCGCAGGCCGTATCCTCAACAAACAAGTGCGCATTGGCCGGCCGGTCGGCTTGACCGGATTGGCCGAAGCGACTTCAGGCCCAGCTTTCGCCGCCTGCGCAGGGGCACTCACTTACGCCGCGCGCAGTCCGGCTGAAGCCATCATCGATATCAACGAAGCCGTCGTTGCCGGCAGCCGTATGGCGCGCCTGGGACGATGGCTCAAAGCGAATTTCTAATGCGACGGGCAGCCAACAACGACCCGCCGTCAATTCGAGGAAATCTCGGAGTGTGTCAGCGACCAACGACCACCGACGAATGATCAGGAGCGCGTAAATGACCATCAACCTTACTTTGCCTAGCATTACGGAACTCAAACCGCGGATTACCGTTGTCGGTGTCGGCGGTGCCGGCGGAAACGCCGTCAACAATATGATCAACGCCAACCTCGAGGGCGTCGATTTCGTCGTCTGCAACACCGACGCACAATCGTTGTCACAGTCACTGTCCGATAAGCGAATACAACTCGGTATCCAGCTAACTCAGGGACTTGGTGCAGGGTCGCGTCCCGACATTGGTAGAGCTGCGGCCGAGGAGGCAACCGAGGAGATTCGCGAGCATCTTCAGGGCAGCCATATGGTGTTCATCACCGGCGGTATGGGCGGTGGCACCGGCACTGGTGCCGGTCCGATCATTGCCCAGATCGGTCGCGAGTGCGGTGCCCTTACGGTCGGCGTTGTCACCAAGCCGTTCCACTTCGAAGGTGCGCATCGCATGAGCACCGCCGAATCCGGGATTCAAGAGCTGCAGCGCTACGTCGACACTTTGATCATCATTCCGAACCAGAACTTGTTCCGCATTGCGACCGAGAAAACGACGTTTGCCGAGGCGTTCAAGATGGCAGACAACGTTCTCTATTCGGGCGTTCGCGGCGTCACCGACTTGATGGTCATGCCGGGTCTCATCAACCTCGACTTTGCCGATATCCGCACCGTGATGATGGAGATGGGCAAAGCGATGATGGGAACAGGCGAGTCCGAGGGCGAGAAACGCGCGATCCAGGCCGCCGAGGCGGCGATCTCCAATCCGCTGCTCGACGATGTTTCGATGAAAGGCGCGCGCGGCATCCTCATCAACATCACTGGTGGCCCCGACATGACGTTGTTCGAAGTTGACGAGGCCGCCAACCGTGTTCGCGAGGAAGTCGATCCAAACGCTAACATCATCTTTGGCTCGACCTTCGATCCGGCGCTTGGGAGCCGCATGCGGGTGTCGATCGTTGCGACCGGGATTGGTACCGAGGTTGAGCCGAAACGAGCCGATTCCGGGATGCCGACCCTTCGTGCGGTGATCGGCGGAAAATCGAGTGGGTCGCGTGAACCGGCGCCTGCTCCGGCTGAGATCCGTGCCGAAGCCTCGGTTGGTATCGCCCGCCCGTCGGCGCCGCAAAGCGTTGAACCGGCCGCGTTAACGGCTCAAGCGCCGGCACAAACTGCTCCTGCGGGAATGGATCCGGTGGTTGCACCAGCGGCGGCTACCTCGAGCCATCCAATGCAGGTCTCAAGCGAGAAGGTGATGGCACCGATGGCGGCACCAGCGCCGATCGTGGCGACGCCCGAGCGGACGTTTATTCCGCCAGCGCCAAAGCTTCCGATCTCGCGCGAGCCGATCCGGCGGCCTAATCCGTTCGCCGAAGCGGCGGTCGAAAATGCTGGTAAAAAACCTCCCTCCAAGCCAAAGGGCATGAGCCTTTTCGAACGGATGACCAGCATCACGCGGCGTGGAGCGGCGCCCGAGCCCCAGCAACCGAAGGTAACGGCCCCGACGCCCACCCGTGTCGAGCCACGCCTCTCGCAAAAAGCCGAGCCAGCTGCAACCGCACCGCTGCCTACGCCGGCACCAGCGAAAGCAACCGAGGTTCGGCCCAAGGCCGAGGGTTTGGAACTGCGGGCTCCGGCGGCCGACGAAGACTTGCTTGAGATTCCCACGTTTCTCCGCCGCCAAGCGAACTAAGAAGCACTTGAATCGACGTAAGAATGCGTAACAAAGCTTGATTTGAGTCTGCGATTGGCGATTCGTAGAAGTCGATGCGGTCGACTGTCTGGGATCGCCTTGCCGTTGGCAAGGCGATCCCAGGGCCGTTCGCGAGGTCGACAGGGAGCCCGAGTGAATCAGTATCAATGGACGATTAGCCAGACCGCTTCATGCCGTGGTGTCGGGCTGCATAGCGGCGCCCCAGTGTCGATGACGGTTCGTCCGAGTAGGGCCGGCACTGGAATCCTTTTTCGGCGCACAGATCTCGGTACGAGTGCCCGGGCCGTGACCGACGTTCTGGCGATCAACGCCAACATTTGCGACACCACTCTTTCAACGACGATTGCCAATGCCGCGGGCACGCGAATCGCGACGATCGAGCATCTCATGGCGGCTTTTTTTGGCTGCGGCATCGACAATGCTTTGGTTGAACTCGACTCGGCGGAAGTTCCGGTCATGGACGGTAGCGCCGCTCCATTCGTGGCGCTGATCGAGCAGGCCGTGGTCTGCGCGCTTCCGACGACAAGGGCTGCTCTCCAAGTGCTGAAGGCGGTCGAAGTTCGCGATGGGGAGAAGTGGGCGCGGGTCGAGCCGGCGCCGACGTTTTCGCTTGCCGTCGCGATCGACTTCGCTTCTGAGTTTGTTGCCCGACAAAAGTTTCTATTTGAATTTGAGACGGTTGATTTCGCCCGCGATATTGCACCGGCGCGTACGTTCGGCTTCATCGACGATGTCGATCGTCTGCGTGCGATGGGCCTTGCGCGCGGCGGGTCCCTCGCGAATGCCGTCATGGTTGGCAAGGATGGCGTACTCAACGAGGGTGGCCTGCGCTTCCCCGACGAGTTCGTGCGCCACAAAGTGCTCGATTGTCTCGGTGATTTCGCGCTGGCCGGGTTGCCGATCGCCGGACGGGTCAGCGCGTTTTGCGCTGGCCACAAGCTGAACGCCGACCTGGTGCGCCAGTTGCTTGCCGACCGTTCAGCCTGGCGAACGACGGCCACGGACGGCCGTGACCAGCGCAACTTGCACGCGACCCGCGATCGCCGTGTCGCCAATGCGATCGGTTGACGCCTCGGACGTATCGACCTGATACTGCCGTTCTAGTATAGGACTGCTACGGTGGCGACCGTCGCCGTTTCGTCCAGTTGGCGTTGGATATCGATGATTTTGTCGTCGCTTCGAGTTATTGCTGTCATCCTTGGCGCGGTGCTGATCGCGTCCTGCTCGGACACGAAGCCGGCCTACGTCGAGAGGGCGGTCGGCATCCTCTACAACGATGCCATGGATAAGCTCGCCGGCGCGAATTACATCGAAGCCGCGCAAGCATTCGACGAAGTCGAGCGCCAACATCCGTACTCCTCATGGGCGATTAAGGCCAAAGTGCTGGCGGCCTTCTCCTATTACCAGGCCGCCAAGTTCGATGAAGCGATCCTGGCGGCGAACCGCTTTATCGAGTTGCATCCGGGGAACGTCGATATCGGTTACGCCTACTACCTGTTGGCGATCTCCTATTACGAGCAGATCTCCGACGTCGGTCGCGATCATAAAATGACGCAGCGGGCGCTCGGATCACTTGAAGATGTCGTACGGCGTTTCCCGGCATCGGACTACGCCCGCGACGCGCGGCTCAAGGTCGACCTCACCCGCGATCACCTCGCCGGCAAAGAGATGGCGGTCGGCCGGTATTATCTAAAGCGCGGCCAATATGTGGGCGCGCTCAATCGGTTCCGCGCCGTGATCGAGCAGTATCAATCGACCTCGCACGTTCCCGAGGCGCTTCATCGCTTGACAGAAACGTATCTGGCGCTCGGTGTTGAACGTGAAGCGCAAACCGCAGGCGCTGTTCTCGGCTATAACTATCCGAATAGCGAATGGTACGAAGATTCCTACGGACTGTTACGCGGTCGCAACCTCGAACCGCGCGAGGACCGTAGCTCGTGGATCAGTCGGATCTGGCGCGGCGTTTTCTAACGGGCCAAGGCCATGCTCGTCGGCCTTCATGTGCGCGATGTCGCCCTCATTGACAAACTCGATCTGGAGTTTGATCGCGGGCTGACCGTTCTAACTGGGGAAACCGGTGCAGGAAAGTCGATTCTGCTTGACGCACTCGGACTGGCGCTCGGGGCGCGCTCCGATACGGCCTTGATCCGCGTCGGTGCCGAAAAGGCGGTTGTCAGCGCGAGCTTCGCCGTTGCGTCCGACCACCCGGCGCGCCGGGTGACCGCCGAACGCGACATCGCAGTCGCGCAGGACGACGCCATCGTTCTCCGCCGCGTCGTTCTCCGCGACGGCCCAAGCCGCGCATTCGTTAATGATGCACCCGTCAGTGCCGGTTTCCTCAAGGAACTCGGTGCGACGCTGGTCGAAGTGCAGGGCCAGCACGACCAGCAGATGCTGCTGTCCGGCGCCGGCCATCGGCGGCTGCTCGACGAATTTGGCGGACTAGAACCGGCCGTCGACGCTGTCGCGGCGACGTTCGCGACCTTCGATGCCGCTCGCACCGCTCGCACCGCTCTCAAAGATGAGATCGCCCGGGTGACAGCGGAGGAGGACTTGCTTCGTCACCAGGCAACAGAACTCGATGCCTTGGACCCCAAACGGGGTGAAGAGGTCGAACTTGCGGGCACGCGTGCGCTGTTGATGGCTGCCGAAAAATCGGGTGCCGCGCTGCGCGGAGCGAGCGAGAAGCTGGAAACACTGCCACCGGCACTTTCGGATGTGGGCCGCTCGCTGGCTCAATTGCCCGAAGCGGCTCGTCCAAGGTTTGCCGCGGCGCTCGCCGCCGTCGAACGGGCGGCAATCGAGATCGGCGACGCGCAGCGCGAAATCGATCAGGGCATCGGGGCGGTCGATGCCGATCCCAAACGGTTGGAGGCGATCGACGATCGATTGCACGCTCTTCGCGACGCCGCGCGCAAGCATAGGACAACGCCTGATCTGCTCGCCGATTTGCGCGCGCGGATTGGCGAACGTCTTGCCGCCATCGACCGCGGCGCCGAAGTCGCCGCCGCGGCCGAGACGGCTGTCACTGAGGCGCGGGCTGCCTTTTGCATCGCCGCCGCCAGTCTGTCGGCGCACCGGCGCAAGACGGCGAAAAAACTCGATACCGACGTCAGCCGCGAGCTCGCCGCTCTCATGCTCGCAAAAGCTGTTTTTCGAACCAGAATTGAACCGCGAACCGAGACCGAGTGGAGCGGGATCGGTGCCGACAGCATCACCTTCGAGATCGCGACTCTGCCAGGGGTCGAGCCTGGACCGCTGGCCAAGATCGCTTCTGGTGGCGAGCTGTCGCGAATCCTGCTCGCGCTCAAAGTCGCACTGGCAGGGGTCGGCGACGCCGCGACGCTCATCTTCGACGAGATCGACCGGGGCGTTGGTGGGGCGACGGCGGATGCGGTGGGGGTTCGACTGCAGCGCGTCGCCAACGGCCATCAAGTGCTGGTCGTCACTCATTCGCCGCAAGTCACAGCGCGCGGCGCGCATCACTTTCGGGTCGTCAAAGACGAGCGCCGCAAAGGCGCAAAAGCGATGGTCGAACGGCTAGCACGACCGGAGCGGCTTGAAGAAGTGGCACGTATGCTCGCTGGAGCGACCGTTACCGACGAGGCTCGAGCGGCGGCGGAGCGGCTGTTGGCCGGTGTCGATGCACCGGCGCAGAAGGCGGTGCGTTCGCAACGATGATAAAACCGGCTGCGAAGAAAAAAGCGATGCGCAGTCCTCCGACCGGGGATCTAGAGATGTCCGAAGCCGCGGCTGAACTTGAGCGTCTCGCGAAGGAAATTTCCAAACACGACCGCGCGTACTTCGAGCGCTCCGCGCCGCTGATTAGCGACGCCGACTACGACGAGTTGAAGCGCCGCAATGCCGCGATCGAAGAGCGCTTCCCTGCGTTGGTGCGCGCCGACAGTCCATCGCTCCGGGTCGGTGCTCCGGCGGCCTCTGGTTTCGCCAAAGTCCGACACAGCCGGCCGATGCTTTCGCTCGACAACGCGTTCACCGAGGAAGACGTCGCTGAATTTCTTGGCCGGGTCCGTCGTTTCCTTGGTTTGGCGGAAGAGGAACTGATTGCCATCGTTGCCGAACCAAAGATCGACGGTCTGTCCGCCTCGCTCCGTTACGAGAAGGGTGTGTTTAAGTTAGGCGCGACGCGGGGCGATGGAACCGTCGGCGAAGACGTAACCCGGAATCTCCGCACGCTCGCCGATATTCCAACGGTTCTACAGGGCGGCGACACTCCCGACATGATCGAAGTTCGAGGTGAGGTGTACATGCGACACGCCGACTTCGCCGACCTCAACGAAGCGCAATTAAAGAGCGACAAACGAGCATTCGCAAATCCGCGCAATTCGGCCGCCGGTTCGCTGCGCCAACTCGACCCGGCGATTACCGCGACGCGGAAACTACATTTTTTCGCCTATGGCTGGGGTGAGTTGAGTAGCCAGCCGGCAGATACGCAATTCGGCATGCTCCAACGCCTCAAAACGTGGGGCTTCACGATCAATCCGCTGGCGCGCCGCTGTGGTGATCTGGCCGTTGCGCTCGATGTCTACCGTGAGATCGAACGCGGCCGCGCGAATCTCGGCTATGACGTTGATGGCGTTGTCTACAAAATTGATCGGCTCGACTGGCAGGCCCGTCTCGGGATGGTAAGCCGAGCGCCGCGGTGGGCGACGGCGCACAAGTTTCCAGCTGAGAAGGCCGAAACGATCGTCGAAAAAATCGAGATCCAAGTCGGCCGAACGGGCGCCATGACGCCGGTCGCCCACTTGCGGCCGGTAACCGTTGGTGGGGTCGTCGTATCGCGTGCAACGCTTCACAACGAAGACGAAATCGGCCGCCTTGATGTGCGCGAGGGCGACACCGTTCGCATTCAGCGCGCGGGGGATGTCATACCGCAGTTGCTCGGTGTGGTCCGCAAGAGGAGCCCGCGTGGCGCGGCGTTTCAGTTCCCCGAACGGTGTCCTGCCTGCAATAGCCCGGTCGTGCGCGAGGAAGGCGAGGTCGCCCGCCGCTGCACCGGCGGTCTCGTCTGTCCAGCGCAAGCAATCGAGAGGTTGCGCCACTTCGTCTCGCGCGACGCTTTCGACATCGAAGGTTTGGGGGAAAAGCAAATCGAGTTGTTGTGGAACAAGAGCCTGGTTCGCGAACCATCCGATTTCTTCACGCTGAAGGCGCGTGACGGGAAGACCTCGGAGCCGCCGATCGCCGAATGGGAAGGTTGGGGTTCAACCTCTGCCGCGAACTTATTCGCCGCGATCGACGCCCGGCGTGCGATCGCGCTCGACCGTTTCATTTTCGCACTCGGTATCCGCCACATCGGCCAGGCGACCGCACGGCTTCTCGCCCGCACCTACGGCACGCTGGATGCCATGCTGGGAGCGATGGCAGCGGCGACTGACGCCGCGAGTGCGGATTACGCCGAACTTCTGGCGATCGAGGGGGTCGGACCCAAGGTTGCGTCAATTCTGATCGCGTATTTTGCCGAGCCGAAAAACAGGAAGCTGCTCAAACGCCTCCAAAAAGAGCTTTCGACTGAAGCGGTCGCGAAACCGGCGAACAACACACCGATCACCGGCAAGACCGTGGTCTTTACCGGAACGCTCGAGAAGATGACTAGAGCCGAAGCTAAATCACGCGCCGCGTCCCTCGGCGCCAAGGTCGCGGGCTCGGTTTCGGCCAAGACCGATCTTGTCGTTGCCGGCCCGGGCGCTGGTTCGAAATTGAAGCAGGCGCAAGCGTTCGGGGTGAAGGTGATCGACGAGGATGAGTGGCTGCGAATGAGCGAAGGTTGGGTTGGGGCGTCGTCCGCTACACGCAAGGCGACGTCGGCTGTATCGTAACGAGGCAGGTCTTCCGGAACGGATCCGCTTCCCTTAGGAGGGGCGGGGTCAGTCGACCATGACGAACCTGGAGCAGGGTTGGAGCGATGCGAAAAAGGCTCTAACGGTTCGCCACCTGTCGCGTCGCAACCGCGAGCCAGGCGGCCGTCTTGGCGTCGAGCAACGGCGCTAGATCGGCGCGCACCGTCGCGTGGTAGGCGTTGAGCCAAGCGATTTCAGCATCGACCAAGAGTTCCGGCGCAACGCACGCCAAATCGATCGGAGCGCGGGTGAGAGTGTCGAAACCAAGCATGTCCTTCTCGGCGCCTGGGACTGCGAATGGTGTGACGACAATCAAGTTTTCGATCCGGATTCCGTAAGCGCCGCTCTTGTAGTACCCCGGTTCGTCGGAGACGATCATGCCCGGTTCGAGAGCGACCTGACTCGCGACCTTCGAGATGCGGTGCGGGCCTTCGTGAACGCCCAAATAGCTGCCCACGCCGTGGCCGGTACCGTGGTCATAGTCGATCCCCGCTTGCCATAGCGCCAGGCGTGCTAACGCATCGAGTTGCGATCCGGTTGTGCCGGTTGGAAAGCGACAGGTCGCGAGCGCGATGTGGCCCTTGAGGACCCGGGTAAATCGATCGCGCATCTCGGCCGACGGCGTCCCGATGGCGATCGTTCGCGTCACGTCGGTTGTGCCATCGAGATATTGCGCCCCTGAATCGAGGAGGAATAGCTCGCCGAGTCGGAGCGGGCGATTGGTCTTCGGTGTCGAGCGGTAATGGACGATCGCGCCGTTCGGGCCGGCGCCGGCGATCGTATTGAAGGATAAGCTTTGAATTCGCTCGCTCGCACTGCGAAAGGCGGCGAGCTTGGCCGCTGCTCCCAATTCATCAACGGTGCCGGACGGTGCCGTCTCGGCGAGCCAAGCGAGAAACCGCGTCAACGCGGCGCCATCGCGGACGTGGGCGGCGCGCGTACCGGAGAGTTCAACTGCATTCTTCTTCGCTCGGGGTAGAGCGCAGGGATCGGGACCACGACGGATCTCGGCGCCGGCCTGCTTCATACGTTCGCTGATCCAGGCGGCGGTCGAAAGCGGATCGATACTGACCCGCTTCGACGCTCGTCCGAGCGCATCAAGCGCTGGGCCGATCTCGTCCCGGCCGTGGACCCTCACTTCGGGGCCGAGGTGGGCAATGACGGTGGCGCCGAGCTTGCGCAGATCGACGTAAAGGTCGGCGGTCGCGTCGGCATGGAGAATCGTGAACGCGAGTGCGAGCGGCGTGCACTCGACGTCGGCGCCCCGGATGTTGAGAAGCCAAGCTGTCGACTCGGGCATCGTCAGAACGGCGCTGTCGATTCGGCTGTTCATCAACATCGCGGCGATTCGACGACGCTTTTGCACACTCTCTTCGCCGGTGAAGTTGCTTTCGTGCGGCAGCGCCGGCGCCAGCGGCGGCGGCGGCTGCTCGGGCCAAATGCGATCGATAGGGTTATTCTCGACGGCGACGAGGACGAGGTTTGCATCGCGACACGCCGACGCGAGTTTGTCGGCATCCGCTTCGGTATGGAGCCATGGGTCGTAACCCACGCGCGCGCCGGGGCTAAGGTTTGCGCCGAGCCACTGCGGCGGCGGCTCCTGGGTGATGTGGTGATATCCGTAGAGAGCCGCGGGGACTTGATCGCGGACCTGAAGAGTGTAGCGACCGTCGACGAAAATCGCAGCCTTGTAGGCGGTGACAATCGCGCACCCGGCCGACCCACTAAACCCGGTCAGCCACAAGAGGCGCTTGGCGCGAAGCGGTACGTATTCGGTGTGATGCTCGTCCGCGAGTGGCACGATGAACGTATCAAGCGATTGGCGGGCAAGCTCGGCGCGAAGCTGGGTCAGGCGTTCCGCGGCGTTAGCTTCGTCAAGATCGGCCTGATAGCGCGCTGCCGATGAAACGACGAGCGCGTTCAGCTGGGTTGCCAATGCCGCGCTCGGTCGCTTCGGGAGCAGGGTGGCCCACGGCTGGCCGGCGGCGTCGGCGCCGATTTTCGGCGCAAATTCCGAGGCTGGGGCTGCCGCGACGCCGGCAATGAGAGCTCGGACCGAGGCCACGGAGGCCCCGATGCCCTCGTCGACGAGGAGCCGCGAAATAGTGGCCTCGTCACTCGCAGGCAGTAAAATTTCGTTCATCGACAGTCACACGCAACGGTATGTCAGAAACTACGAAGATAGCGCAACTTTAGCAATCGACGCCGACCCATGCAAGTAACGCATGGGTGGTGAGACGTGACATAATCGATAAGTTGTTGAAATTACATTGAATTGAAACATTCCTTGCGCGATATAACGTTTCAAGAACAGGAAATAAGAGAGAATAAGCCATGCTTACTATGGACTACTTAA
>SHVV01000075.1 GCA_009694095.1 Alphaproteobacteria bacterium | reverse complement strand
CTCCGTTCGAATCAGTGTGGCAGCTGGTGCGAATGTAGAAAAAAATGCCCAGCCACGACGAGGAAGACCATGGCCGACCTTGAAACGACGATCCGCGATCTTGCGATCGCCAATCGCATTCTGGCTCGCGAAGGCGTCGTCGACGCTTATGGCCACGTTGCCGTGCGGCATCCCGATCGTCCGGATCGTTATTTGCTGGCCCGATCGCGCAGCCCTGAGCGCGTCACGCGCGCCGACGTCCTCGAATACACACTGGCCAGCGAAGCGATCGTTAAACCGACGCCCAAACCCTATACCGAACGCTTCATTCACGGCGGCGTGTTTGAGGCACGGCCCGATCTTGCGGCCTGCGTACACAATCACGCGTACACCGTATTGCCATTCACCGTCAGCAAGACGCCGCTCCGGCCGATTTGGCACACCGCCTCGGGAATGGGCCACCTCGCGCCCGTTTGGGATATCCGCGAAAAATTCGGCGATACCAACCTCCTTGTCGTCAACGTGGACCATGGACGCGATTTAGCCCGTGCGCTTGGCAACAATATCGTGGCCCTGATGCGCGGTCACGGCTGCATTGTCGTCGGCCGGACATTGCAAGCGGCCGTCATCACGGCAATCAATACCATGCTCAACGCGCAAATGCTTCTCGCCGCGCTCCAGCTCGGTCCGGTCACGTACCTTTCGCCGGGTGAGGTCGAGAAAGGGCTCGAGATGTACTACTCGCCGATCATGTCGACGGAGCGGGCGTGGGAGTATTACTCCTCGCGTTGCGACCTAAGCGACATCTGACCGGAGGAGCGCGCCTAAGCCCGCACCGGACGCTCGATGAGGCGCTCGTTCTTGCCGAGGGCCTTCAATGCCGTGCGAACGACGTGTGACGCGTTAAGCCCAGCCACGTCGTACATGCGTTGCGGCGTATCCTGATCAATAAAGAAATCGGGAAGAGTCATCGGTCGAATCTTGGGGCCGCCATCGAGCAGGCCGTCCTGAGCAAGAAACTGCAGGACGTGGGCGGCAAAACCGCCAATCGAGCCTTCCTCGATCGTGATCAATACCTCGTGCTCGCGCGCGAGCCGACGCACTAAGTCGTGGTCGAGAGGTTTAGCGAACCGCGCATCGACGACAGTCGTCGAAAAGCCGTGCGCACCCAACTCATCTGCTGCCTTGAGACATTCCTGGAGACGAGCGCCCAACGAGAGGATCGCGACCGTAGAGCCTTCACGAACGACTCGGCCACGGCCGATCTCGATCGGTTGGCCGATGGCCGGCAGGGTGGCGCCAGTGCCCTCGCCCCGGGGGTAACGAACCGCCGAGGGCCGATCGTCGATCCGCGCTGCCGTCGCCACCATGTTGACTAACTCGGCCTCGTCCGCTGCCGCCATGATCACGAAATTCGGCAGCGTCGCGAGATAGGTGACATCGAACGCGCCTGCATGGGTAGGCCCATCGGCGCCGACGAGCCCCGCGCGGTCGATCGCGAAGCGAACCGGTAGACTCTGAATCGCCACGTCGTGCACAACCTGGTCGTAGGCGCGTTGAAGAAAAGTCGAATAGATCGTCGCGAATGGACGGAATCCTTCGGCGGCCAACCCGGCTGCGAACGTAACGCCGTGCTGTTCGGCAATTCCGACATCGAAGAAACGGCCCGGAAAGCGTGCGGCGAAGAGATCCAGCCCAGTGCCGGAAGGCATCGCCGCGGTAATCGCGACGATTTTCGGATCACGCGCCGCCTCTTGGATCAGAGCTTCGGCGAAAACCTTGGTGTACTGCGGCGCCGCCGCCTTGGCCTTGGCCTGTGCTCCGGTGACAACATCGAATTTCGAAACGCCGTGATACTTGTCCTCGGACTCGACCGCCGGTTTGTAGCCGTGACCTTTTTCCGTGACGACGTGCAGCAGGATCGGCCCATCGTTCTTGGCATTGCGAACGTTGCGGAGCACCGGCAGCAGATGTTCGAGATTGTGGCCGTCGACCGGGCCGACGTAGAAGAACCCTAATTCTTCAAATAGAGTGCCGCCGGTCGCGAAACCGCGCGCGTATTCCTCGGCGCGCTTGGCGGCTCGCTCAAGCGGTTTCGGCAAATGTTGGGCGAGTTGTTTCGCAACGTGACGCACGCTGCGATAGCTCCGCGACGAGATCAAACGCGACAGGTAGGCCGAGATCGCCCCGACGTTGGGCGCGATCGACATGTTGTTGTCGTTGAGAATGACGATGAGCCGGCTGTTCATCGAGCCGGCGTTGTTCATGGCTTCGTACGCCATCCCCGCTGTCATCGCGCCGTCGCCGATGATGCAGACGACGTGATGGTCGCCGCCGCTGAGATCGCGCGCCACGGCCATGCCAAGCCCGGCCGAGATCGACGTCGAGCTGTGCGCTGCGCCAAAGCTGTCGTAGATGCTTTCCGCGCGTTTGGTAAAACCGGATAACCCGCCGCCTTGACGCAGCGTTTCCATCCGGTCCCGACGCCCGGTGAGTATCTTGTGCGGGTAAGATTGATGACCGACGTCCCAAACGAGTTTGTCGCGCGGCGTCTCGAACACATAGTGAAGAGCGACCGTCAACTCGACGACTCCGAGTCCTGCACCCAAATGACCCCCGGTGCGGGCAACGACGTCGATCGTCTCGGCGCGCAGTTCGTCGGCGACGCCACGGAGCGCCGACTCGGGGAGCTGCCGAAGATCGGCGGGATCGTCGATTACCTTGAGATAGTCTGTCTTATTCATCGCGCTCACGAGCGGAAGCCTAGGAACGCCGGGTTGTAACAAATGATGCCAATGCCCGTAAAAGTCCAGCTTTGATGCCGAACATGTCGAGATGACCGACCGCCTGGTTAGCCAAAATGCCCGCTTTTTGCCGCGCCCCGCTGATGCCCAGCAATGAGACGAATGTCGCCTTTCCGCGTCCTTCGTCCTTACCGGCTCGCTTGCCAAGAGCCGCGGTCGAGCCTTCGACATCGAGCAAATCGTCGACGATTTGAAACGCAAGCCCGAGGTCGTGCGCGTACGCCATGAGAGCGTGGCGCTCGCGTAGCCGCGCCTGCCCGAGGATCGCGCCCGCTTCGCAAGCGAACCCGATCAGCGCACCGGTTTTGAGCTGCTGAAGGCGCGTGATCTGACCGACATTGAGGCTAGTCCCTTCGGTCATCAGGTCGATCATCTGACCGCCGACCATGCCCTGGGCGCCGGCAGCCCGGGCCAAAGCCAGCACCAGGTCCGCGCGAACGTTCGGATCGGACGAGATATCCGGGTCCGCCAAGGTCTCGAAACCGCGCGTTAGAAGCGCGTCGCCGGCGAGAATAGCCGTAGCCTCGTCGAACATCACGTGCACCGTCGGCTGCCCGCGCCGCAAGTCATCGTCGTCCATGGCCGGAAGATCGTCGTGGATCAATGAATAGGTGTGAACCATTTCGATCGCGGCGGCGGCCCGCAGCGATTGCGCGCGTGGCACGTCGAACAGGTCTGCGCAGGCGACGACCAGGAACGGCCGCAAGCGCTTGCCGCCCGCGAACGTTGCGTGTCGCATAGCATCGACGACCCTTGCTTCAGGACCGTTCGGCAACGGCAACAAAGCTTCGAGGACGCTTTCGACCGCTTGCGTCGTCTCCGCGAGGACCGCTTCGAGATCGTCGAGAGGCCGAGGAACCGCCATGGACGATCGGGTCAGTCGGTCCCGGAGGGTTCGGTGCCGATGGTTCCATCCGCGCCGACCACGATCTTGTCGACCCGCTCCTTGGCTGCTTTGAGCTTCGCTTCGCAGTGGCGCTTGAGTTGGGTCCCGCGGGTGTAGATCGCGATCGAATCGTCAAGGCTTACTTTGCCGGAGTCAAGGCGCTGAACGATCTCCTCGAGTTCTTCAAGCGTGTCCTCGAAGCTCATGATGGCGATTTCCGCTGGTAGCTCCTGATCGGTCGATGGCAGAGATTCGATTTGGGCCATGGTCCTTCCGTTTCGCGACACAGCTAAGCTGCCGCCAGCAGCGACGTCACATGTGCGCCGACCGAGTTGGCCAGCGCCTTCAGATCGTACCCTCCTTCGAGCGTCGAAACGACCTTGCCTCCGCACCAAGCTTTGGCGACTTTCGCGAGTTCGGTCGTCGCCCATGCAAAATCGTCCTCGCCGAGGTAGATGTCGGCAAGCGGATCGGCGGCATGGGCGTCGAATCCAGCCGAAATCATCACCAGTTCCGGCTTGAACGCGTCGAGCGCAGGAAGCACCCGCTCGGTCATCCCGACGTGGAACTCGGCCGAGCCGCTCCCCGGCGGCAGCGGTACGTTGACGATATTGTCGTGCGCACCGCGTTCCTCGCGTGCTCCGGTTCCCGGATAGTGCGGGAACTGATGCGTCGACGCGTAAAAAAGTTCGGCGTCCGGCCAAAACATCGATTGCGTGCCGTTGCCATGGTGGACGTCGAAGTCGACGACCGCGACGCGGCGAATGCCGTGGGCGGCCCGCGCATGAAGCGCCCCGACCGCGACGTTGTTGAAAAGACAAAACCCCATCGATCGGTTGGCCTCGGCATGGTGGCCGGGGGGCCGGACCGCACAGAAGGCATTGTCGACTTCACCAGTCATCACCGCGTCAACCGCGGCGATACAAGCACCGGCGGCGCGTAGGGCTGCCTCCCTGGAGCCAGGCGAAACCGCCGTGTCCGGGTCGAGAAAGCTCCGCCCTTCGGTCGGGATCGAGGACAAAACACGATCGACAAAATCGAGCCGGTGAATCCGGGCAATTTCGGCCTTGTCGGCCAACGGCGCATCTTTACGTTTCAGCCGCGCGAACGCGGGCGCCGAAAGGCGGTTCAAAATCGCCGTAAGCCGATTCGCCCGCTCCGGGTGGCTCCGCCCGGTGTCATGCCCCAGGCACGCCTTATGGGTCAAAAATAGCGTGGTCATGACGCTGGAAACGTCCATGGTATCGGCAGGTTAATGGAAAATGATCATCACCCGCATGTGTAGTGGATGCAACACCAGAACACGGGGTATTATCTCCGCTCCTGAGCACCATCGGATTGGCTTCCAATGAGAATCATAACGCAGCTCGCTATTGTCGCCGCGCTAGCCGCCGCTGGAGCGGGCGGATGGTATTGGTATAGCCAACAAGAAGCGGGGACGGCGCTCAAAGGGGCCGGCGCGACCAAAGGCGCTGGTCGGCCAGTCGCCGTCGTTGTCGCAGCCGCGCGCAAGGAGGTCGTGACGACCACCGTGGAGGCTGTCGGTTCGATTCAAGCCAATGAATCGGTGACGGTCACATCGAAGGTAAGCGCGCTGATCGCCAAAATCAGATTCGACGAGGGCTCCATGGTCAAGACTGGCGATATCCTTGTCGAACTTGACGCGAGCGAGTTGCGCGCGACTTTGAGCGAAAAGCGAGCTCAGGCGGAGCAGTCGAAACGCCTCTATGAGCGATCGCTCGCCCTCTATCAAAACCGGAACGTCTCCGAAGCGCGGCTCGAAGAACTGAAGGCAGCCCTCGAATCGTCCGACGCTCGCGTCCGGGCCGATGAAGCACGGCTGGAGGACTACATCATCCGGGCGCCCTTCGCCGGTCGGCTTGGTCTACGGCGCGTCTCGGTCGGAGCGCTGGTAAACCCAGCCGCGACCATCACTACGCTCGACGATACGTCCAAAGTGAAAATCGATTTCCGGGTTCCGGAATCCGTTCTGCCATTGGCCAAGCCCGGCCTAACGATCGAGGCCGCAAGCGCGAGCTACAATGATCGCAAGTTCGCCGGGGTCGTGCGAACGGTCGATACACGCGTCGATCAGGCGACGCGATCGATCGAGTTGCGCACCGAGTTTCCTAATGGCGACGGGGCACTCCGACCAGGAATGTTCATGACCGCGAAGCTTTCGGTTTCCAGTCGACCCAATGCCATCGTCATTCCTGAGGAAGCGATTATCTCGCAGGGCGCCGATCACTTTGCGTTCGCGATACGCGACGGCAAGGCGGTGCGGACGAAATTGACCGTCGGCGAGCGACTGGTCGGCGCGGTTGAGGTCACCGGCGGGTTGAAGGAAGGCGACCTCGTCGTCGTCCAAGGCCTGCAGAAGGTGCGCGATGGGGTTACGGTTCAACTGCAGCGGCCCGAGCCACGCGCCGCAGGAACGTCGAGTTAGGCACAACAAAACGGAGCGGCGGGCATGGTACTCTCGGACGTTTCGATCAAGCGACCGGTGTTCGCTACCGTCGTCAGCGCCGTCTTGGTGATTTTCGGTCTGTTTGCGTACCTCGGACTCCCGGTCCGGGAGTACCCGGACGTAGACCCGCCGATCCTCAATATCACTACGATCTATCGAGGCGCATCCGCCGAAGTCATCGAATCGCAAATCACGCAACCTATCGAGGAAACCGTCGCGGGTATCGAAGGCGTCAAGCGCGTGACGTCTACAAGTCGCGAAGAATCATCTTCGGTCAGCGTTGAGTTCAATCTCAACCGCCCGATCGATGCGGCGGCCAACGACGTTCGCGACCGCGTCGGCCGAATCGCGAGCAACCTTCCCGATGCCGCGGATACGCCCCGCGTCGTCAAGACCGAAGCCGACTCACGACCGATACTCTGGCTCCGCCTTACCAGCGATCGGCACAGTGCGATCGAACTATCGGACTACGCCAATCGGTTCCTAGTCGATCTGTTTTCAGTCGTGCCTGGGGTCGCCACGACACGGGTGTATGGCGAGCGCAAGTCGGCGATGCGGATCTGGCTCTACCGCCAGGAGCTCGCCGCGCGCAACCTCACCGTTCAGGACGTCGAGGCCGCAATCCGGCGCCAAAACATCGAGTTGCCTTCGGGCCGGCTCGAGTCGACACGGCGCGAGCTAACCGTGCGAACCGCGTCTGCGCTGACGACGCCCGAGGAGTTCCGCAACATCGTCGTTAAACAGGGACCGGGCTACCTCGTACGCCTCGGCGAAGTCGCGAAAGTCGAGGTCGCGCCCGACGACGAACGAAGCGAATTCCGCATTGACGGTCAGGTTTCGATTGGCCTCGGGGTCATCAAACAGTCGAAAGCAAACACGCTGGCCGTCGCCGAGGGCGCGCGCGAAGTCGTCAGGAAGGCCCAGGACACGCTGCCGCCCGGAATGCAGCTCGGCGTCCGCTACGACAGTTCGGTCTTCATCCGCAGCTCGCTCGACGAGGTCATCCGCTCGCTAGCGATTTCGCTTGCTCTGGTGGTGCTCGTTATCTTCGTGTTTCTGCGCTCTGCGAAAGCGACCCTCGTCCCGGCGATGGCGATCCCGGTTTCGATCATCGCGTCTTTTACCGTAATGGCGGCGCTCGGTTTTTCGGTCAACATCCTGACCCTGCTGGCCATGGTGCTGGCAATCGGCATCGTCGTCGACGACGCGATCGTCGTCGTCGAAAACATCCACCGCCACATCGAAGAAGGCATGCCGCCGCTGCTCGCTGCTCTCAAAGGGGCGCGTCAAATCGGCTTCGCCATCATTGCGACAACCCTGACGCTCGCCGCCGTGTTCGTGCCGATCTCGTTCATGGAAGGCGCGACTGGGCGGTTGTTTCGCGAATTCGGCGTCGCGCTTGCCGTCTCGGTGTTGTTCTCGGCTTTGGTGGCGCTGACGCTCACGCCGATGCTGTGCTCTAAATTGCTACGCTCGACGAACGATGAGGGGTTCGTCTACCGCATCACTGAGCCCGTCTTCAACGGCTTGAATAACGCCTATCGCTGGTTATTGAATGGCGCTCTGGCCATGCCGATCGTCATTATTGCGCTCGGACTAACGTCGGTCGGCATCGCCGCGCTGATCATACCGCAGCTACAGCGTGAGTTCGCGCCGACCGAAGACCGCGGCGTTATTTTCATCCCTGTGAATACCCCCGAGGGGTCGAGCCTCGCCTATACGCGAGCTCAAGTCATCGAAATCGAAAATCGAGTCAAACCGTATATCGAACGAGGCGACGCACTCGCCATCCAGAGCCTAATCGCGCCGAATTTTGGCCGGCCCGGATTGGTCAACAACGCGTTCATGATCCTGCAGCTCAAATCGTGGGACGAACGCACCACCTCGCAAATGACGATCCAGCGCGAATTGTTTCCTCTTCTGCTGGCGCTTCCGGGGGTACGCGCTTTCCCGCTGAATCCGCCAAGTCTCGGGCAGGCCGCGTTCTCGAAACCCGTCCAATTCGTCATTGGCGGCCCGAGCTACGAGGCGATCGAGGAATGGGCCGAACGCATCATCGTCCGCGCCCGCGAGAATCCGCAACTGATCGACCTCGACACCGATTTCGATCGCACTCGTCCCGGTTTGAGCGTCGTGATCGACCGCGACCGCGCCGCGACGCTCGGCGTCTCGATCGACGAGATTGGGCGAACGCTCGAGACCATGCTCGGCTCGCGGCGCGTCACGACGTACGAGGATCGCGGTTCGCAGTTCGATGTCATCCTGCAGGCGCGGCTGCGCGATCGGGAAATTCCGCGCGACATCTCGAATATTTTCGTGCGCGCCAACACCGGATCGATGATCCCGCTTTCCAATCTCGTTAAGTTTCGCGAGCAAGCTTCGGCCAAGGATCTCAATCGAGTCGATCGGTTCCGCTCGATTACGGTCAACGCGGCGCTCGCTCCCGGCTATGCCTTGGGCGACGCGCTCGATTTTCTCCAACGGGTCGCCGCCGAGGAGCTGCCGAGCGAAGCGCGGGTCAACTACTCTGGACAATCGCGTACATACAAAGAAGCATCGAGCTCGATCTACATAACGCTTGGGCTTGCGCTGGCGATCGTGTTTTTGGTGCTCGCCGCCCAATTCGAGAGCTTCATCCATCCGCTCGTGATCATGCTGACCGTGCCTCTCGCGTTCGGCGGCGCCTTGGGCGCCATCTACCTGATGGGACTTTCACTCAACGTCTATACGATGATCGGCGTGGTCATGTTGATCGGCTTGATCGCAAAGAACGGCATATTGATCGTCGAGTTCGCCAACCAGTTGCGCGATCAGGGGCGAGCCGTAAACGACGCCGTTCTTGAAGCATCGATCACCCGGTTGCGCCCAATTCTCATGACCGCGATATCGACAATTTGCGGCGCCGTTCCGCTCGCCATCGCTCACGGCGCCGGTGCCGAGGCGCGCCAGTCGCTCGGCGTCGTCATCATTGGCGGGATGGCGTTCTCGACAGTGCTGTCGCTTTTCCTTGTACCCGTCGCTTATACGCTCGTCGCCCGCTTCACGCGGCCGATCGGCCACATCGCGCGTCGCCTCAACGCGATGGAAAAAGAACACGCCACCAAGGACGTACGGCCAACCACGGTTCACGCCGCAGCCGAATAGCGATCCTCGTCGTTGCTCGGGCTACCCGTCGCCTCGTGGTCGGACGGCTTTCGGTCGCGTCGCCAATCTCAGTAGAAAATCGCAAAGTTGATGAGGTAATGCGCGACGATGACCGCGAGCGCGCTTCCGGTCCGCTGCATCGTCATCATGAAAACGACGCCGATCACACAAGAAGTCAGCATCGTTCCAACCCCACTCGACCAGTGGATCAGCCCGAACAGAACCGATGACGCGACTACCACGCCGACAACGCCGAAGCGTTCGGCAAACAGCGCGTGAAATAGTTTTCGGAAGACGAGTTCTTCGACGACCGCCGTCAACGCCAGCCCAGCCGTCAGATCAAACCAACGAAAACTCGGGTCGGTAATGTGTGGGAACCGGAATAGAACCGTGGCCGCTGTCCATCGGTCGACGGCCTGATCAATTGCTTCCGCAACGGCATAACCAACCACCGCCGCGCTCACCGTCGCGATGATGACAGCAGGTTTTCGCAAGCTTACTTCGCGCTTCAACGCCGCTGTTCGAAGCGCTGGTATGGCTATGATCCCCGCAATCGCCGCCAGCTTAAAGCCGTAGTCGGCGTAGTAGACCTGCGCCGGCGTGACCGCCGCAAGAAAAGCAATATCATTTGCGAAGAATAGAGCGACGATCAGCCCAAACACGAAGGCGGGTGAGCGGACATCAACGGAGCGCATCACTCGCCAAGGCTCAGTGCGCTAAGACCGCGCGTCGCCGCCGCCTTTGCCGGCTGCCTTCGCCTTCTCTTCCGCCACCAGTTCCTTTTTAGAAAGCTTGCCGATCATCGTCTTTGGCAACTCCTTGCGGAACTCGATGTGTTTAGGCATTTCATGCTTGCCGAGCTTGTCCCTCAGGAATTCGCGCAGCTGATCGGCCGTCGTTTGCGTCGACTGTGCACCTTCCTTGAGTTTGACGAACGCCTTCACCGCTTCGCCGGCGTACTCGTCTGGAATGCCGATTACCGTGACCTCGGCTACCGCCAGATGGCGGTAAATCGCTTCCTCGACCGTGCGTGGGTAGACGTTGAATCCGCCGACCAGGATCAGATCTTTCTTGCGATCGATGATGAAAATATAGCCCTCGTCGTCCATAAAGCCGACATCGCCGGTGCGCAGCATGCCGTTGGTGAATGTCGACGCCGATGCTTCGGGGTTGCGCCAATATCCCTTCATGACTTGCGGCCCGGAAATACAAATCTCGCCGGCTTCGCCGAGCGGCATGAGCTTTTCGGGATCGTCACGGTCGACGATGGTGACTGTCGTCCCCGGTAACGGGATGCCGATCGACTTTTCCTTATTGGCACCTTCGATCGGGTTGCAACAGGCCACTGGCGAGGTTTCGGTGAGGCCGTAACCCTCGACCAGTTTGCAGCCGGCCAGCGCTTCGAAGCGCTGCTTGACCGCAAGCGGCAGCGGCGCGCCGCCCGACAAGCACATTTTGATCGAGGTCAGGTCGAACTGCGAAAGCTTCGGGTAGTTGTTGATCGCCGTATACATGGTCGGCACGCCCGGCATCATCGTGGGCTTCTTTTTCGCGATATCGTTCAACACCGGTTCGAGCTCGAAGCGCGGCCGCATGATGATGGCAGCACCGGTCGCGATCGAAAAATTCATCACCGCGGTCATCGCGAACACGTGAAAGAACGGCAGCACCCCCATCATGCGTTCCTTGCCAAACTCGACGTCCGGAAACCATGCGACGGCCTGCTGCGTGTTGGCGTAAAGATTAGCGTGGGTGAGCATCGCACCCTTGGAAACGCCGGTCGTTCCGCCGGTGTACTGAAGCACGGCGATGTCTTCCTTGAGGTTGAAACTCACCGGTTTGTAGCCGCCATCGTTGGCCAACAACGACTTGAATGATACGTGCTTCGCGTCGCTCGGCACCTTGGCGATGTCCTTGCCTTTGAGCAATGGAAATAGCCAGTTTTTCGGAAACGGGAGCGCTTCCTGCAGCGTGCCGACGATCAGTTGTTTGATCCGGCTGCGTCTGAGGACGCCGGCAATTTTTGGATAAAGTGCCGTAAGCGAAAGGGTCACCATGAAGTCGGTTTCGGAGTCTTCGACCTGTTTGAGTAGCTCCTCTTCGGAATAAAGCGGGCTGAAATTGACCACTGTGCCGCCAGCTTTCAAAATGCCGTAGTAAGCGATCACGAATTGCGGGCAGTTAGGGAGGAAAAGTCCGACCTTGATGCCCTTGCCGACGCCGAGCTTTTGAAACCCTGCTGCGGCGTGCCTAACCAGACAGCCGACCTCAGAATAAGTGTAGGTCTTGTCCAGAAAATCGATCGCGAGGTTGCCCGGAAATCGGGCGACCGCATCGTCCAGCAGCGAATAGAGCGGCTTTACCGGGATATCCATGTCCCAGCGGATTCGCTTGGAATAGCTCTTGAGCCAAGGTTGAACGGCCATCACATCAAACCTCCCCATTATTTTGACACATGCTAGCGCGGTTCATGCTGCCTCGCCACGTTGCGGAACGCCGATGCTTTTCAACTCGTCAACCGCCTGCGCAGGATGCCGCGAGCCCAAAAGAGCAACCCCGTCGCCATGGCGACGATGTAGGCCAGATCCCAGACGACGAACCACGACCAGGTGCCGGCAAAAGCGGCGCGCGCCAGGCGCACGGGGTGGAGCAGCGGTAACGCTTCGGCTAACGGAAGTAGCCACGTCGGTAGACGTCCGGCGATGGGAAAAAATACGTCGGAAAACAGAAAAAGCGGAGTCAGGAACAGCGTGTAGTAGAAGCTGAAGAGATCGATCGTGCGGATCTGCAGTGTGAACGCGTAGCCGATCGCGGAGAACAGATACCCAGCGAGCGGCACGACAAGCAGCGCCAGCAGCCCAGCGGGCAGCGGCACCGATCCGAACGCGATCGCAACGGCAAAGAACCCCCCGCCGTAAATGAGGGTGCGCGTCAGCGCCCACAGCAACTCGCCGAGAAGTATGTCGTCCGTTTCAATCGGAGTCGTCAACATCGCGTCATAGGTCTTCTCGAACGTGAGCCTGACGAAAACATTGTAGGTCGCTTCAAAGCTTGCTCCATTCATCGCGGCGACGCAGAGAAGGCCGGGAACGAGAAAAGAAACGTACGAAACGCCGCCCATTTCATTGATGTAGGCGCCGATGCCGATAC
>SHVV01000074.1 GCA_009694095.1 Alphaproteobacteria bacterium | reverse complement strand
GAGGCTGAGGAGCGTAGTGCGCTTGATCGTGTCCGGCATTGCGGTCGAACCCGGGGCCGATTCCGAATGGACAGGGCCGTTCGCGGCCGGGACTCTTAAGGACTCGAGCCCGGCGTTGTTGCGCTGAACATCATCGCGCGTCAGCGGCGGCAGCGCGCGCCACGCCTTGTCCGAGAGCCCGGGGTCGATAGCGGCTTGATAGGCCGGCCGTTCGTGGTTGTAGAGGACGGTAGCGATTGCGTGGCGCAGCAGCAGTTCGCATTGACGGCGCTGTTGCTCCCGCATCGTTTCCACTGGCCACCACTCGCTTTCGCCGAGTTGGTGCATGCGCGCGAACAGCTGCGAAGTCGCCGGCTCCGGCAGTGCCGGCCAGTCGATCTCCGGAAGCACGCTCGTCGGCGTGAACATGCCGGCGACTTGGATCGTCTCTCCCGCGCCAGCGGAAGAAAAGGCCGCTAGTTCTTATTCGCCCCGCTCTCGGTGCCGTCAGCCTTGACACGCTTGACGGCCGCGCCCTTGCGCAGCGATTCGAGCGCTCCAGCGATCACCACCTGGCTTTCCTGGGTGCGAATCTCGTCCTTGGTGTCCTCGAACGACGGCGGTGGCGAGGAGCGCTTGTCCTCGATCTTGATCACATGCCAGCCGTACTTGGTCTTGACCGGGGCCTTAGTGTAAGCGCCCTTGTCGAGCGCGAACGCGGCTTGCGAAAACTCCGGCACCATCTGGTCGCGCTGGAAATAGCCCAAGTCGCCGGCGTTGGCAGACGATGGGCCCTTGGAACGCTCTTTGGCGAGGACGAGAAAGTCGGCGCCTTTGTCGAGATCGGCGATGATTTTTTTCGCGGCGTCCTCGCTGTCGACCAGAATGTGGCGGGCGTGAACTTCCTCGCTCGGCGGCACGGTCTTCACCATGCGGGCGTAGGCGTCCTTGAGGCGGGCGTCGGTCACCTGTTCGGTGACGACGCGGGTGACGTAGGCTTCCTGCAGCACGCTCTCGATTGCGAACGCGATCTTGCGTTTGGTCTCGTCGTCCCGCTCGACGCCCGACTTGCGTGCCGCCTGAATGATCATGCGACGATCGATCACCGCGCTGAGCAGCTCCTCGAAGATGGTGCTAAGCGGTATCTGGCGGTACTGCGGTGGCAGCGCTGCGTGATAGGCGTTGAGCTCGCCGAAGCGGATTTCATCGCCATTGACAACGGCGACCACCGCTTCGGGGGCCAGCTTGATTTGGGGCGCCTCCGCTGCCGGAAGCCGACGGTCGGTGGTTGCGCCAGACCCGCTTGGAGCCGTCTTGGTCTGGGCATGAACCGGCAGAACGACGATGGCCGCGACCACGGCAGCGAGCGCGAAACGGGCGAACATAGCGATACCCTTCCGGTGGTTGATCGCGGCCACGGTATCAGGCGTCGGCGCAGCGCTCCACGTGAATGTGGCTCGACTTTCCGCTACCCTCCGTCCCGGGCGCGCCTAGGCGCGACGGCGGCGCGACAGGGGAGTTGGTCATGGATTTAGCGAAAATCATCAACGAGATCGTTCACGAAATTAAGCCGGAGCTTGGCGTCGGCAAGGTCGCCGACTACATCCCGGCGCTCGCCAAGGCGGATCCGAAGAAGTTCGGCATCGCCGTAACGACGGTGATCGGCGAGACGTTCTCGGCCGGCGACGCCAAGGTGCCGTTCTCGATCCAGAGCGTCTCAAAGCTCTTCACGCTGACGCTGGCCTTGCGGGAGGTCGGCGACCAGTTGTGGAAACGCCTCGGCCGCGAGCCGTCGGGCAATCCGTTCAACTCGTTGGTGCAGCTCGAACGCGAAGGCGGCGTCCCGCGCAACCCGTTCATCAATGCCGGCGCAATCGTCGTCGCCGACGTAATCGTCTCGGCGGCCAAGCACGCGCGCCACAACGACCCGGCCGGCAACATCCTCCAATTCGTGCAGACCCTCGCCGACGACCCCAAGGTTCGGATCGATCGCATGATCGCGAAGTCCGAGGCCGACACAGGCTTTCGCAACGTGGCGCTCGCCAATTTTATGAAGAGCTTCGGCAACATCGAGAACGAACCGGAGCTCGTGCTCGAGACCTACTTCAAGCAGTGCGCGATCGAGATGAACTGCGTCGATCTGTCGCGCGCCGCGCTGTATCTCGCCAATTTCGGACGCGATCCGCTGACCGGCGATCGCATCATCAGGAGCGACGCCGCAACCCGCATCAACGCCATCATGATGACGTGCGGCCACTACGACGCTTCGGGTGAGTTCGCGTTCAGGGTCGGATTGCCGGGGAAAAGCGGTGTCGGCGGCGGCATCGTCGTGGTGGTGCCGGGGAAAATGACGGCCGCCGTGTGGTCGCCTGGTCTCAACAAGCACGGTAACAGCCATGCCGGCACCGTCGCGCTCGAACTGTTCGCCGCCAAATCCAAACTCTCGCTGTTCGGCGCGACGGGGCGGAAACACTAGGCCGCGTTCTTATCGGCGCCGCTTGTCCCGCAAACTCGCCACCGCCGGCAGCGCCACTGCGAGCACCACCAGCGCTGTGGCACCGACATTGAGGAGTGTGATCGGCTCGTCCAGCATGATCGCCGCCAGCGGCACGCCGATCGGCGCGACGAGCGTGTAGTAGAGGTTGGTGCGGGCAACAGGGATGAAGCGGAGCGCGTAGTTGTAAATCCCGAACGTCACCGCGCTCACCATGGTGCCAATGTAGGCGACAGTAAGCCAGGTCTCGGCGCCCGCCTCGGCGATCCAGGCGAATGGTCCGGCGTCGGGCGCAGCAAAGAGCGTCACGGCGTAGCCGGCGACCGCCGCGCCCAGCAGCTGCCACGCGGTGACGACGATTGGCTTGCCGTGCCGAGCGGCGAGGCGTCGCTGCACCAGTTGCACCGCGACGATGAAAAAAAGCGTGCCGAGAACGAGGATGTCGCCGGCCAGCGAGTCGTTGTGGTGGGCGGCGTCCTCGGCGACGAGCAGCACCGTTCCGACGAGAGCGAGCGCAGCGGCGAGCAGCACGGTCGGCGCCGTTCGCTCGCGCAGGAACAGCCGGCTCATCATCGCGGTGACGAGCGGGATCGTCGCAAAGATCACCGTCGCGCTCACCGCTGAGGTGAGCTTGATGCCCCAAAACGTGAGCATCGAGGCGGCGCCGGGCTCGATCAATCCGACCGCGAACGCGCGCCAGCCAATGCCGCGCGGGTCGGGCCTCTCGCGGGCGATGAGGAGAAAGGCCCACAACACGCCGGCGCCCAGGGTAAAGCGAAGCGCGATCAACTCGGCGACCGGAATTACCTCCATCGCCGACTTGGCGGCGACGTAGATGGTCGCCCACAGCGCGACGGCGAAGATCAGCCCGGCGTGAGGGAGCGCGGCGTGCGGCGCTCGCGCGATCTCGGTCATGAAGCTGGAGTATCGAGCGCGTCGCGTCCGGGTCGGGTGCGGCGATACCGGTTGAGATCGACCAGCGCCGGCAGCGCAACGCCCGCAACCACGAGCGCGACCGCGAAAGCGTCGCGCAGCGTCACTGCTTCGCCGAGGACGAACGCGGCCAGCGGGACGCCCAAGGGCGTTATTAAGACGATGTACAGGCTGACCCGCGCCGCTTCGATGTGGCGCAAGCCGATGTTGTAGAACACGAACGCCACCCCGCTCACCAGGACGCCGAGGTAAGCCAAGATCGCAAACGTCTCCGGTCCGGCGTCGGTCACCCATTCGAACGCGCCACCCGACTCGATGAGCGCCACAGCCAATCCTGCGGCCGCGGCGCCGGTCATCTGCGTCGCCGTGAGCGCAATCGGTGAAACCGGCGCCTGTGTAACGCGCCGAAGGACGAGAATCGCGACGCAAGCGAGGAATAGTCCGAATGCAACGATCGCATCGCCGGCGAGCGTCGCTTCGCCGCCGGAAGCAGTCCCAGTCACAAGCAGCACGGTTCCGCCCATCGCGAAGATCGATCCGGCGAATAGGAACGGATTGAGCGATTCGCGCAAGAACAGCCGTCCCAGGAATGCAGTGACAAGCGGCATCAAGGCGAATATGACGACGCCGTGGACGGCCGAAGTCTTGGCTAGCCCCCAATAGACTATGACGGTGATGAAGCCTGGTTCGAATAAGCCGGTGGCAAAGGCTCGGCCGGCGACTTGACCCATGCCGCGCATCTGTCCGGTCGGCAACGCGACCAACCAGAGGCAGAGAGCGCCGATGGCGAAACGGACGAAGCAGAGTTCGCCGACCGGAATCGTCGCCACTGCGGCCTTGCTGGCGACGAACGCCGATGACCAGAGCGCCGCGGCGACCGTCAAGGCGAGATGTGGCAGCATGAATGAACTAGGCGACGGCCGAGCCGGCGCGAGCGCGGCGTTGGCGCAATTCGATCGCGCTCGGCAGTGCGACTCCGGCGACGATAAGGGCGACTAAACCAGCGTCAAGCCAGCTCACCGCCTCGTCGAGCAGAAGCGCGGCGAGCACGACGCCGAGCGGCGTGATGAGGACGACGTAGAGGCTGACCCGCGCGGCCTCGATGCGCCGAAAGGCGAAATTATAGAACGCCATCGACGAGCCGCTGACGATAAAACCAATGTAGGCAAGAGCCGCGAGGGTCGTGCCATCGGCGTCGGGAAGCCAGGCGAACGGCAGCACCGGCGAACTCACGAGCATGACGAGTCCGCTCGATGCGGCGCCGCCGGTCAGTTGCAGCGCCGACAAAGACACCGCCGATCCGGCGTGCGCCTGCGCGTTGCGGCGAAGAACCAGCGCGGCTCCCGAGGCGAGCACCATCGCCGTCATCGCCAAGGCATCGCCCTCGAACGACCCGGCGCCTTGGCGAGGATCGCCGATCAGGAACGCGGTGGCCGCCAGCGCGATCAACGAACCGACGACAACCGGCACCCGAAGTGGCTCGCTGATCAAGAGCCGGGCGAAAACGACGGTTACAATCGGCATCAAAGCGAAGATGACGACGACGTGGACTGCGGTGGTGAGCGTCAGTCCCCAATACGCGATCAACGTGATGATACCCGGCTCGAGGACACCGATGGCGATCGCGCGCAGAGCGATCGTCGGCCTAATCCTCGCCCGCCCGGTGGTGAAAGCGACCACCCACTGGGTCGTCGCACCGAGAGCGAATCGGATAAACACCAACTCGATGAACGGAACGGTCGCGAACGTCGCTTTGCTGACGACCGAAGCCGAGGACCAAAAGATCGCCGCCGTGATCATTGCGAGGTGCGCCATCGGAATCGATCGGCCGCGACTAGTGCCGGTCGCGAGCAACGGCCGCGGAGCGCGAGCGAACGACTCCGGCCACTAGTGGAATCGCGACTCCGCCGACGACCAACGCCATTGCCAGCAGGTCGCGCGCACCCACCGGTTCGCCGAGCCAGAGCGCCGAGATCGGTACACCGAGCGGCGCCATCAAGACGTAATAAAGGCTCGAATGCCCGGCGCCGATACGGCGCAGGCCATAGTTGTTGAGCAGGAATGTCGCGATGCTTACGAAAATCGCGAGGTAAACGATCAAGATCCACATGTCGGTCGACGGCACGGCCATGATGCCGCGCGAATCGAGCCAGCTCTCAAAGCCGAACAAAATAGCGCCGCCCATCAGTGCGCCGCCGGTCAGTTGCCACGTCGTAATCGCGAGCGAGTCGGAATTGTCGCGGTTGAGACGGCGCAGATAGGTCTGCGAAAGACTCATGACGAGTAGGCCGCCGACGCAAAGCATGTCGCCGAACAGGCTGCCGACTCCGGAATGAGCATCGGCGCTGACAAGAACCACGATGCCGCCGAGTGCCACGAACGAGCCGACGACGACCGGTATTGCCACGCGTTCGCCGATCACGAGCCAAGCGGCGAGCGAGGTCGTGAGCGGCATCCATGCCGCAATGACAACCGAGTTGATCGATGAAGTCGAAAGCATGCCCCAATAGAACATTAGAGTGGCGAAGCAGGGCGACAGGGCGCCGACAACGAGTCCGGGAACCCCGATCGTCCGCCACTGGATTCGTCCGCCGGTCCGGACCAAGAGGATCGGCCACAGGATGGCGGCCCCGATCAAGAATCGGATCGCGATGATTTCGGACGCCGGCATCGCTGCGATGCCGAACTTGCCGACGGCGAACGATGATGCCCAGAAAACAGTGGCGACGAGAAGCGCTAGGTGTGAAAGAGCGTGCATCGGGTCCTGCGGCGATTACCGAAAAGTTAAACCGTCGAGTTGTCGCGGCGAGCGCCGCGGTGTCGCAAGTTGGCGATTGCCGGAAGCGCGACCCCGGCCGTGACTAAGATCAAGGCGGTTATGTCGGTGGTCGAAACCGTTTCTCCCAATAGCATGGCCGATGCTGATACGCCCAACGGCGCCATGAGTACCGAGTAAAGCGCGACGTGGCCGGCCGGAAGGCGGCGCAACGTGTAGTTGGCGAGAGTGAACGGAATGGCAGTCACGAACGCCGCCAAATACAAAATCAAGAGCCAGATGTCGGCCGACGGCACCGCGATCCAGCCGCGCTCGTCGAGCCAACTCTCAAAAAATACCATGACGAACAGACAAACGATCGTGGCTCCGATCATCTGCCAGGCGGTTATCGCGATCGCGTTGGCGTGGCTCAACCCCAAGTGTCGTTGCTTAGTTTGCGAGAAGGCAGCGATAATGACTGCCAGAAGGCATAGCGCATCGCCCCATAACGTGGCGCCAACGCTGTCGTCGTTCGCTATCAAAATCGACAACCCGACTGAAGCGATAGCGGTTCCGCCCAGCACCCACGGCGATATTCGTTCGCGCAAGACCCACCACGCCAGGAGCGACGTCGCGATCGGCGCGCCGCCCATAACGACGACTCCATGGACGGCGCTGGTATTGAGCAGACCCCAATAGGTGAGGAGCGTGGCGGCCGCCGGTGCGAGCGTTCCAATGGCAAGCGCTGGACGAGCGATCACGGCCGCGCCCGCGGTGCGCCGGAGCGCCAGTAAGGCGAGCCAAAGAATCACGGCGCCTAGCCCGAATCGGATGATGAGGATTTCCGACGCTGGCATTGCGGCGACGGCCGCTTTGCCAGCCGGGATCGATGTCGCCCAGAAAATCATGGCGAGCAAGATCGAGCCGTGGGGAAGGAGCGACGACATTCCGTGTTATGAACGCGCCTTCGGGCGGACTACGGCGGCGAGCGCCGGCAAGGCCACGCCGACCATGACGGTCGCGAGCGCGGTGAGGTCGATCCACGTCAAACGCTCGTTCAACACCAACGCGGTCAACGGCACCGATAATGGCGGCCCGAGGAGGCCGTAAAGCGTCGCCCGGGCCGTCGGCAAATAGCGCAGCGCGAAGTTGTAAAGCCAGAATGCGCCAGCGGTCAGAAACACCGCGAGATAAACGATGAGAAACCAACCGTCGAGCGGCGGGGCAGCGAGCCAGACCCTGCCGTTGATCCAGGCGTCGATTAGCGAGACGACGATCACGGTGAGCGTCCCGCCCGCCACTTGCCAGGTTGCGACGCGGAGCGGATCGCCGACCTCCTGGTTGATGCGGCGCATCAGCGCGACACTCCCGGCGAGTATGACTTGGCAGGCGACACACATCAGGTCGCCGGCGATCGATCCGCCGCTCGCAGCATCGTCCGACACCAAGACGACGACTCCGAGCAACCCCAACAAGGCGCCGGCAAGCACGGGTAGCGCCGGTTTCTCGCCAATCAGCCACCACGCACCGATCGTTGACAGCAGCGGTAGCCACGAAGCGATGACAATGGCGTTGACCGCCGTGGTGTAATAGAGCGCGAAAAACACCAGGAGCGTCGCTGCTCCCGGATCGAACAGACCGATCACAAACGCACGGCGTTCATGCGGTCCGGGCCGGCGAAAATGACGCCGCAACAAGAACGGAATGGCAAGCATACTAATGGCCAAGACATAGCGAAATACGAGAAAGTCAGTTGCTGGCATCACATCGAGCGCAGACTTGGCGCTAATGCCCCAGGTGGTTCCGAAAGCCACGACCAGAAGAATCGCGGCATGTGGGAGCAACGGCGCGCAGCGGGCGGGGACCGGCATTGCGATACCCTTTTCCCTAAGTCCGTCGACTCGCCAACGTGCGCGCGAACGCAGGTACCGATGTTAGCGACGGCAGCGCGACCCCAAGAACGATCAAGGCAATGGCCGCCATATCAGTGGCCGATACTGTCTCGCCCAGAAAAATGACGGCAATCGAAACGCCGAACGGCCCAAGCAAGACGTAGTAGAGCGCTGACTGACCGACCGGCAGAAATCGAAGCGCGTAATTCGTTAACGCAAATACGGGGGCGCTTACGAAGGTCGCCAGATAGAGAATCAGGAGCCAGATCTGGGGTGATGCGTCGAGGCGCCACTTGATTCCGAGAGCTGGATATTCAACGAATACCATGGCGCCGGTCGCGGCGACCAGTGCTCCGGTCAGTTGCCACGCTGCCGCCTTGATAGGTTGACCGCGAGCTTGGGCGACCCGGCGGAGTACGAGCTGCGCCGCCGACATCGCAAGCAATCCAACGAAGCACATCGCGTCGCCGACAAGCGATCCGCGGGCGTCTTCGAACCGCTCGGAAACCAGCCATACCGTGCCAGCGAGCGCCAAGAGTGAGCCAAAAACGACTTCCTGCGTCAGCCGCTCTTTGAGGATAATTCGCGCGAGCACGGCTTGGATCAGCGGCGTCCAGGCGAAGAGGATGGTGGCGTGCACGGCGGTCGTGAGGTTGAGCCCCCAAAACGCTAGTACCGAACCCGCGCCCGGCTCGGCGAGACCAACAAGAAACACTCGGAGGTCGTAGCGATCGGGTTTCAAGCGTTCGCGGATCAGTAGAAGCACTGCCCAAAGCACCAGAGCTCCAACGAGGTAGCGCCCCGCCAATACCTCGGAGGCCGGAAGCTCGCCGACGGCAATTTTTCCGGCGGTGAACGACGAAGCGCCGAAGGCCATGGCGATCAGCATCGCGAGGTGGGGCATTGGATTTTGACTGAGGGTTTAACCTCGATACCAGATCGGATGCGAAAAATCACTCGTTTGGTTGACCGAGCGGGACCCTGCCCGTCGTCAAACGCATTGCGAAGGGTCCCGCGTGTCCGCTACAACCGCGCCGGTTCATAGCGTGGGTGAGCGATGGCGTCGCACCAATACGTTTACGTGATGAAGGGGCTGGGGAAGGTTTACCCCGGCGGCCGCGAAATCCTGAAGGACATCTGGCTTTCGTTCCTACCGGGGGCGAAGATCGGGGTCCTCGGCATCAACGGCGCTGGCAAGTCGACATTGCTGCGGATCATGTCCGGCGACGACACCGAGTACGTTGGCGATGTGTGGTCGGCCGACAGATTGCGCATCGGATTCCTGCCGCAGGAGCCCAAGCTCAGCGAAGAAAAGACGGTTCGCGACGTGGTGTTGGAGGGCGTCGCGGAGACCAAGTCCTTGCTCGATCGTTACGAAGCGGTAAGCGCTAAACTCGGCGAGCCGGTATCCGACGACGAGATGAACGCTCTCTTGGCCGAACAGTCGGAATTGCAAGAAAAGATCGAGGCCGGCAACGTTTGGGAACTCGACCGCACGGTCGAGATAGCGATGGATGCGTTGCGCTGCCCGCCCGGCGATTCGCCGGTGGCCAAGCTCTCGGGTGGTGAACGGCGCCGGGTCGCGCTGTGCCGCCTGCTGCTGCAACGGCCGGAGATGCTGCTGCTCGATGAGCCAACCAACCATTTGGACGCCGAATCGGTCGCCTGGCTCGAGCGCTTCTTGCATGATTATCCCGGTACGGTCGTCGCGGTCACCCACGACCGTTATTTCCTCGACAACGTCGCTGGTTGGATCCTCGAGCTTGATCGCGGCCGCGGTATTCCGTGGGAAGGCAATTACTCGTCCTGGCTTGAGCAAAAAGAAAAGCGCCTCATCCAAGAGGGCAAGCAAGACGAAGCGCGCCAGCGCACGCTCGCGCGCGAGCTTGAATGGATCCGCTCAAGCCCGCGCGCCCGGCAGGCCAAGAGCAAAGCGCGCATCCAGTCATATGACGCGTTGCTGAGCGAAGAGAACGAACGCTACGTTTCGACCAACCAGATCATCATTCCGGCGGGTCCGCGCCTGGGCGCCGTCGTGATCGAAGCAAGTCATCTAAACAAAGGGTTCGCCGACCGGCTGCTGATCGACGATCTGACCTTTCAGATCCCGCCCGGTGCAATCGTTGGCATCATCGGTGCCAACGGCGCGGGCAAGACGACCCTGTTTCGCATGATCAACGGCCAGGACAAGCCGGACGCCGGCACCCTCAAGCTCGGAGAGACCATCGTACTCGGCTACGTCGATCAAAGTCGCGAATCGCTAGTCCCCGACAAGACGGTGTGGGAGGAAATCTCTGGGGGCCACGAAGAACTGCAGCTCGGCAAGCGTAAGATGCAGAGCCGCGCCTACTGCGCTGCGTTTAACTTTCGCGGCACCGATCAACAGAAAAAAGTCGGGCAGCTCTCCGGCGGCGAACGCAATCGAGTGCATCTCGCCAAGATGCTAAAGTCCGGCGCCAACGTGTTGTTGCTCGACGAACCGTCGAACGATCTCGATGTCGACACGTTGCGAGCGCTCGAAGAAGGGCTCACGTCCTTCGCCGGGTGCGTACTCGTAATCTCACACGATCGGTGGTTCCTCGATCGAATCGCGACGCACATGCTGGCGTTCGAGGGCGATTCGCATGTCGAGTGGTTCGAAGGCAACTACGCCGACTACGAAGCCGATCGTAAACGCCGCTTGGGGGCCGATGCTGAACAGCCGCATCGAATTCGTTACCGGCCGATCCGCCGCAGTTGAGCGATCTTGCGACGTTTTTTCCATCGAGGCTGATGTGCTCGGGCGCGCCCGGACCGGTATGCACGGCGAATGATTACGGGGCTGCTGGGACTTTGCGGCGGAGTTCTTTGATCAGGTTTTCGATTTTTCCGCCTGAGCGTTGAATGACGGCGCCAAACTCCGAGCGCTGCGTAATCGCCATGCTTACGCCTTCGACGATGACGTCGATGATTTTGAAATGGCCCGGCTCACCACGTAGACGCCAGTCGACCCGAATGGCTGGACCTTCGTGCCCGACAATCTCCGAGCTAACCATCGTATCGCCGGTCGCATCGCGCCTTGCCTGGCCGACTTGAAGAGTCTCGCCGGCGTAATGACCGAGGCGCGACGCAAAGGTTTGCACGATGTACTCGTCGAATACGCTCTGGAACTCGTCGAGTTCGGGTTCGGTGGCGCGCGTCCCGTAGCGCCCGAGAACGAACCGGCCGATCGTTTTCATGTCGAAACCGGCATGAAGAAGATTCCGGAGCTGCGTCAGGCGCTCCTTCTCGGCCAAGCTCTTGTCGCTCAGCAGTTGGATCGCCTCTTCGCCGACCGATTGTATGAAACCGACCGAATCTTGGGTGTGGATCGCCCCGGCGATTGCCGTTACGGCAAACAGCCACGCTCCGAGAATTCCTACCGTGACACGCCGAATCATGGGAGCGCGCCGCTTAGTAGCCCTGCGATACTTTGCGCGGCGTCTCGTCGTTGATCGAGATTCGCGGTACCGGCACTAACGGGCCGGACTTACCGTCGCGAATATCGTCGATGCGGCTTTGGCGATAGGCACTCCGAACCCGAGCGTAAAGATCGACCGCTTCGCGCTCGACCTTGTCGATTTCATCGAAATTGCGTGCGCGGAAATCGATTAGCTCAGTCGAATAACGCGCGGGGCCAAACCACTCCCAGTCGCTGTTGCGTGCGACCCACGTCAGCGGGTCGATGAAGTAGTCGACGACTTTGCCGGCAAGATCGCGCGGCGGCGCTGGGCCTAAAATCGGAAGAACGAGGTAAGGACCTTCGCCTGCGCCCCAAAACCCGAGTGTCTGGCCGAAGTCCTCGTGGTGGCGCTCGATCCCGGCATCGGTCGCGAGGTCGAAGATGCCGCCGACGCCGAGCGTAGTGTTGATGCCAAAGCGCGAGGCGGTGGTGCCGGCGCGCTCCAGTTTTCCTTGCAGCAGATCGTTCGCGAGGATCACCGGGCTGTGGAGATTTCGCAGGAAATTCGTAACGCCATTCCGCGGCCCCTCGGGCAATTCGAGGTAAACCTGCGTCACCGGTTTGAGGATCAACTTATCGAGGAATAGGTTGACGTCGAAGAAGTAGCGGTTGAGAGGCTCGACCGGATCGTTGGCTTCGCGAAATTCCTTTTGGCCTTCCGCATCCGAGGGCATCGTTGAGCAGCCTGCCAACAGCGCGAACGCCATGGCGGTGGCCGAGTAGAGCAACCGCGACAACTTCGGGTTGTGTATCTGTGTTGGACTCTTCAACGTTGCAATCCTTGCGTAGCGCATACTCGAAACAGTCCGGTTTGTTGAGGACAGCCGCAGCGGCAGAACCGATGTCAGCGCCCCGCTTCACCTCGTAACGATCATGCGGCGCACGCTAGCTTTTCCCACTCAACCCTAGACGAATAAGACCGCCCTCCTCTAACATAGAGGTACCGGGGGTGCTAGCAATCAACCCTTGCGACGGGGTTGGATTCATTTCGTCTGTTGCCAAAATACACCACAGAAATGCTGCATTGCTCACGTGAAATCATATAAAAATATTGTT
>SHVV01000073.1 GCA_009694095.1 Alphaproteobacteria bacterium | reverse complement strand
GCGTCGAGTTCTCGATGATCGAGGACCATCGCAACACGCACTCGCTTTACATGTACGATCCCGACGGTAACCAGATCGAGGTCTACGTCGATACGCTAAAAGACTGGACGATCATCCAGTCGGGTACGATCCAGTGGATGAATCGCGAATGGCGGCCGTGGGATCCGGCGCTGACCACAGAGACATTCTTCATCGAAAAACCCGAATACACGCGAGTCGAAACCGCGTTGTTCCACCCACTGCACACCACCCACCCGATGATCGTCGCCGACGACTATCTGGCGATGGTTCGTTTCTATTCCGAGATTCTCGGTCTGCGGCCGGCGATCGGGGGAATCGACCGATCCTTCGTTGCGCTCGAAGGCACGCTCGGCGGCCGCTCGGTTGCGATCTTTCGCAAAAGCGCCACGTTGGCGCTGGGATTTCATCACGTCGGGATGGTCGTCGGCGACGACCGCGACCTGGCAGCCTCGCTCGCACGGGCAAAAGAAAGCTCAATTGCGATCGACGCCGTCGTCGATCATCCCGCCCGCCTATCGGTCGCGATCCGCGATCCTGATGGCCATCGCGTTCAGCTCTACGCGGAGTGGCCCGGCTCGGTCGATTGGCGTTCGATCAAACCGGCGCAGGCGGTCCACCTTGTCTGACGGATCAAGCCGCGGTTACTACACCGCGTTGAGCGTATTGCCCATCCGCTCGACGTAGTATTTGAGCTGGTGGTGGATCGCGTTCTCGAACTTGGACAGAGGTCCCGGCCGGAAGTTCCGGCTCGCCATGGCGTGTTGAAGCGATTCAAGCATGCCGCGATCCTCTTCGACCGCACGCGCATAGTACCGTTGGTGACGCGCGACGTCGGCGGTAAAGTCGAGCCGGGCGTGGAACTCGGTAGGGAACAAATTGTAATAAATGAGCCGTGTGCGTCCCATGCCGAGCGGCCATTCGACGCACGGGCGTAAATTTTCGCAACGGCCATAAAGATGGAAGTTGGGCGATAGGAATCCGGTTACGCCGACCGTTAGCCCGCGATCGGCAACCGTCGGATTCATGGCGAAGATCGGCTCGGCGCTATCGGTGTGCGACCGCGCCGGGTAGAGCACAGTCGAGCAACCGCGCGGCCAAAAACCACGCATACTTCTCCGGATCGACGTGCGCCCCAAACGTCATCGCATGGACTGTGCGCACGTGATAGATGTCGACCGGGTTCTCGACGGTGAATTTCTAATTGCAGTCGATCTCGAACACCAGCTTGTCGGCCAACCGGCAGCGTTCCATGTGGAGAAACCCAAGCTTGCGATCCCAATCGGCGACGTAGTCCACAAGCGGGATCGCGCCGGCGTCGAAATTCACGAACACCCATCCCTGCCAAGTGCCGCATTGGATCGGCGGCAGGCGACAGGTCTTTGGATCGAAGCCTTCGGCGTCCTTCATATAGGGTGCGCCCAGCAGGCGTCCGTCCAGATCATAAAGCCAACCATGGTACGGGCACATGAATTCACCGGTGTTTCCCGCACCGCCCGCCACCCCGACCCCACGGTGAGCGCAGACGTTGGCAAACGCTTGAATTGCACCGGCATGGTTGCGCGTCACGACGATCGGCTCGCCCATGATGCAAAACGCCATGAAATCGCCGGGTTTGTCGATTTCCTCGGCGCGCCCGACACATAGCCAGTCCTTCATGAAGATGCGCTCCTTCTCGAGCGCTTAGAGTTTGGGCGAGCCGTAGATATGCCCCGGCAGGTGTATGGCTTGATTGAGCGGCGAGCCAACGTTGCGAAGAGCGGTGGCGTGAAGCGCGGTCACGGCGGATTGCAGCGCCGGGCGGCTAGTCGTGGAAGAAGCGGTACTTGTCGTAAAGCCCGTGCGACTTGAGCCAACCGAGCGCATCAAAAATGACCCCGGTGCCGATATCGGCCGTCAGCATGTGGACGATCGGCTCCATGACATGGTCGGGCGTTTGCATCTCGCGGCCCTTGAGATAGCCAGGCGGTGCGTTGGTAAGAAACCGCGTCTCGGCGAAGCCGGGCGAGAACGCGTTCACGCGCACGCCCTGCGGCTTGAGTTTGACGGCCAGCACGTGGGTCAGCCCGTCGACGGCAAATTTGCTCACCGTATAGGGGATGCTGCGGACGTGCTCGTAACCCGGCCGGGCCGTCGATGACGTGACGTTGACGATGTGGCCGGTTTTTCGCGCCAGCATCGCGGGCAGCGCCTCGCGTGCGCAAATATAAGCACCGCGCACGTTGGCATCGAACGTCGCGTCCCATTCGGCGGTCGGAATCGAGGCCGGGTCGAGTACTGAACCTGGATGCGCGCCGTTGTTAATGAGAACGTCGATCTGGCCGAACGCGTCGAGCGTCTTTTTCATCAGTGTCTTGATTTGTGCTTCGTTGGCGACATCGCACTCGACCGCAATGGCATGGCCGCCCCCAGCGGCGATCTCGCTCTCGACTTTGCTGCACTCGGCTACGGTCCGCGCCGCGAGAACGACGTTCGCACCTTCGAGAGAGACGGCTTTTGCCATGAACTCGCCGTAGCCGCGCCCGCCTCCGGTGATGATAACCGTCTGTCCTTTGAGTCTGTCCGTCATTTGGTTACGCGCGTCGTCCGCTCTTGGCGAAGTTCCAATAGAGCTCGTGCGCGGCGCGAAAAGTTGGACCTGGTTGGAAATAGTGGTTCTCGAAGCGGGCGCAGGTCTGGACCTTGGCCCAGTTACCGCTCGAGAAAAGCTCGTCAGCGTCGATGATTTCGCCGTACTTAATCTTGCGCTCAACGACCTTTTTGCCGTTGTCGCGCAACAGGTCGATGACGCGTTGGCGCGTTATGCCGTTCAAGAACGTGCCGTTGAGAGCCGGCGAGTGGACGACACCGTCCTTGACCATGAAGAGATTGGCGTTCGCGAACTCGGCCACGTCGCCCCACGCATCGAGCACGACCGCGGTGTCGAATCCCTTGGCGCGCGCTTCGATGAACATGCGCGAGACGTTGGGATAGAGCGCAGCGCACTTGGCATCGGTTGGCGCCATCTCGGGTAGCGGTCGGCGGCACGTCGAAAGAGTCGCCGAAAATCCCGGCTCGCCAGGAGGAATTTTTGCTTCGTAGACTGAAAGAGCGAAGCGCGTGCTTTCAGGATCGGGGATCATGAACCCGGTTTCGGCCCAGAACATCGGCCGCACGTAAAGTTCGGCATCGCTTGGAAACTTACGGATGCCCTCCCACGAAAGACGCTCAATCTGGTCCGCATCGAACGGCGGTTTGAGTCCGAGACGCACCGCCGAGTCGATGCAACGAGCAGAGTGTTTGTCGAGGTCGGGTGCGTAACCATTAAACGCTCGAGCGCCGTCGAACACGAACGAGGCGAGCCACGAAGCGTGCGTCATTGGTCCGAGCAACGGCGGATTGCCCTCGACCCAGGTGCCGTCGAGATACGTCAACGCCTTGCCGACAACGGCTTTCATTGCCCAGCCTTGTTACCTGTGGAAACTCTTAACTATGGCAACTTGTTGGCGGTTGGGCAATGAACGCTGCAAAACGCGGAATCGCTTGTCGGCGGCTGGATCGACGGATAGGAATCGCTAAAAGGAGTGAGACTGTATGCGCATTGGTGTTGTGTTTCCCACCTCTGAGATCGGCAATGATCCGGCGGCTATTCGCGACTTTGCTCAAGCTGCCGAGTGCGCCGGCTTCGCCCATCTCGTCGCCTACGATCATGTACTCGGTGCCAATGCCGAAAGCGAGCACGGTCGGCGCGCGCGCTACAAGCACACGCACGCGTTTCATGAGCCGTTCGTGCTGTTCGGCTTCGTCGCCGCTGTGACGACGCGGATCGAGCTCTTCACGGGCATTATCGTGTTGCCCCAGCGTCAGACGGTGCTCGCCGCCAAGCAGGCCGCCGAGATCGACGTCCTTTCAGGTAGCCGACTACGCCTCGGCATAGCCGTAGGGCCTAACGCATTCGAATACGAAGGTCTCGGCGAAAATTTCGGCAACCGGGGCCAACGAATCGAAGAGCAGATCGATTTGATGCGGCGGCTGTGGCGAGAACCGCTTCTCACCTATCGCGGCCGGTGGCACAGCGTGAGCGATGCCGGAATTAATCCGTTACCGCTCAAGCGAACGATTCCGATCTGGAACGGAGGTCGAGCCGACGCCGTCCTTGAGCGGACCGCCCGGCTGTGCGACGGCTGGTACTGTCTGATCGAGCCGGGTGACGAGGCGCGGGCGGCGATCAGAAAACTGCGCGTCTACGTGCGTGCTGCCGGACGGGACGAGGGCGCGGTCGGCATTGAGGCTCGGATCCCGATCGCCGGTCGAACGCCGGAGGCCTGCGTCGAGGATGCGATGTGGTGGATCGAGGCGGGCGCGACCCATCTTTCATTCCACACCATGGAGGCAGGCTTTGAACGGCCGATGGAGCATATCGCGGCAATCGGAAGCTTCATGCGCGCGCTTCGGCCGTTCGTGGCTGGCGCTGGTGTTGCGTATCGGTCGGGATCTGCGCCACAATTGGCCGTCGACGCCAGGAGCGCCGGCATCGATCCAGGGAGGATTCCATGACCGCGATCAGCAAAGAAATGGTCGATCTCTTCAAACGGGAGCTCGAGCTTTGCAAGGTGCGTGAGGGCGAGACCGTTGCCGTTCTTTCGGTCGGCGACTCGCTTCGAGACTACGCCAAAGCATTCCTGACGGCCGCCAAAAAACTTGGAGCCAAGGTCATCGATGTCAATTTGCCGGCGGGGAAAGCGACCACCGCCGAAGACCGTCTCAAGGATTTCGGCAAGAATCCTTTGGCCGACAATCCGAAGGCGATGGCAAAACTGAAGGCGGCGGACCTTGTGATCGATCTTCTGGTGGCTTCGTTTTCGGCGCAGGAGATCGAAATCCGGAATGCAGGACCGCGCATGCTCCTGGTCTGCGAGGATTTCGAGATTCTAAAGCGACTGTTTCCAACGCCGGAGTTGCGGGCGCGGACGGAAGCTGCGCTTTCGCGCCTGAGCAAGGCGCGAACGTTCCGTTTCACCAATCAACAAGGCACCGATATTACCTATGAGTTCGGTACCAATTACCGGGCGCTGATGGAATACGGCTATGTCGCCGAGCCCGGGCGCTGGGACCACTGGCCGGCCGGGCTGGTCGCGTCGTGCCCGCGCGATGGTGCGGTGAATGGTCACGTCGTCATGGACGAAGGCGATATCATTTTCCCGCGCATGCAGTTCTTGACCGAGCCGGTCGAGTTCGTGGTCGAGAAGGGTATCGTCACCAAGATCAAAGGTGGCAAGGAGGCCGCCGATCTTCAACGCTGGATGGAAGGCTACAAGGATCCGCGCGCCTACGCGGTCTCGCACATCGGCTGGGGTACGCACACGGCGGCTGAATGGGCGCTCAAAGGCATCGGCATGGATGGTCGTTCGTACTACGGTAACGTCCTCTTTTCGCTCGGACCCAACGTCGAGTTCGGCGGCAAGAATGATACGGCGTGCCACATGGACCTGCCGATGCGCGGATGCAGCGCCTGGCTAGACGGCGAGCGTATCATCGCTAATGGGCGGCTTCTGCCGGACGACCTCAAGGCGGCGGGATTCTAGCAGGCCAAGCGGCAGCCGCTTGCTAGACGTGGTGCCCGAGCGTGTTGCCGCCCTCGTAGACCATCGCCAGAGCAACGTAGAGGATGACGAGGAAGCCGGCGTGGCCCAGCCCCGGGTAACGGCCGAGCGACTGAAGCCGCTAGACCCATAAGAACCACAGAGAGGGTCAGGCCGAAGATCAGCACGCAGATGCGGTCGCGCGCCGCTCCGGCAACACCCAGAACGTTGTCGAGCGACATCGGACGTCGGCGACGATGATCTGCTGCACGGCCTGTCCAAACGTCTTGGTCGGACCCTCGACCACCGCCGCGCCGTGGGCGGGGTCTTCATCACCGCCACCGAAGCCGCCGGCACGAAGTTCGCGCCAGAGCTTCCAGGCCCCCCACCCCACCCCCCCGTAGAAGAACTCCACCAGCGAACAGCAGTCCCACAACCTGCATGAGTTGCGTAGTGAAGATCGCGAACAAGATGCGCAGAACGGTGGCGCCGGCGATGCCGATAATGATCGCTTTGGGCCGCTGTGCCGGCGGCAAGCTCGCCACAGCCATGCCGACGACAATGGCGTTGTCGCCGGCGAGCTCCACGTCGATCGCGATCACTTGCAGAAACGCGAGAAACGCCTCGGCTGAAAATAGATCGCTAAATAGCGGTAAGCTCCTTTGGGCTAGAGGCTAGCCAACGACAACAACCGGTGGAGCTCTACTCGAGACCGGCCGTCCCTCATCGATGTGGTCTACCGCGTTTCTTAGATGATACGACAAGGGGACTCAACAGAGGCATGCGCCAGGATATGATCCGGTCCGCTTCTGTCCCGCCAACCGATATCGATCCCCGTGATCAAAAATTTACTCCGCACCAACCGAAGCACGAACCACGCTCCCGGCCGCGGCATCGGCTACATGGTGATAGGGGGTGCGATCGTCACCGGCTCGGACGCGGTCGTCAAGTCGCTGCCTCGGGACATGCCAACGGGCGAGCTCTTGTGCCTTCGCGGCCTCTTTGCCGTAGCGCTGATCGCTCTGTTCGCATGGCGCACGGGCGGGCGCGACGCGTTTCGCGTTCATAGTTTAAGCGGCCAGGCGACGCGGGCGACCCTGATGGTGATTTCGAGTTTTTCGTTTGTCTTTTCTCTGCGCTACATGCCCTTAGCCGATGCAACTGCCCTCCTGTTTTTCGCGCCGATCATGATGACTGCGTTGGCCGCGATTTTTCTCCGCGAAACGGTCGGGGTCCACCGCTGGTCGGCGGTCGGTATCGGATTCATGGGTGTCGTCATGGTCGTGCAGCCGAGCCCGGAGTCGATCAATTCGGCGGCGATGCTCGCGATTTTTTCCGCGTTGCTCGCGGCGACGCGCGATGTCCTGACGCGCAAGCTCATGACCGGAGACTCCTCGATTTCGATCTTGTTTTACACCACGCTGGCGACAACGCTCGCGGGTGCGGCGACTCTGCCGTTCGAGTGGCGTCCGGTCGGCTGGGCCGAGCTCGGGTTTCTTGCCGCGACCGGAATAATGTCCGTGGTTGCTCACTTCCTCATGATCGATTCGTTTCGTTATGCCGAAGCAGCGACCATCGCGCCATACAAGTATTTTCAATTGGTGACCGCGGCGGTCCTCGGGTTTGCTTTTTGGGGCGAAGTGCCGGGCTTGTGGACGGTGTTCGGCGCGACTCTTATCGTTGGTGGCGGGCTTTACATCATTCGTCGCGAGGTGTTTCGCGCGCGCATACCCCCAGCCGCCGCGACGTCCGAACACTAGTCGATGGCGTTCGTCCTCGATCCGCAGCTCGTCGTCGATACCGTGCCGCTCGGCGAGTTCGCCCTCTCCGGCGTCCACCTCATGAACGAGCGACGCTATCCTTGGCTCGTGCTCGTCCCCAAGCGGGCCGGCGCGCGCGAACTGATCGACCTGACGCCGTCCGAGCAAATGGCGTTAGTCGGCGAAATCGACCGTGTCTGCCGGGCAATCAAGCCGCTGTTTAACCCGGACAAGCTCAACGTGGCGACGATCGGCAACGTCGTGGCGCAGCTGCATATCCATATCGTCGGGCGTTACCGTATCGATCCGGCGTGGCCGAAGCCGGTGTGGGGCGCTTCGTCGCGCTTACCCTATGAGGCGGATTCGCTGGCTCGGCGGGTGGCCGAATTACGGGCCGCCTTGCAACTCACCTGACGATCGGCCCGCTAGTCGCGCCGCCATTCACGCGTTGAACACCCGCGCGGTATTGCCGCCGACGACCTTTCTCTGGTCAGCCACCGACAACGTCTTGAATGTCTTGGCGAGGAACGCCTGGGTCTCGTAACTGATCGATCGTACGTGCGGGAAATCCGAACCCCACAGGAACTGACCGGCGCCGACTTCGTCAATTACGCTGAGACCGTAAGGGTCGTCGGTCATGCCATGCCAGATCCGCGACTTCACATAGTCGCTCGCTTTCATCTTGAGCTTCGGCAAGTCGAGGAGAGGAGTGAGGCTGCCCTGCATCTGATCGATGCGGAACATAAATGTCGGTATCCACGACACTTCGAACTCAGCCTCGACGACCTTGAGCTTCGGAAAACGATCGAGGATCTGGCCGAAGATGAATTCGTTGGCGACCACGTTCTGAATCTCATTCCACATGTCCATCACGCCGCCGGGCGCCACGGCGTACTCTTCTTTGGTGAGCGCATAAACGATCGGGTCGAGCACTCGTCCGGTGACGATGTGGAGGATGATCGGTATGTCGAGGTCCTGCGCGGCTGCCCAGAATTTGTCCCAAGCTTTCGTTCGATAGGGCGTAGCGCCAACCGGGGCGATCGTATTGATCATGGCGCCGCGCAAACCTTTCTTGCGGGCGCGCTTGAGTTCCTTAAGCGCCCACGACGGCCGGTAGGTTGGCACCTCGGCGACTCCAAGCAACGAGTTGGGCGAGCGCGACACGTATTCGGCCATCCAATCGTTGAAGACGGCGGCCGCCGCCTCGGCGACGTCGCGCTGGCCGCATTGCATGATCGCCATCGAGGCAGTCGGATAGAGCACTTCCGCCTTCACATTGGCGAGTTTTTGGAATTTGACCCGGGCGTCAGGATCGTGACCCGAGTCGACCACGAGACGGGCTCGCTCGGCCCCAGGCCCCTTGAGGTCGAGCAACATGCTGTTTTGCGACGTTAAATACTTAGCGTGATAACCGCCGGTGAAAAAGAAATTGCCTTTGAGATTCTTGTAGCGGTGAACGACCCGCGGTGTTCGATCGCCGAATTTCTTGCCGATGGTCTTGACCCAAAGATCGTAGGGCTCGCGGACGTGCGAATCGCCTGAAACGACGTTTGCGAATTGAACCACGGCTTCCTCCCGAAGGCTGCTTTGAGCAATTGTCACGCTAACACAGGGGCCGAGACGTGCCAACGCGCGACGGCGAGGCGCGGTCGAACAGCTCGTGCGTTCAGCGGGCTGGGTGTCTACACTGCCAACTTTCAACGAAGAACGCTCCGCGGTGGTTTGGCGCGACGAACAAGATGCAGGTTCTCGTCAACGGCACGATCAATGGTCTGACTATCGCGGTAATGGCGCTCGCGTTCCAGCTCGTCTATCTGCCGACCAACGTCTTTCACGTGACCTTGGCGGCGGTTTACGTGCTAACTCCGTTCGTCGCCTGGGCGCTCCTCCACGCGGGCGTGGCGCCTGCCATTGCATTTGCGCTAGCGATCGTTGCCGGCGTTGCGCTGTCGTGGGGATCTGAGCATTTCAACCATGCTCGGATCGAGCGGCGCCATGGCTCGTTCTCGGCCCAATTCATCTCCTCGCTCGGCATCTACATCGTCGTTGTCCAGACCACCGCGTTGGTCTGGGGCAACGAACAAAAAGTCTTGCGACTTAGCGGCGATCCAATCTGGAGGCTCGGCTCCTCGGTCGCTATCACCGAGTCGCAATTCTGGGTCGTGGTCGGAGCAATCGTCATCCTGGCCGCATTTTTTGTTTGGCTTCATTTCAGCAGCATTGGATTGCGCTACCGCGCGCTCGCGGACAACCCGAAGGAGCTGGCAGTACGCGGCTTCAACATTCGCAATCTGCGCTACGGCGCGTTCGTCATTTCCGGCGTGATGGGTGCCGTCCTCGGTCTGTTAACCGCGCGCGACACTGGATTTTGGACCCATGGCGGCTTGCCCGATTTTCTGCTCGCCATGGTGGCTTCGATCATTGGTGGCCGCTCGACGTTCCTGGGTCCGGTGCTCGGTGGACTTATGCTCGGAATTCTTCGCCACGAGGTCGAGTGGCACGTCAACTCGCGCTGGGTCGAGGCTTGTACTTTTCTCGCGCTCGCGGCGTTTCTGGTGTTTCGACCGGGTGGAATTCTCGAACTCAAGGCCAGACTCGAGGCACAGCAGCGATGAACTACGCTTTCCATCTTTTGATCCTGCTCGATATTTATATCGTCGTCGCGCTTTCGCTCAACGTGATCGTCGGCTACGTCGGCCTACTCACCCTGGCCCACGCCGGGTATTTCGCACTTGGCGGGTATGCCTACGCGTTGACGGGCTACGTCCTTGGTTGGGAGTTCATCCCATCGGCTCTTGTCGGGGTCGCGGTCGCCATGGGGTTGAGCCTCGTGTTGTCGCTCGGGTCATGGCGGTTCCGTGGCGACTTTTTCGTCCTGTTCTCGCTTTCGGTCCAGGTCGTGATCTACACCACACTCCGCTATTGGGCGAAGCCCGGCCTGCCACATGGAACTTTGATCAATCTAACCAACGGCGACTTTGGATTTGCCGGGATCGCGAAACCTGCTCTGTTCGGCTACAGCTTCGGCGCACTTCCCGATGTCGCCTTTTTGTTCACGCTCTTCGCCCTGCTCGCGACCGTATTTTCGCGAACGTTGCTGCATTCTCCTTGGGGACGGATGCTGCAGGCGATCCGCGACGACGAACTCGTCGCGCGTGGTCTCGGCAAAGACGTGCGGCTCGCCAAGCTGCAAGCGATCGGGATCAGCTGCGGCATGGCAGGATTTGCCGGCGCGATGTTCGCCGCGCATCTGGCTTTTATCGACCCGCAGTCGGCCGAGCTCAACGAATCGATCCTTTTGCTCTCGATGGTGATCGTCGGCGGGGTTGGCAACAGCGTGCGCGGACCATTTGTCGGCGCGTTCATCTTGCTTGCGATCCCGGAAATCCTGCGGTGGATCGAGCTGCCGAACGCCGTCGCCGCCGAAGTGCGCCTGATTACTTACGGCGTGGTTCTGGTGCTCCTCATGCACATGCGACCGCAAGGGATTGCCGGTGTATATCGAGTGGGCTAACGATAGGCATCCAACAAAGGGGAGGCGATTGATGAACATTATTCGAAGCTTTGGTCTTGCGGCGTTGGCGGCTGTGGCGCTCGTTTCGACGAATGGCGAATCGTTCGCGCAACAGTTGACGATCGCGGGCAATATCCCGTTGACCGGTCCGGCGTCATCCTTCGCTGGCAACTACTTCAAGTCGCTCGAAATGGGCTACGACGAGGGCTGCAAGGAGCAGGGGATTTCACCCTGTCCGTTCAAAATCGACGCGCAGGATAACCAAGCCAAAGCCCAAGAAGCGGTCACGATCGCGCAGAAACAGTTGCTTTCGAACCCGGCTGTTTACGTTTCGGGCTTGTCGACGCAGTCGCGCGCAGTGCTGCCAGAGGTCGATAAATTGCCCATCCCGCACCTTCTCGTCGCGTTCGACTCGTTCATGGCTCAGCGGGGCGCCAACCGCGTTCGAATCATGCCGAACTACAAGACCGAAGCGCCAATGTTCGTTGCCTACGCCAAAGCGAAAGGCGCCAAACGCGTATTCGGTACCGCCCTGTCGCTCGCGGCAGCAACCGAGCAGTTCAGCGCGTTGATCGAGCCCGAGATCAAGAAGATGGGCGCCACCTACCAGCTCGAACAGTTCGAAGTCAGCGCCAAGGATTACAACACCATCGCGCTCAAGGCGAAGGAGTTCAATCCGGACGTGATCCTGTTGAACGGCCTCGCGTTCAACGTCTATCCGTTGGTTAAGGCGTTCCGGACCCAAGGGCTTTCGGACAAGATCATCTCGTGCATGGACTTCGTTGATCTCCTGTACAACAACACGCCGCGCGATGATCTCAAGAACGTCACATTCGTGACACCGATTTTCGAGTTGCCGGGCGGGGTTCCGACGGCGCCGGATTGGCGCAAGCGGTGGGAAGCCAAGAACGGAAAGCAGCCGTCATTCGTCGATGCCTACGCTTATGACACCGGACGTATTCTCGCGGCGGCGTATAAGAAAGGCGGTGGTAAAGTCACGGTCGACACGATCCGCAGCGTCATGCCGTTCAAGGGCGTCGCCGGCGAAATTCAACTCGACGCCGACAAAGACATCATCGCGACTTTGGGGTTCGGCCGCGTCAACGACAAGGGCGAAGTCGAAGCCGTCAAATTGCCGGGAATGTGATCGCCGGTTCGAGCCAAGGAAAAGCGCCGCTCCAAGGCGGCTCTTTTCGATTCAAGGAACCCGTGCGGGCCTTGTCAGGCATTGTCACGGCGTTTGCGACTTGCGGTTCCTGTGGCGGGTCGGTCGGTAGCCAAGGGGATGAAAAAAACAGCTACAGCAGCTATCGGTTTCCGCCTGGGATAGTCCATCGGGCGATTTGGCTCTACCTCCGGTTTACTTTGAGCCTCCGCGACGTCGAAGACCTGTTGTCGGAACGCGGCATCGGGCTGTCCTATGAGAGCACTCAGCGGTGGGTGAACCATTTCGGACCGCTGATCGCAGCGGGCTTGCGCCAGCGCCGTCCCAAGACCGACACGACCTAGCATCTGATAGAAAAGCGCCATGAGCGTGGTCGATGGCACAACAACCGCGCGGAGAACTCGCATCAACCAACCCGACGACGGGAACGCAAGATGCAGGGTTTCAAAAGCCGCGGATCAGCCCAGCGATTTCTCTCGACCCATGCCGCCGTCTACAACACCTTCAACGTCGAGCGCCATCTGACCTCAGCCTCGACGCACCGAACCTTCCGTGCGGCGGCGACGGACACTTGGCGCGAGGTCACCGCGGCGGCTTGAGCCAAACGGAGTTAATGGTTTTTCTGCGACC
>SHVV01000072.1 GCA_009694095.1 Alphaproteobacteria bacterium | reverse complement strand
ATGCCGGTTCGGCGGCCGTTGCCGATTTCCTTGCGACCGAATTTCACGATCTTGAGTTGTTCTCCCATCTGAGCTCGCTTGTACGCCTAAAAGCGATGCAGACAGAGCTTGAACTTCGCCTGGCAACGAGCAGCTATTTTGGGATACAGACACCTAAACAGCGGGCGGTGCCGAAAACCGTAAACGATGGGGTCGCCCTCCTCGTTGCCTGCAAAGGCGAGACCGGGAATCGCATTGAAGGCGCCCTCAAGGGCAGGGTCCAAGCGCGGCAGGTCTCAAGACATTGTCCAAGGCGCGTCCCGACATTGTCATCGTCGGTTGCCATGATGACCAACCCGGGGCCTTGGATTTTTTCGCAAAAATGCGCCGAAATTCACGGCTATACGCTGTGCCCCTGATATTATTTGCCGACCCGCAAGCATTTAAAGATCCGGTGGCGACGTTCCTGAGCGGCGCTAACGATGCCGTGCCGAGAACGGCGAATATCAAAGATCTCCGAACGCGCGTCGTCGCTCTCGTAAAACAGAAGCGCTATCGCGAGTCGATGCGAGGGCTGTATCGCGTGTTCGGCGACGACATAACGACCGATCGTCTTACCGGTTTCTACACCTACGGTTTTCTCCATGCGCACCTCGCCCGCCAGATCGAGCAGGCGAACAGTTGGAGCAAAATCTGGCGATCGGGTACATCGATATCGAGAACTTGGACGAGATCAACACCGATCATGGCTACGTCGCCGGCGACCTCGTTTTGCGTTAATTCGGTAGGCTAATGATTAGTCTGGTGCGTGGCGAGGATCTAGTCGACCGGCTGCGCGACGATGAATTTTGCATCGTCGAACCGGACACCGCCCCCGAACTCGCGGACTACGCGCTGCAGCGAATTGCGGGCGTCGTCGGCAAGGCTGAATTTCGCGTTCTAGGCGTCGAGCAACAGATCAAGGTGATACTGAAGACGTCTTGTTCATCTTTAGCTCCCGGAGATGACACGGAGGCATTAATCGGTCGGGCGCGCGCGGCTTGTATCGAAAACCGAAAGCTACCGCTCGATCGCTCGACAAAACCGCTACCTGTGCGTCGCCGCAAAGGCTGACACATGCGTATCGATGTCATTTCCGACACCATTTGCCCATGGTGTTTCGTTGGAAAGCAGCGAATGGAGCGCGCGCTCGGAGCGCGGCAGGGCCTCGAAGTCGAAATCGCGTGGCATTCCTTTCAACTCAATCCCGACATGCCACGCGAAGGCCTCGATCGGCGCACATACCTCAAGACCAAGTTCGGCGGCGCCGACGGCGCGCGGCAGATTTACGACCGCATTCGCGAGGCCGGCGCCAGCGAGGGAATTTCGTTCAACTTCGACTCGACCGTGACCACGCCGAACACCGTCGACTCGCATCGTCTAGTCTTGTGGGCTGGCGAGGTGGGAAAACAGGGCGCGGTCGTCGAGGCGCTTTTCCAACGGTATTTCTTTGACGGCGCGAATGTGGGCGATTCGGCGGTTCTCGCCGAAGTGGCCGGCACATGCGGGCTTGACCGAAACGACGTCGCTCGCCGGCTCGACACCGACGCCGACTGCGACACCGTCATTGAGGTAGCTAAGCATTTTTCATCGCTCGGAATCGGCGGCCGTTCAGTGCTTTATCGTCGATGGTCGATACGCGATCTCCGGCGCCCAAGAACCGAGCATTTTTCTCGATCTCTTCGATCAGATTACCGCTTTAGCGACGACCATCGGCACGACTGCTTGAACCAATCGTTAGCGTTCTCCAAATAAAAACGCGAGCAGGACGTAGCGGCGCCCTTTCGTTACTTCGTGGAGTTCGTGCAAAATTGATGATGAAAACACGATCGCTGCCCCGCTTGGCGGTCGATAGCGCTGTCCACCGTATTCGGGAAATGCGAGTTCGCCGCCGACGAAGTCCTCGCTGTTGAGATTGATCGACATCGCAAAGCGTCGATGCGCGACGACTGGTTCTGTATTGTCGCGGTGCCCATGCAGTTCGCCGCCGCGAGCGCCCTCGTAACATCCGATGCGGTAGTTTTCGCGCCGCGTGATCGGATATTGATATGCTTTGAAGATTTCCGGAAACAGGCGTTCCTGGAGCCGCCGGTCAATCCATTCGTCGGTGGTCCGCCTGACGATCCAATGATCGATACGGTCGTTCCGACCGTATTCAGGGATGCGCATTTTATAGTCGGCGGACTGCGAGCGCTGACCGTGCCCGGGCTCCACCATGACGTTGCCGTCCATCCGATAGACGCTGACTAGTTTCTGGCACTCACTCGAGCTGAGCACATCGGGAACGACGAGGACTGGTGGATGGTTTTCGCTCTGTAATCGAGGTTTGAATGCTCGGCTGTGTCGGTCGATGAGCGCAGCCGTTGCAGCCGCAATGGCGCTCGGTTCGTCGCCCGCGCTGAACGCGTTGAGGACGTGGCGATTGGGCGCAACGACAAAAACGGAACCTGTGCCGGCCGTGCCATACGTTTTTGCGACCTTTTCCTCTTGATCGCGGAATACCGGAAACGGTGCAGTGCGATCCGGTTCGCCACGCACGACCCCAAGAACATGCGCCTGCGCGGCGGTTAATGTTTCACGATGCTGCGCTAGAGCGTCCAACACCCGGCTGATTTGGCGTTGATCGCCGAAAACCAGGACGGTAAATCGCCCGCTGACCGCATGGTCGTCAAAATCGAAGCGATGGCCGTCCGACGAGATCAGCTGAAACCCCGGCGCGATGTCGCCAGGCACAATCTTCGTCACGCGAACGGGGAATACGCCGGTCATCGGTTCTCACGCTCGCAGGGCGACCGGCGTGACGCCGGCCGCCCTGCCGGAGGAGGCGATGGCGGCGACGCGCTCGACGAGCGCATAAAGGCCCTGAAGGCGGACATCGACGTTGTCCCAATCGCGCAGGTAGACCAATCGGTGGTCTGGTCGCAGTTTCATCGCGCCGCCTTGCCGCGAGATGAAGTCGACCAATCCGGCCGGATTGGCAAATTTGTTACCACGAAAAACGATCGAGACTCCGCGCGGCCCCGCCTCGATTCGTTCGATCCCGGCGGCGAGACATGCATGTTTGATGCCGACCACTTTCGTTAGGTGTTCGACCCCAGCGGGGAGCGGGCCGAAACGATCGATCAATTCGGCCGCAAACGCATCGATCTCGGCGCGACTAGCAAGCCGTGATAGGCGTCGGTAAAGCCCCATGCGCAGTGTCAGATCGCCGACATAGGATTCGGGAATTAGCACAGCGGTACCGATTTGGATAAGCGGCGACCACGCATCTGAATCGGCCGCGCGTTCCGCTGGCGTGGACCTTGCCGTGGCAACGGCCTCTTCGAGCATTTGTTGATAAAGTTCGAGACCGACTTCGCGGATGTGGCCTGATTGTTCCTCGCCCAGCAGGTTGCCGGCGCCACGAAGGTCGAGGTCGTGACTAGCCAAGCTAAATCCAGCACCCAGCCCGTCGAGCGACTGCATCACCTCAAGCCGCTTGATCGCCGTTTCCGTCGGCGCTCGATTCGCCGGCAACGTGAGGTAGGCGTAGGCCCGCACCTTGGACCGGCCGACACGGCCGCGAATCTGATAGAGCTGCGCCAACCCAAACATATCGGCGCGATGAACGATGAGCGTGTTGACGTTCGGAATATCGAGCCCGGATTCAATGATGTTGGTGCACAGTAGAACGTCGAATTGCCCGTCATAAAACGCGTTCATGACGGAGTCGAGTTGGGTCGGTGGCAGGTGACCGTGCATGATTGCGTATTTGATTTCCGGAACCTCGCGCTTGAGAAAGTCTTCGGCGTCGGGAATGTCGGCGATGCGCGGGCAGACATAATAGATTTGGCCGCCGCGGAAGCGTTCGCGCTGGATTGCCTCGCGAACAACGACCGGATCGAAGGGCAATGTGTAGGTGCGGATCGCTAGTCGATCCACGGGCGGCGTCGAGATGAGGGATAACTCGCGCACGCCAGAAAGAGCGAGCTGCAGCGTTCGAGGAATTGGGGTCGCCGTCAGTGTCAAGACGTGAACGTTGGCGCGAAATTGTTTGAGCCGTTCCTTGTGTTTGACTCCAAAGTGTTGCTCCTCGTCGACGATGACGATGCCGAGGTCGCGAAAGGTGACGCCTTTTGCCAACAGCGCGTGCGTGCCAATCACGATGTCGATTTCTCCGTTCGCTAAGCCCTCGCGCACCTTGATGGCATCCTTGGCGCTTACCAGACGCGAGAGTTGGGCGACGTGCACCGGCAGTCCCTCGAAGCGCGTGGCGAACGTCTTGAAGTGCTGGCGCGCTAGCAACGTGGTTGGGCAAACGATCGCCACTTGCTTTCCGGTCATGGCGACCGCAAACGCGCTGCGCAGTGCAACCTCGGTCTTGCCGAAACCGACATCGCCGCAGACCAGACGATCCATCGGCCTCCCGGTGGCGAGGTCGCCGAGGACATCGGCGATCGACTGCCGCTGATCGTCGGTCTCGTGATACGGAAAACGCGCGCAAAACTCACCATAAGGACCCGGCATCGCGACGATCGAATCAACCGTGTGAACCGTGCGCACGGCGGCAATTCGGATCAGTTCTTCGGCCATGTCTTTCAGGCGCTTCTTCACCCGCGCCTTGCGCTCTTGCCACGCGGCGCCGCCCAATTTGTCGAGCGTGCCGCCCGAATCCTCCGAGCCGTAGCGCGACAGCATCTCAAGGTTCTCGACCGGCACGAACAGCCGGTCGCCGCCGTCGTAGTGCAGCAACAGGCAATCGTGCGGCACGTAGCCGATATCGATCGTCTGCAATCCGACGAAACGACCGATCCCATGATCGACATGAATGACGAGATCGCCGGGCGCCAGGCCGGTGACTTCGGCGATAAAATTCTCGGCACGCCGAGCGCGGCGCGGCGGGCGCCCGATGCGATCACCAAGGATGTCTTGCTCGGTGACGATCGCACTGCCGTCGAAGACAAACCCTTTTTCAAGCGCGACGACGGCGAGCGTAATCTGATTTGCCGGAACCGCCATTGCTTCGCGCCAACTCTGCACCGGCGCCAATCGATCGATGCCGTGCTCAGCAAGCAGCTTACCGAGGCGGTCACGCGAGCCCTCGGTGTGGCAAGCGATCATCGCGCGTCGGCCTTCGGCGGCGGTACCAACAAGGTAGTCGCGAACGGCGTCGAACACGTTACCGCCTGCCTTGGCGCGTTCCGGCCCGAAATCCCTCCCCTCGCGTCCACCGGCATCGACCACATCTGGCGCCGCGGGAAGTGCGAAGGGAGTAAACCGAGCTACCGCCGAGGCTCCCAGGCGCCGGTTCCATTCAGCGACATCGAGATAAAGGCGATCGGGCGACAGCGGGCTGTACACGCCGCCAGCAGCCGTACCCGCCTGACGCGTACGACGGGCGTCGTAGTAGTCCTCGACCATCTCCGCACGTCGATCACGCGCCTCGTCGGCGGCCGGATCCAAGGTCACAATCGCCTCGGGGGCATAGTCGAAGATCGTATCCAGCGTTTCGTGAAAAAGCGGCAGCCAATGCTCCATTCCCGCGTGACGCCGACCTTCGCAAACGGCTGCATAGAGGCCATCGTCGCTTGAGGGCACGCCGAAAAGCGAGGTATAGGCACCGCGAAAACGTGCGATCGAGTCGGCGTCGAGCCTGAACTCGCCGGTAGGCCGCAGCGTAACGCGGTCGACATGGCCGGTCGTTCGCTGAGTCGTCGGGTCGAACGTGCGAATGGCCTCGATGGCATTGCCAAACAGGTCGAGTCGGAGCGGTTCGGCGCTTCCAGGCGGGTAGAGGTCGATCAAGCCGCCACGCACGCCGAATTCGCCGGGCTCGCGCACCGTGCCGGTTCGCGCATAGCCATTCTCGGCCAAGAAGCGGACAAACGTATCAAGGTCAAACCGCGCTCCCTTCGCGAGCGTACGAGCGCTCGCAACGACATGGGCGACCGGGGGGACCCGCTGCAGAACCGCGCTCGCCGTCGTGAGAATAACGAGGGGGCTCGATCTGTTTGCCGTCGTTGCCAACGCGCTCAGTGTCGCCACACGTTCCGCTGCGATCTCGGCGTTCGGGGACACTCGATCGTAAGGCAGGCAATCCCACGACGGAAACCGAAGCGTACCGACGTCGGGGGCAAAAAACTGAAGCCCCTCAGCCATTGCGTCAAGGTGGCGGTCGTCGCGCGCGATATGCATGACCCCGCCGGGATGCTCGCGGGCGAAGTGCGCCACGAGAAGCGCCTGCACGCCTGCGGGCGCGCTGGCGACCCGCAACGCTTTCTCTTTTTTCGGAATTTTTATTTTATTTATCAATATCATTTTGTCGTAATTTAACGTTTTTGATTAACTTCAGAAGTACGCGATCTAGTCCGTTTGGCGCCGCTTGCCGGCCCATGAACCACGCGAGCAAATCGGGATCGGGGTGATTGAGAATGTGTTCGTAAAGCTCAAGTTGATGAGCATCGAAGGACGCTAGGTTCTGCTCGGCAAAACTGCCGAGGATCAGGTCCATCTCCTTCATGCCGCGATGCCAGCTCCGGTAGAGCAACCGTTTGCGGCGGATATCGATGGGATCTGTATCGACTGTCGGCATGGGGTGGATCGTCTGACACGGCGGATCGCGCCGCCGGTTCGATATAACCCCTCGTCAACTCGCTGTCAGCTTTCTCGGACCGTGCGAAGCGACTGCCCCATGGTAACGCTGTCGGATAAGCTAGCGACACTCATGCGACCGGAAATCCTGTTCTCTTCGTTCGCGCCGGTGACTTCGCTCACGGGTATTGGGCCGCGCCTCGCCAAGTTGGTGGCCAAGGCGGCCGGGCCTAGGATCGTCGATCTCTACTGGCACCTGCCAACGGGCATCATCGATCGGCGTTTCACGCCGAAGGTGGCGGCGGCGCCTGAAGGTCAAATTGCAACCTTGACGGTCAAGGTCGAACGCCACTACCCGTCGCCTCGGCATCTGAAGCGCGTTCCTTACAAGATTCGCTGTAGTGACGAAACCGGGGTCCTCACTCTCATTTTTTTTCACGGCCGCCCCGATCACCTCGAGAAGTTGCTGCCGCCGGGCGAAGTCCGTCTCGTGAGTGGCAAAGTCGAGCGCTATGTTGGCGAGACCCAAATCACACATCCGGACTACATCGGAGCGCTCGAAGAATCGGCGAGCTTGATTGCGGTCGAGCCGATCTACCCGCTGACGACCGGACTTGCCCCCAAGGTGATGCGGAAAGCCGTCGCCAAGGCGATTGATTGCGCGCCCGGCCTCAACGAATGGATCGACGCCGCCTATCTGGTGCAGCAACGTTGGGAGAAGTGGCGTGACGCCCTGACGGCAGCGCACCGCCCGCAGGCGCTCGGCGATCTCGGACCTGAAACCCCGGCACGCCAGCGCCTCGCTTTCGATGAGTTGCTCGCCAACCAATTGGCCCTTGCGCTGGTGCGACAAAGCGCTCGTCGAAGTCCCGGCCGTGCCATTGCCGGCGACGGCCGTTTGCGTAACCGGATCCTGGCCGCCCTACCTTACCGTTTAACGGCAGCGCAACTCGCTGCGCTCAACGAGATTTGCGCCGACATGGCGACGCCCGAACCGATGATCCGCCTATTGCAAGGCGATGTTGGCAGCGGCAAGACCATCGTCGCGTTCGCGGCGATGCTGAACGCGGTCGAATGCGGCGGCCAAGCGGCGTTGATGGTTCCGACCGACCTCCTCGCGCGCCAACATTTCAAGAACTTAGCGCCTTTATCTGCGGCGGCGGGCGCCCGAACCGCGCTCCTGACCGGGCGCGACGGCAAGAAAGCACGCGACGAGACATTTGCCGCGCTCGCCGCCGGAACGATCGACATCGTGATCGGCACCCACGCCTTATTTCAAGACGAGGTGGCGTTCAAGGATCTCGCGTTTGTCGTTATCGACGAGCAGCATCGCTTTGGCGTTGACCAGCGACTGGCGCTGTCGACGAAGGCGCTAAGCGGCGATGGCGGTGGGCTCCGACCCGACTTGTTGCTGATGACAGCAACACCGATCCCACGCACTCTGACGTTGACCACATACGGCGACATCGACGTCTCGCGCATTACCGAAATGCCGCCAGGTCGGACGCCGGTCGAGACGCGAGCCGTTCCGATCGGTCGGGTCGACGAGGTCATCGCCGCCGTCGGGCGAGCGATCGCCAAGGGTGCGCGCGCCTACTGGGTCTGTCCGCTGGTCGATGAAGCCGACCTCGACCTCGCGGCCGCCGCCGAACGTCATAAAACACTTTCGGCGCTATTTCCCGGGCGCGTCGGCCTGGTTCACGGCCAGATGAAAGCCGATCTACGCGAGTCGGCGATGGCGGCGTTCATGGCTGGCGAGACCCAGATCGTCGTCGCAACCACTGTGATTGAGGTTGGGGTCGACGTACCCGAGGCGACGATTATCGTGATTGAACACGCCGAACGCTTTGGGCTCGCCCAGCTCCATCAACTGCGCGGCCGAGTCGGGCGCGGAACGGAGGCAGGTTCGTGCGTTCTGCTCTACGCAACGCCGCTCACCGAAACCGCGCGGGCGCGAATCGACATCATGCGCCAGACTCGGGACGGATTCCGCATCGCCGAAGAAGACTTGCGGCTCCGCGGCAGCGGCGAGCTGTTGGGCACTCGTCAAAGTGGTTTGCCTGAATTCAAACTTGCCAATCTGGAGGTGCACGGCGAGCTTCTTCAGGCGGCAAGAGACGACGCGCGCCTGATCCTCGAACGCGATCCAACGCTTTCAAGCGAGCGCGGCGGCGCGCTTCGAGTGTTGCTGTATTTGTTCGAGCGGGACGCCGCGATTAGAAACCTACGGTCGGGCTGACCCTAGGAGTTGGCGCGCGAGGGTTTTTCTTCTCGTTGCAGGCTCGCGGCGGATTTTTTCGACGGTGTCACGATCCCGCCGGAAATCACGAATTTAAGAGCCTCTTCGACCGTCATATCGAGGCGGATGAGGTCGACAGGCGGCACGAACAAAAGGAATCCGGAGGTCGGATTCGGGGCCGTCGGCACGAAGACCGTCGCTAGTTCGCGCGCCAACGTTCCTTTGACGATTGCCGCGGTCTCGCCCGTCACAAGGCCAATCGTCCAGATGCCAGCGCGCGGATACTCGATCAGGACGACTTCGCGAAATGAGCGCGAAGACTGGGCAAGAACGGTCTCGAATATCTGTTTCAGCGCTCCATATACCGAGCGGACAACCGGCATGCGCGCAACCATCAACTCGCCGACCCGCCCGATCGTTCGCCCGAGCACGTTCGCGGCGACGAACCCGACCAACGTCAGAAACAGAACCGCGATGACAAGCCCGAGGCCCGGGATCGCGATATCGAGGTAGCGCTCGGGGCTATATTGCGGCGGGATGACCGGCTTAACCAGGTTGTCGACCAGGCTAACGAATTCCCACATCAAGTAGACCGTCAGCCCGACCGGAGCAGCAACGATCACGCCGGTGAAAAAGGCAGTTCGGAGGCCGAAGCGTACTCCGCGGCGGGGGGAGTCGGATTGGGTCATCGGAGGCTCATTGCGGTCTTGGCCCCAGATATGGCGCGGACAGCGACGCACTTCCAGGCAGCGCGATCATGACCGTACCCGATGAGGGGTTACTGCCCTGCGAAGAACTTGAGCAACTCATCGGCGGTCTCGGCGGGAGCCTCTTCAGGTAGAAAATGGCCGCAAACGAGCGCGCGGCCACGAACGTCGGTCGCCTTCGAACGCCAAACGCCCAGCACATCGTGGGCGCGCGCCATGCCGCGCTTCTCCCCCCAAAGCACGAGGAGCGGACAGGTTACTTTGCGGTCAAGATCGGTTGCGTCGATCTCGACGTCGATCGTCCGTCCGGCGCGATAGTCCTCGCAGGTCGCGTGAATTGTCGCCGGGTCGCGGAAGCATCGTAAGTATTCAGCGAGGGCGTCCGGCGTGAATGCCGTCATGTCGCCACCCCAATTTTCAAGCATTTTCGTTAGCCAGTAGTCTGGATTTGCCCCAATCATCGTTTCCGGCAGACTAGGCTGCTGCGATAGGAAGTACCAATGGAACGCCGACCAGGCGTGGTCTTTATTGGTCGTACGCCAGACATCGTAGGTCGGAATGATATCGAGAACGGCGGCCCGTTCGATGCGGGCGGGGTGGTCGAGGATCATTCGATGCGTGACACGAGCGCCGCGGTCATGACCGGCGACGGCGAACTGGGTAAAGCCGAGTTTCGTCATCAACTCGACTTGATCGCGCGCCATGGTTCGTTTGGCGTATCGTTCGTGTCGGCTATCGCCGACCGGCTTCGAGGAATCGCCGTAACCACGAAGGTCCGGCACGACGACGGTAAATCGTTTCGCGAGCACGGGGGCGACCTTGTGCCACATCGCGTGAGTCTGCGGATATCCGTGCAACAGTAACAGCGGCGGGCCGCTTCCGCCGATCACGTAATTGATCGTTACTTCCGACACCTGGGCTTGCCGTCGTTCAAAATGCTCGTACATCGCGCTCGCTCCTGCTACGCCAATACGCCCTGACGTGAATTACGTCTCGTTTCGCGCAACTGTAAAGTCCGATCGGACGGACTATCTCGATAGATAGAGGTCCACGATGGACATATCCCCGCGCGTTCTTGCGTTGGCGACCGCCGTGCCACGGTACGTCCTCAGCCAGACTGAGGTCGTACCGGCCGCGTCTCGTCTCTTTGCGGGGATGGAATTCGGGTCGGAACGGTTCGCTGGTATTTATGCCAATGCCGGCATCGACCGGCGTTATTCATGCGTACCATTGGAGTGGTATAGCGAACCGCATACGTTCAAGGAACGCAACGATCTCTATATCGCCAACGCGCTTGATCTCGCCGCGCAAGCGACGCTCGATGTGCTCGAAAAGGCCGGACTACCGCGCGATTCGATTGGCGGACTGGTTACCGTGTCCTCGACCGGCATCGCGACTCCGTCGCTCGATGCCTTGTTGATGGAGCGGCTTGGCTTGAGGCGCGACATCCGCCGTCTTCCGATATTTGGGCTCGGCTGCGCCGGGGGCGTGCTCGGATTGGCCCGCGCCGCGGCGCTTGCGCGCAGCGAGCCTGGACGGCTGTTCCTTTGCATCGTCGTCGAGCTTTGTGGGCTCACGTTTCGCCACGCCGATCGGGGTAAGAGCAACCTCATCGCGACGGCGCTCTTTGGCGACGGTGCGGCCGCAGCGCTGGTGCAATGCGGCGCTGGCCACGGGGCCGTTATTCGGAATTGGGGCGAGCACACGTGGCCGCATTCGCTAGATATCATGGGCTGGAACGTTGCCGACGACGGGCTCGGCGTCCGTTTTGCGCGCGACATCCCCGAGCTGGTGCGACGCGACTTGCGCGCCACCGTGGACCGGTATCTCGTTGGCGTCGGCGATTCGTTCGATACGATCGATTACATCGTCTGCCACCCCGGTGGCGCCAAGGTAGTCGACGCGCTCGAGGACGCATTCGAGCTCGGTCGTGGCGCGCTCGGCCATACCCGCGCGATTTTGCGCGAATTTGGCAATATGTCGGCGCCGACCGTCCTTTTCGCGCTCGAACGGGCATTCGCTGCGGACTCAAAGGGACGATTTCTCCTCACCAGCCTGGGCCCAGGGTTCAGCGCCGGATTTCTCACTTTGGAGCGGTCATGATCGCCGCTGACTGGATTGTGCCGGCGGTGGCGGTTCAGCGTTTTGCTGAACTCCTTTACTCGCGAAGAAATGAACGGCGTTTGCGAGCTCGGGGTGGCATCGAAGTCGGGGCTGAGCACTACCCGCTCTTCATCGCGCTACACACGGCTTGGCTGATTGCTGTTTTAGTCGGCGCACATTTCTTGACCCGCTTGTTCGATCCGACTTTGCTCGGCGTATTCTTGATCCTTCAGCTCGCTCGGATTTGGGTGATCACCACCCTCGGCGACTTTTGGACGACTCGTATCTTGACGCTGCCAGGTGCGCCGCTGATCCGGCGGGGCCCGTATCGTTTCTTACGGCATCCAAACTATGTCATCGTCGCGCTGGAGGTTGCCATCCTGCCCACGATGTTCGGCTTGTACTGGATCGCGTTCACCTTCACCGCGCTCAATCTGGCGCTTTTGCGGCACCGGATTCGCGTCGAGAACCACGCGCTCGCCGAGCGACGGCATCTTGACAAGGAAACCCGACTAGGAAACGTATAGCGTTTACATAGAGGACCATGAGTCGATCGATCGTCGCCGCCATAGGACTTTGCGTCGCCATCTTGTTGCCCGCCGCTCCGGTTGCGGCAGACTACGATAGCGCTATCCGCGACTATGAATTGCAGCGGCACGGGGAGGCCATCGGTGAGTTTCGACGTCTAGCCGAACGCGGTCATGGGGCGGCGGAGTTCATGATCGGGGTCATGTACTTTCACGGTCGCGGCGTCAATAAAGACATTGGGGTGGCTGCTGCGTGGTTCCACAAGGCGGCCATGCAAGGCTACCCGCCAGCACAGCTAGCCTACGCTTCGCTCCACTTGCGCGGCGTAGGTCTAGCGTCAAACCCGGCGACCGCATACATGTGGCTGTCGCTGGCGGCGAGCAGCAACGTCCCCGGTCTGAGCGACCAGGCCTTGAGCCTGCGAGGAGATGCCTCGAAAGCGTTGAAACCCGAAGAAATCGAACGGGCGCAGCGGCTGGCACGCGAATGG
>SHVV01000071.1 GCA_009694095.1 Alphaproteobacteria bacterium | reverse complement strand
AGCGTGACCGGAAGTTCCGGCCGGATCGCAACCCGTTCCGGGGGTTTACCGGTGCCAGTCTGACCAATCGCCTGGAACCGCCCGCGGCGTCGGGCCTCAGCCTCGTTGGCGTTGACCGGGAAGCGGTCGTAGCTCCGCCCGCCCGGATGCGCAACGTGATAGGTGCAACCGCCGATCGTCGCTTCGGTCCAGGTGTCGTAGACATCGAACACCAGCGGCGCATGGACGGGAATTTCCGGGTGTAGCGCATTTGGCGGCTGCCAAGCTCGGTAACGGACGCCGGCGACCGCTTCGCTCTCGACCCCGGTCGGTTGGAGCGGCAGCGCGATGCCGTTGCACGCTACGACAAACCGCCCGTCGGCGAGGCCTCGCGCGCGCACCTGCAGGCGCTCGACCGACGAATCGACCGAACGGCTCATGCCGCCGGCCGCCGCCTGTTCGCCCATGACCGGCCATGGTTCGAGCGCTTGACGAAACTCGATGTCGACACCGCGATAGGCGACCGACCCGATCAACGGGAAACGGAACTCAAGATGCGGCAGGAACCAAGCGGCGTCGAAGGCATAGCCGGCCTGCCGCAGTTCCTCGATCACGTCGTTGAAATCACGCCACACGAAATGCGGCAGCATGAATTCATCGTGCAGTCGGGTGCCCCAGCGTATCAGTGAACGCTTGAACGGCTGACGCCACATCCAGGCGACGATGGCGCGGAGCAGAAGTTGCTGCGCCAGGCTCATGCGGCTATGCGGCGGCATCTCGAACGCGCGTAACTCGAGCAGACCGCGGCGGCCCGAAGCCGAATCGGGCGTGTAAAGTTTGTCGATGCAGAACTCGGCGCGGTGGGTGTTACCGGTGACGTCGACAAGCAAATTGCGGAAAATCCGGTCGACCTTCCACGGGGCGACCGGACTGTCGTCGGTCACTTGGCTGAACGCGATCTCCAGTTCGTAGAGCGCATCGTCGCGCGCTTCATCGACGCGCGGGTGCTGGCTGGTCGGCCCGAGGAACAGCCCGGAGAACAGATACGAAAGCGACGGGTGGTTGTTCCAAAAGCCGAGCAGGCTGCGCAACAGATCGGGCCGGCGCAACAGCGGCGAATCGGCTGGCGTCGGACCACCGATCACGAAATGATTGCCGCCGCCGGTGCCGGTGTGGCGACCATCGAGCATGAACTTCTCGCTTCCGAGCCGAACCTGCCGCGCCTCTTCGTAAAGCAGCGTCGTGCGCTTGACGATATCGTCCCAGTCGGTCGCTGGATGAATGTTGACCTCGATGACGCCGGGATCGGGCGTCACGCTGAAGGACTCGATCCGCGCGTCATACGGCGGAACGTAGCCTTCGATAACGACCGGGTGGCCGAACTCGGCCGCCGAATCCTCGATCGCGGCTAGAAGCGCCAGGTAATCATCGGCCTCTTCCAGCGGCGGCATGAAGACGTGCAGATATCCCGCGCGCGGCTCGATGCAAAGCGCGGTGCGGACCAGATCCGGCGCCGATTCGCCGACCGGCGGCGGGCGCAGAACGTGCGAGCTGTCGCCGACCTCGCCGACGACGGGCCCGAGACGCGCAAGTTCCTCGCGGCTCGGCAAATCGCCGTGGTCGGCCATCGGATCAGACTCGACGCCAATCGGCATATCTTCCTTGCGCACCCACGGCAGGGCGTCGAGCGGCAACCGCAGCCCGATCGGCGAGTCGCCCGGAACGAGGAACAGAACGCCGCCGCGGCAATACCACGGCTCGGTGTGCCACCGTGCTACCCCCTTATCGTGGACCCGCGTCAGCGGCAGAACGAATCCCGTGATCTCGCGCAACTCGCCGGCGAATAGGCGCGCTAGACGCTCGCGTTCGAGCGGGTCCTCGATTTTCGCCTGCCGGGGATCGACATTGACCGGCAGGCGCGACTCGCGCCAAAGGTAGAAGGCCGCGTCCTCGTAAGCCGGCGCAAGGAACTTCGACGTGACGCCGAGCCGCGCCGCCAACACCAGCGCCAGACGCTTCGCTTCATCGATGGTTGCGTTGCCGCGCTGGCCGAGGGCAGGGTCGACGAGCAGCGCCTGATTGCGCCAAATCGGTTCACCGTCTTTGCGCCAGTAGCAGGAAAGCGCCCAGCGCGGCAGCGGCTCGCCCGGGTACCATTTGCCCTGCCCGTAGTGAAGCAAAGCTCCGGGAGCTAAGCGCCCGGTAAGACGGCGGAACAGATCGCCCGCGAGGCGCCGCTTATTCTCGCCGAGCGCCGTGAAATTCCACTCTTCGCCCTCCATGTCGTCAATCGAAACGAATGTCGGTTCGCCGCCCATCGTGAGCCGGACATCGCCGGCGACGAGATCGCGATCGACAGTCCGGCCGAGCCCGACGATCCGACTCCAGGCTTCCTCAGTGTAAGGCTTCGTAACCCTCGGGGTCTCGCGGATGCGGGTGACGTTCATCGCGAATTCGAAGGCAACTTCGGCCGGTTCGACGAGGCCGGAAACCGGCGCCGCGTTCGAAGGCTCCGGCGTGCAGGCGAGCGGAATATGGCCCTCGGCCGCGAACAGCCCCGAGGTCGGGTCGAGCCCAATCCAGCCGGATCCCGGCAGATAGACCTCCGTCCAGGCATGCAGATCGGTGAAGTCGTGGGTCGGACCCTCCGGCCCTTCGAGCGGTTTTTGATCGGCCGTCAGCTGGATGAGGTAGCCCGACACGAACCGCGCGGCGAAGCCAAGATGGCGCAGAATCTGGACCAGCAGCCAACCGGTGTCGCGGCACGAACCCTTAGCGAGCGCGAGAGTCTGCTCGGGCGTTTGCACCCCCGGCTCGAGCCGCACGATGTAGGCAATATCCTTCTGCAGCCGTTGGTTGATCTCGACCAGGAAATCGTTCATCCGGCGCTTGCTGCGATCGACCCGGGCGAGCCAGGCCGCGAACAAGGGCCCAGACTCAAGCTTGCGCCGAAATGGTGCAAGTTCCTCCTCCAGCGTGGGGTCATAAGCGAAGGGATAGTTTTCGGCCGACGGCTCGAGAAAGAAATCGAACGGGTTGATAACCGCCATGTCGACGACTAGATCGACGTCAACCTCGAACCGATCGGTGCGTTCGGGGAAAACGAGCCGGGCGAGAAAATTGCCGTGCGGATCCTGAACCCAGTTGAGAAAATGCTTCTTCGGTTTGATGTTGAGCGCGTATGACAGCACCGGAGTTCGGCAATGCGGCGCCGGGCGCAGACGCACAGTCTGTGGCGAAAGCGCAACCAATCGGTCGTAGCGGTAGCTGGTACGGTGGCGCAGGGCGACGTGGATGCTCATGCTGGCAAAAGTTTTCTTAATTAATTGAAATATAAAACAATTTTCACTAACTTAGGCGACGGTGTGAAGCTGCTAGTGTCGGCTTGCATGAATAGAATCACTAAATACTGGTGCACGAGTACTAAATATTGTGTTGAATCACGCGCGAGCCGGAACCACAGCGCCTAATGTGCCGCGATGATCGTGATCAATCTTTCGCATAGCACCGTTTACCGGTACCGTCGAACCGTTTCGTTCGGCGAACACCGAATGATGTTTCGGCCGCGTGACTCGCACGATCTCAAACTGATCGACACCAGTCTCTCGCTGTCCCCACCGGCGACGGTGCGCTGGCATCACGATGTCTTCGGGAATTCGATCGCGGTCGCGACGTTCTTGAGTCCCGCCGAAACGCTGGCGATCGAGAGTAAGATCAAGCTCGAACACTACGTCGACACCGATCCGCGGTTTTCGCTCGAGCCGCATGCGCGCGAGTTTCCGTTCAGCTATTCGACCGAGGAGACTCCCGACCTCGGTCGAACGCGCGAGCGCCACTATCCAGATCCGAACCATGTCGTCGACGATTGGGCCCGGCAGTTTCTCAAGAACGGGAACCCAGCGACGATGGAGATGCTGCTCGCGATGACGCGGGCAATCCGGTTCGATTTCACCTATATCCGGCGCGAAGAAGAGGGCACTCAATCGCCGGTCGAGACGTTGCGCAAGCGTTCGGGTTCGTGCCGCGATTTCGCGCTGCTGTTCATGGAGGCGTGCCGCACGTTCGGCTTGGCCGCTCGTTTCGTGTCGGGCTACCTTTATAATCCTAAACTTGCGAACGGCGCGGGCGCGATGGTTGGCTCCAGCGAGACCCACGCTTGGGCGCAAATCTTTCTACCCGGAGCCGGTTGGGTCGAGTTTGACCCTACCAACGGCCTCGTCGGCGGCCTCAATCTGATTCGAGTCGCTGTGACACGCGATCCTCGACAGGCGATCCCGATCACCGGAACCTTCGAAGGCCATTCCAGCGACTGCCTCGCCATGGACGTCAAAGTCCAAGTGACGGTCGAGTAGCGCCGACCAGCCTTACATCACCCACGGCGGATCGGGGAGTTTCTGGAACCGGTCGCGCAACCCATCCGACCACGCCTTGCGCACTGCGTTCCAATAAGGATCGTCGTCCTCCATGACCTGATGGACTTTGACTTTGAGACTGTCGTGTTCGTAGATCATCAAGTCAATCGGGGGCGCGACGGTCAGGTTACTTTTGACGGTTGAGTCCATCGACACCAGCCCGCATTTCGCGGCCGTCAACAGCGGCGTGTCCTGGCGAACGACGCGGTCGATGATCGGCTTGCCGTACTTGAACTCGCCAATCTGCAGATACGGCGTTTCCGGCATCGCTTGGATGAAGTTTCCTTCTGCGTAGACGTTGAACATCCGCATCTGGCGACCCTTGATCTGGCCGCCGATGATGAGAGCCGCCGAGAAACCGGTGCCGCTCGCGCGGAGTGCAGCGCCGTCGACGCGGTCGACTTCGCGCAGCGCCCAACCGGCCAAGCGCGCCGCTTCCGTCATCGACGACACGGTCTTCATCGATGTCCGCGTATCGCCGTGCGGATTTCCTTCGTTCATCAGTTGGATTGCCGATTGGGTGATCGCAAGGTTGCCGGCCGACATCGCGACGATCACGCGCTCGCCAGGATTCTCCCAGATCGTCATCTTGCAGTAGGTCGAAATATTGTCGACGCCTGCGTTAGTGCGGGAGTCGGACAACATAACTATGCCGGCTTTGAGCAGCATTCCGACGCAGTACGTCATTATTTTTTCTCCACCGATTTTTCACATACCCGCGCATCGATTTCGGCCCCTGCGTAGGCGGGTAAATTAAGCGCCGCCACGCCGCCCCTTGCAATCGAAATCTGGAGCTGAGCGGCATGTAATTCGCAGACAAGCTCAATCCAAACGAATTTGGCGCATTGCATTGATGCGTTTACCCCGTTGTGGCGCTGCCCGATCCCCCGCCACCCAGCGAACGCCGCTCTCCGAGCTTTTGGTGACGGTCAAAAGGGCATGGGAACACTTTGTCCTAGATAAACAATAAAGGCGGGCGAACTTTACGAACGAGCGGCGCAGCTCGGCAATGCCAAAGACCAACTCAATTTCGCGCAGGTCATCGAGGCCGGGGGTGCGAACGGCGGCTTTGAGCGCGCCTACTTCTGGTATTCGTTGGCGGCACGACTCGGCACCGGCAATGTCCAATCGGTCGCCCTCAAGGCCCGGAACGCCTCGAAATCGTTCTTAAAGAGGATGTCATCTCGATCAACCACGAAGTCGCCGCGTGGCGGCCAAAGGAATTGAACCGCGCCGGCTAGCTTCTTCCGGCGCGGTGCTAGGCACTGGCGAGAAAGAATCCGCCTAGACCGGCGATAACGAGTGCCCCGGCCAGCTCGACCGCGATGCCGATTCGGCGCAACCTGGGGCGTTCCGATCGTTCGAAACGCCGCGCCGTCCACGCACGCGCCAGGACGCACAAAAGTCCGAGCAACGACATCGTAAGCGCCATCCCGATGCCAATGGAAACCGTCAGCGCCAAACCGGCGACGATCACATCGTTCGCCAGCGCATAAAGGAGGACGAGAACCGCGCCGGTGCAAGGAATGAGCCCGACGGCCAGCGACAACAGGCTTTGGTCCTGCCATCCGCGTCCGTGGTGGTGATGGTCGTGGCCGTCGTCGTGGCTATGCCCGCGGGTGCCGTCGCTCATAAGCAGCTTGCGGCCAGCCTGAACCGTCATGACGACGCCGATCAGAGCGATGATGCCGTAGCTTATGAGTCGGACTGCCGGAATCTCGGCGGGAGCGCCGCCGAAGCTTTGGCGCAGCAGGTAATCGGCAAGCGCGACGACAACGATCGCCGAGACGACATGAAACGTAGCGATTTGCGTCCCCATCGCGATTCCACGGCCAATCCGCGCGTTGCGCGACAGGAAATAGCTGACGACGACGAATTTTCCGTGCCCCGGACCGAGGGCGTGAAAAACGCCGTACGCGAACGCCAAACCGAGTGCCACGACGAATGCGCCGCCAAGTCCCCCGCCGTCGCGGACCGCCCTCATGCCCTGCGCCATCGCCCGATTGGCGTCGCGCTGCAGCGCGAGGAGCGAACGGCCGAGTACTGCGAACGAACCGCCAGCCGGCGCCGTATCCGCTTTGGCCTCCGCCGCAGGCGCGGGCGGCTTGGCGCCGGCAAACGGGTTTGTTCCTTGCGCTGATCCGTCGGTCGCGCCGAGCGCCAGCGCCCACAGCACCGCGATCACGGCCGCGCGGAGGATCACTTGCGGCAAGTCAGTTGGATGAGCGAGGTCGGCACCAAGCCCATGTAAATTTTCTTCGTCGCGTCGTCGCGAATCTGAAAGGTGCAGACGCCCTCGCCGATACCCTTGAAGCTAACCGGGTTCTTAGGAGCGAGCCGCGTTTCGACGTAATAGGTTTCGTCGTAGACGCTCACGGCGACGTTCACGGTGATCGGGTCGACTGCCGTTTCGAGCGGCATCCGAAATTGATAGGACATCGCGTCTTTGGCGGCGATGTCCACGCGGAAGTCTTCGGCCGCGCCAAGCTTCACTTCCTTGCCGTCGATCAGAAGGTGGGTGAAGTAGTCGAAGTCCTTGAGCGTATCGAAGGCGCCCTTGCGCAACTCGTCGAGTTCAGCCGAGTCGAACTTGCGGTCGCGGTTGCGGTCGAACGACTCGATCAGAAACGACGAGAAGAATTCATCGAGCTTCCACTCGTGTTCGATCGCGACCAGACGGCCCTGTTCGAACACGAACGTTACGCGTGAATCGATCCAAACGTGGGGATGCGCCGATGCGACACTCGCGCCTATCAGGCTGAAGCACCCGACGATCAAGCCCAAGAGACGGCGAGGATTCATCATCACGCGCGACTGTTACGTGGTGTCAGCCTAACACTGACCGACTGGAGCGAAAGCCTGTTGCAACCACATGCGGGGCGCAATACGGGGCACCAGCCCCCGCTCCATTGCGCTCCACTGAAAATGTTATAGTATAACAAAATGCAGAAATTTCTCGGAGCAGCGCTCACCTTTTTCGCAATCGCGCTCGGCGGCACCGACGATTCCGCAGCGGCGCCCAAAGTAGTCGCCACCATCTTACCGATCCATGGCCTCGTCGCCGACGTCATGGTGGGGATCGGCCAACCGACATTGCTGCTACCGCCGGGCGTGTCCGAGCACATGGCGGCACTCAAACCGTCGGACGCCAAGGTCCTGTCGGGTGCCGAAGTGGTGGTTTGGATCGGCGAGGGCATTGAAACGCTGTTGGCCAAACCAATCAAGGCGTTGGCAAAAAAAACCGCGATCGTAACCCTGAGCCGCGACGCCGGGATCACACTGCTCAACAACCGCACAGGCGGACTCTGGGAGGATCACGACGAAGTTCCAAAAAGCGGTAAACACGCGCACGCGCACCACGACACCAACCTGCACATCTGGCTCGATCCTGAGAATGCCGCGAAAGTCGTCCGCCATGTCGCCGCGATCTTGGCTCGAATCGATACCGCCAACGCGTCGCGCTACGCAGACAACGCCGAAGCAGCCGTGCAACGCCTCAATGCGCTCGACACCGAGCTTCGCGCCGCCCTCGCGCCAATCAAGGGAGTGCCGTTTGTCGTTTTCCACGACGCCTTCCCCTATCTCGAACTCCGCTACGGTCTGAACGCGATCGGGTCGATCGTCGTCTCGCCCGAGCAAAAACCGGGTTCGAAACGGGTGCTTGAAATCCGGAAAAAATTCGAAGTCTCTGGAGCGGTCTGCGTTTTCACCGAACCGCAGTACAATCCGAACCTGGTTCGTAGCCTCGTTGCTGGAACGAACGTCCGCATCGGCGTGCTCGACCCGATCGGATCCGAGATATCCGCCGGTCCGGGCGCCTACGAAATACTGATGCGCAAGCTTGCGGCGACGGCGCGAACTTGCCTGACGTCAGCCCCGCCTTAAAGTTTACCTCGCTGATTCGCACTCACGCCTAAGGCGCTTCGGCCGAAGCGCATCGTTCGGCACCTCGCGGACGAGAATCTATTTCTCGGAGTCGAGCGCGCCCAGCACCTTTTCGATCGCGGCCTTCGGAATGTCGCGGGTGATAAAAACGAGCTTGCTGCGGCGATCCTCGTCTGGCCATTTCTCAAGCCACACCGCGGGGTGAAAGATGTGTTGAACACCATGAATCACCGCCGGTGTGTCGGGGTGCTCGACGACGTTTAAGATGCCCTTGAGGCGCAGCAGTTTGTCGCCGTGAAGCATGGCCAGCATCTCGAGAAAAAGCGTGAACGCTGCCACCGACACCGGCTCATTGCGGGTGATGCAGTAGGCCTGGATCCGGTCGCTATGGCGGTTGACGTCGTGCGCATCTTGCACAGCGCGCGCTGAACTTTCGCCGGCCGCACCGTGTTGGTGTTGGTGGCCATGGTCATGGCTAGCGTGGTCGTCGGCGTAAGCTTCCTCATTGAGCCAACGCTGCACGTCAGGAGTTTTTGTGTTTGGGTCATAGACGCCAAGTCCGAACAGCGTATCGGCCGCCATATCGCCTTTGATTGCGCGGGTAACGGACGCACCCGGATTGAGAACGCGCAACCGGGCGAACAAAGCATCCAACGCGACGGGGGAGTCCGAGCCAAGGCAATCGATTTTCGAAATGATCAACCGGTCGGCGACCGCCGCCTGCTTTACCGCCTCGCGGTGTTGATCGAGGGTCCCGACGCCGTTCAGCGCGTCGATGACGGTGACGACACCGTCCAGCGTGTAGCGTTGCGCCAAAGCTTCGTCGGTCATCAGCGTGTGCAGGATCGGCGCCGGGTCGGCAAGCCCCGTCGTTTCGATAACCACGCGCTTAAAGGCCGGAATCTCTTTGCGATACCGCCGGCGAGCGAGATCGGCGAGCGTCTTGGCGAGATCGCCACGAACGGTGCAGCAGAGACAACCGCTCATCAATTCGATGGTGTTGTCATCGACTTTCTCAACCAACAGGTGGTCGAGCCCGATCTCGCCGAATTCATTGATGATCACGGCGGTGTCGGCCATTTCGGGCTTGCGCACCAGCGCGTTGAGCAGCGTGGTCTTGCCGCTGCCAAGAAAACCGGTCAGCAACGTCACCGGAAGGCGGCCCGGCGGCACCAAACGTACGTCGTTTGTAGACATGACGACCTCTTCGAGAACGAGGCCTCATTCAATCACAAAGTCGACGACGAAAAAAAAGAAACGGGGCGGGGAGGAGCCGCCCCATTTCTTCACCCCTCGCCGGCCGTCTTATGCGGCCTTGAAGCCGCAGTCGTTCCGAAACCGTCGCTCGGTGTCCGAACGTGTTGCAACCGCGAGCAACCCATCCTGTGCGAGGACCTCGAAGGTTCTAACTGGCATTTCGTTGAAGCCGCTCAACGGCGCCCCCGTTGCCACACTGAATACCGTGTGGTGAACGGGACAGACGAGCGTATCGCCGGTGAGTTTGCCCTCGCCTAATCGACCGGCAGGGGCTCTGATGCTGGCCACGCACGTACAGGCATTCGCCAGTGCGTAGTAGCGACCGCCGCCAATATTAACGATGACGATTTCTCTGGCTGCGACTTCGACGATTTTCATGGCGCCGCCGGCAATTTCGTTCCGCCTGGCCGCTACGCGAAATTCCGTCATGGAAGCCTCCATTTTTCAACGCGACCCGAAATCAGCCGCGCGTCCTGCTTAAGGAAATGACAATCGCGACCGAGTTTGCAATGGCCCAGCGGGATAAACCTCGAGGGGCAAGGAATTTCCTTAGACGCGTTTGGCTTTTCCCATACCGCTGAAGGAACCTTCACGTAAAAAGTTGACGACCGCGTGCGCGACATGACCGTCGTCACGGATGAACGAGTGGCTCCGCGCTACGGTGATGAAGTCGCGCATGCCAGGCAGACGCGCTTGATCGAGCGCGACAGCGCCGTCATGCACCACGCGCCGCCGCAGCAGCGTGCTGACATACGATGTCGGGGTGAACAAATGAAACGGCCGCGTGCCAGCAATGACACCGATCTCGGCATCCGGCGTCGGCAAGGTCCGGAGATATCCGTTCGATCCGCTTAAGTCGTGCAGCGGCTTGCCGTACGCAAGGACAAGTCCGGGGATTTTCAAAACGAGATCGCCGAGGACGACTCCCTGATTAGGCGGCGCGATCATCACGATGCGACCGACGCGAACCGGGACCGGCGCCACAAGCGCCCCGCGCGCCAGGAGTCCGCCCAGCAAATGAGTGACGATGTGCACCGTGCGCTGCTCACCCGAGGCCTGCAGAAATTGGCGAAAACGCCCGACGAGGTCTTGGATCGAGTCCCGGCGACTGGGATAGGACCAAGTATCGGCGCCGAACCCGGCGGCAACGAGGGCAGCTTTCAACCGGCGCAAGCTCCGCGCCGATCGGTTAAGCCCACGCAGAAGGATGACGCGCTCCTGCGCATGATCGCGCACAAGCATTGCGGTCAGGCCGATTGTGGCGGAAGAAGGTGGATGATCGAGTTGGCGTAATAGCGGATCAAGCCCAACTCCTCGGGCCGCGCTGACCGCAGCCAAACCAAATTGAATCGGCACCGCTCGGCTTCGCGGCATCAAAACGCGCCGAAACGATCAAGCTGCAATAAAAATATTGCCGCTTCAGGGGGTCACAAATCCGTCGCACTAAGCTAAATTGCCTGGGACGCGCGCAATTGAGAGGATCCGCGATGCAAAATTGGAGCGATCTTGAGTGGCCGGCCAACGACTTCGGTCGCGTGCCTTACCCGGTCTTCTACGACAAGGAGATCTATGATCGCGAGCAGGAACGCGTTTTCCGTGGGCCGCTCTGGTGCTACGTCGCGCTGAAGTCGGAAATTCCGAACCCAGGCGACTACAAGGCAACGTTTATCGGCGATACGCCGGTGGTGGTGACGCGGGCGCCGGATGGAACGATCGCAGCTTGGATCAATCGCTGCGCTCATCGCGGCACGCAGCTCGTGCGCAATCAATTCGGGAACGTCAAGGATTTCACCTGCGTTTATCACCACTGGTGCTACGACCACCGCGGCAACTTGATCGGCGTGCCGTTCTTGCGCGGCCTCAAGGGCAAGGGCGGAATGCCCAAGGACTTCAAGCTCACCGACCATCCGCTCCGCACGCTCACCGTCGACACCTACAGCGAAGCTATTTTCGCTTCGTTCGAAGAGCGGCCGGAACCGCTGGCCGAATACCTCGATGCACCGATGCGCCATACGCTCGATCGGCTATTCAAACGGCCAATCGAGCTTCTGGGCTACATGCGTCAGCTTATCCCCGGCAACTGGAAGCTCTATTTCGAGAACCTGATGGACGCCTACCACGGCGGGCTTCTACACCAGTTTCAGACCACGTTCGCGATTGCGCGCAACACCCAAGTCGGCGGTTCGACCCTCGACAAGTACGGCCGCCACCGCACCTGCTTCACCATGGCCGGTAGCGACACCCAAGAGGACGCCAAGGCCGGCTATGCCGGCGACGCCGCGTTCAACGATCAGCTCAAGCTGCTCGACCCGTCGGTGACCCACTTCGTCGACGAAGACGGCAGTGGCGAAGGGTTGACGATGATGGCGATTTTCCCATCGGTATTCTTTCAGCGCCTCAACAACACGCTCGCCACGCGCCAGATCAAACCCAAATCGCCAAACTCGTTCGAGTTGTATTGGACCTATTTCGGCTACGCCGACGATACGCCCGCGATTCGCGAAATGCGGATGCGGCAGGTGAACCTCGTGGGCCCCGGCGGGTTGGTGTCGATGGAAGACGGCGAGGCGGGACGGCTGGTGCAGCTCGGTGTCAACGGCGCCGCGCACGAGCATTCCTACATTGCCATGGGCGGCAGCGGCCCGATCACCCACCAGGATACGCTCAACACCGAGGTGCCGATCCGCGGCTTCTGGCGTTATTATTGCCACCTGATGGGCTATGTCCCGCAGGGTGGCAGCACCTGGCCACCGCCTTCGCCCGAGCGCATCGCCGCCGAGTGAAGCCCGGCGGACGGAGTGGGTGCTTAAGGCTTAATCCTTAACGCCGAACACGGGTGAATCTGTAGGGCGCCTAGGTATCTTCCGGGGATGGTGCGCGGCGCGCGTCTCGCCGATAATGACGGTCGAAGTTCGACGACGATATGCCGTGAAGAGGCGCGGCCGCCTACGGGTGATATCCGTCATGACAGGCAAGACGAGAGCAGTCGCATTTCGCGCACGCACTAAAGCGGCAGCGGCCGGTGCGCCAAGCCGCGAGCCATCGCTACAGGGCAACCAACGAGAAATACTGGTCGTCGAACGCGACAGCGATTTTCGTTCGTTGGTTGTCAGTTCGCTTGCCGACCTCGACTTTCGTCCGATCGAAACCGATACCCCTGCTGCCGCCATGGCCTTGTGCATCCGCCACCCCGACATCGCGTTGGTCGTAACCGACATCGAGTTTCCCGGCTCGCAGTCGGGCATCGACCTATTAAACCAAGTACGCCGGTCGAACCGGTGCCCGGTCTTGTTGATGACCGGGCTTCACGAGAAGGCGGAAATTGCGAGCTATCTTGGCGATGATGAGAAACTCTTGATGAAACCGTTTCGCCATCTGGAGCTGGTGGCGAGCGTGCGCCACCTTTT
>SHVV01000070.1 GCA_009694095.1 Alphaproteobacteria bacterium | reverse complement strand
CGCCGGGCATCGGTAGGCCGTTTTCGCGCCACTCTCCATATCGACGCGCGCGATGCTGTCGAGCGTCTTCGCGCCGCTGCCGGCGAAATAGCCGATCCAATGCGGATGATTGACAACTCGTGGGTCGACGATCGAAAATTCGTAGCTGTCCTGACTGACAACCGCCTCGGTCACGCGCTTGGCATCGAGATCGATCGCGTAGCGACGAACCGTCTCGGGATGGCTGCTTACGCCGAGACGGCCTTTCATGATCTAGGTGAACGCTGCGTCGGGTCCGAGAAAATGATCGGGTGCGTCGCTCCCGACGAAGTCGGCGATCACGACATTTCCGCGCTCGTAGGCGTTGAGCGCATGCCACATGAACGTAGGGGTGGCTTCAAGCTGCTGAATCACGCCGCTGGCCTTGTCGACGACTAGGATAAGGCTGCCGTTTTGTTATTTCTACTCAAGGCTGTCGATGAACGTATTGACGCTGGTGAGAAAGCCGGGGGACGACAATTCGACTGGCTGGAGGCTGATAACGACGTGGCGCTCGGTGGCGAAGAAATCGTGGAAATAGACGTAGCGCGGCGAGGCGAAACGGTGATGCGCTTTGAGCGTGCCGTCGCAGCCGACGACGATGACATGGAGCCTTAGGCGGCGGCAGAAGTCGGTTCCAACGAGGATCTAATTACCGGTCCTCGCATCGAACTTGGTATGAGCTTTGGTACCGCCCATCAGCGGTAGGCCTGACTCTATCGGTTGAGCGCCGATCGTCTCGGACGAGACGGAGTCGAGCGCAAAGGGTAGGCCAATCTCGTCGAACGCCAAGAGTTTGCCGTCGCGGACGAACGCGGTGACCCCAGCTTGGGATTTTGGGTCGCCCCCGGCAAAATTGGTGAAGACGCCGTCCGGGGCTTTGGTTCTCGAGGTCGGAAGCGAAACTGCGCTGCCTTTTTTTCGGCAACGAATTTCGGCGTTCTCACGAACCGGTTGCGTAACCGAACACCGGCGTCACCGAACGTCAACGCTTGGATCATGCCGTCGCCGTCCAGCAGGCTTCCTTTGGTGACGCCACCGCGTTCAAACAATCCGGGACCGTTCCGATAGAGGGTGCCTCGGAGGTCGCCCGGGATTTCTCCCGAAACGGCCGCGAAGTAGTCGAACTCGCTCCGAAGGGATGTGCCAATCCGGTTAGCCTGCGGTTTTCGCCGAGATCGGCCGTCGGCGTACCGGCCGACAATGCGGATAACGGCCACCGAAGAAAGCAATTGCAATAAGTTGCGGCGGGTCGGCTGATTCGTGGTTGCGTTGGGTAACTTCGCCTACTCCAGTGTTAACGCTGTCAACACTTGCGTTGAATATCTTTTTGTCGAAGGGCCGGCGGTCTTTTTCACCGTTCAAGAGTCATGAAGCGAAAGCGCGCGCGCTCAATCGACCCGTACCATCACGGCAACTTGAGGGAGGCTTTGGTGGCCGCCGCTGCGGCCATGTTGGAAGAAGGCGGTAGCGGCAAAATTGCTCTACGCGCTGTCGCGCGCCGGGCCGGAGTCTCTCAGACCGCTCCTACCGTCATTGCGACAGTCGGGAAGCGTTGATGGCCGCGGTCGCGACCGACGGATTCCGCGCTTTCAGGGCCGCCATGGAAAAAGAATCGGCCGACGCCGTCAATCCCGAACAACGCCTGGCCGCAATTAGTCGCGCGTACGTGACATTCGCGCTGGCTTACCCGGCGCGGATGCGGTTGATGTTCGGGCCTGATTGCACCGATAAGAGCAAGTACCCAGATCTCGTCAAGGCGGCTGGCGAATCATTTTCTGTCATCGCGCAGGCGATGACGACGCGGCTGGCGGAAAAAGACGCCGCGCCGCTCGACCCGATTGTCGCCGTGCTCGCGGCGTGGTCGATAACCCACGGCCTTTCGATCCTACTCATGGGCCGTCCGTTTCCGCCCGAACTGACCAGGCACGTCGCCGATCCGGAGATCGTCCGTCAAGTACTGACGATTTTCGGTGCCGGACTTCGCGCTGCGCAATACGCACCTGCGCCTGAAGTGCGCACCGGCGCCCCAAAAGGAGCAGTGACGGGGTAAAGGCAGTTAGGGCTTTCGATCCGACCAGCCGATGTGGTATCGCCACAGTTAGCAATGGGCGGATAGCGCCCTCCGGGAGAGCACCCATGGATGCCAAAGTTTTCGACAAGTCGAAGTTGCCGAGCAGGCACGTTTCGGTTGGGCCCGAGCGAGCACCGCATCGTTCGTATTACTACGCGATGGGGCTCAAGGCCGAGGATATCGCCAAGCCCTTCGTCGGCGTCGTGACGTCGTGGAACGAGGCTGCACCCTGCAACATCGCCCTTTCGCGCCAAGCGCAAGCGGTGAAGAAGGGGGTCAGCGAGGCCGGCGGAACGCCGCGCGAATTTACCACCATCACGGTGACCGATGGCATTGCGATGGGCCACGAGGGAATGAAGTCCTCCCTCGTGTCACGCGAAGTGATCGCCGATTCGGTCGAACTCACAATTCGGGGCCACAGTTACGATGCGCTCGTCGGATTGGCCGGATGCGACAAGTCGCTGCCGGGTATGATGATGGCGATGTTGCGGCTGAACGTACCCGCCGTTTTCATGTACGGCGGTTCGATCCTGCCTGGACGTTTCCGTAACCGTGACGTGACGGTTGTCGATGTGTTCGAGGCGGTCGGTATGCACTCGGTTGGCAAGGTCGATGACGAATATCTCCACGAACTTGAATGCGTCGCCTGCCCGTCGGCCGGCTCTTGCGGCGGTCAGTTCACGGCCAATACGATGGCGTGCGTGTCCGAAGCGATCGGTCTGGCGCTGCCTGGATCGGCCGGCGCGCCGGCGCCCTATGAATCCCGCGATGCGTTTGCCGAGGAGTCGGGGCGCGTCGTCATGGACCTCATCGCTCGCAACCTGAGGCCGCGTGACATCGTCACCCGGAAGGCGCTCGAGAACGCGGCGACGGTGGTTGCGGCCTCGGGCGGGTCGACCAACGCCGGCCTGCATCTGCCGGCGATGGCGCACGAGTGCGGCATCAAGTTCGACCTGCACGACGTCTGCAAGATTTTTCACCGCACGCCATACATCGCTGACCTGAAACCTGGCGGAAAATACGTCGCCAAGGATCTTTATGATATTGGCGGCGTGCCGATCCTGATGAAAGCGCTGCTCGATGGCGGATTTTTGCATGGTGACTGCATCACGGTCACCGGCAAGACGATCGCCGAGAACCTGAAAAACGTCGCTTTTCCGCGGAAACAAGACGTCATTCGACCGACATCGAGTCCGCTCTCGCCGACCGGCGGCGTGGTCGGCCTTAAAGGAAACCTTGCCCCGCAAGGAGCAATCGTGAAAGTCGCCGGCATGAAGCGGCTGAAGTTTCGCGGCCCCGCCCGCGTGTTCAATTCCGAGGAAGATGCGTTCGCCGCGGTCAAAGCCGAGAAGTACAAAGACGGCGATGTCCTCGTCATCCGCTACGAAGGGCCGCGCGGCGGCCCCGGGATGCGCGAGATGCTATCGACGACGGCCGCGATCTACGGCCAGGGCATGGGCGAAAAAGTCGCACTCATTACCGACGGGCGCTTTTCCGGCGCGACGCGCGGCTTCTGCATCGGTCACGTTGGGCCCGAAGCGGCGGTTGGCGGGCCGATCGCGCTGCTCAAGAACGGTGACATGATCGAGATCGACGCGGGGAAGGGCGTTCTCAAGGTCGATTTGACCAAAGCCGATCTTGCCAAGCGACGCAAGGCTTGGAAGCCGCGCAAAAGCGACTTTCAGTCGGGCGCGATCTGGCGCTATGCGCAGAACGTCGGCGATGCCGAGAAGGGCGCCATAACCCATCCGGGCGGCAAGGCCGAGAAGCGCTGCTACGCCGACATCTAGTGGCTTTGCGTCGGGGTTTGTCCGGATAACGCGGCGTCGCCCGAGCGGCTAACATGTTCGCCATCGCCGCTTTTGGCGAGGGTCGGATGTTTTGGCGTGCTCTTTTCTACGATCTTGTGTCGGGCTTTCTCGAATCTGGAGCTAGCTTGACCCGGCGCAATCGGCGGTTGCGCGTTCGCCCGAATGTCGCTTATGCGATCGCCCGCGAGGCGGTCGAGATGGGCGATCGTCCCCGCGAGCTTGCATCAATTGCCAAGCAAAGCGTTTCAGGACCGACGCTCTGTTTTCATATCGACAATGTTGGCCGCGAGTCGATTACGGTCGCCGAGGTGGGTTTGATCGGTTGGTTCGACAGCCCGTGCCTGACGATGGAGGATCCATACCTCGTCGACTCCAAGTGTTGGCCGCGCACGCTTGGTCCTGGCGAATCGGTTGTCGTCTATCTGACCTCGGCCATTCAACGCCACCCCGTATTGATGAGCGAGACTAGGCTTGGATTCGCGCGTTCGAGCGAAGGCGAGACTTGGATCGGCGGCGGACCGGCGATCCCGTTTTTCCTTGCAGCAATGAGCCGGCCCGCGGTACGCCGCCGACTGCGCGAAGCGTAGAGCGCCGCTCACTTCGCGCGCCGTCGTCAGATTGGCATCGTCCGGCTCGTGTCAGCCAGTTCGCACCAAATTGGCACATGGTCGGAGGCCTTGGCGCCGGCCTCTTCGTGGCCGCGCACGTCGCGGTCGATTTCGCAGGCATTCAACCTGTCGGCGGCGAGCGGCGAAAGCAGGACGTGATCGATACGCAAGCCCTGGTTCTTGCGCCAAGCACCGGCTTGATAGTCCCAAAACGTGTACGCCACTTCCGTCGGATGAAGCGCCCGAAATGCGTCGGTGAGACCTAGATAAACCGTCCTGTGGAATCGCTGCCGCGATTCGGGGCGGCAAAGAGCGTCGCTCTGCCAACCGGGCGGGTCGTAAACGTCGATGTCATTGGGGCAAACATTGTAGTCGCCGCACAAGGCAAAGCATTCTTCGCGCCGCAGCAGCTCAGCGACCCTCTCGTGCAGCCGATCCATCCACGCGAGTTTGTAGTCGAATTTCTCCGATGGCGCGGGATTTCCGTTCGGTAAGTAGATCGAAGCGACGCGGAGCGTACCAACCGTCGCTTCGATGTAGCGCGCTTGCACGTCGTCGTTGGCGCCCGGCAACCCACGCTCGACATCCTCAAGACGCGACTTGGAGAGGATCGCGACTCCGTTAAAACCCTTTTGCCCATGGGTTTCGACGTTGTAGCCCATGTCTTCGATCTCAAGGCGGGGGAACTTGTCGTTCTCGCACTTGATCTCTTGCAGCAGCGCGATATCGGGATTGGCGGCTTTGAGCCATGCCAATAAATTTGGGAGTCGCGCCCGAGCGCCGTTGATGTTCCAGGTCGCGAGTTTCATCGCCAGTTTCGTCGACGGGAATGAACGTCCGCCGGTAATCTTGCCGAACTATTGGTTTGACGAATTATGCGACTGAGAACGAATTGCCGCAGCTGCACGACGAGGCGGCGTTCGGATTCTTGATCGCAAATGAAGCACCGACCAAGTCTTCGACGAAATCAATTTGAGCGCCGGCGAGGTAGGCGAGCGAAGTCGTATCGACGACCACCTTGACGCCGTCTTGTTCGAACAACTGATCGTCGTCGTTTTTTGCGTCGTCGAACGAGAACCCGTATTGAAAGCCCGAGCAGCCGCCACCGGATACCGCTATGCGGAACATCACCGGCTTTTCTTCCTGCCGCATCAAATGCGCGACGCGTTTGGTGGCGTTTGCCGTGAGTAGAAGGGCCGGGGCACCAGCATCGGACATCGGGTCATCCTTTAGTTCAGCGTGCGCTTGGTTTATCACCGTGGCCTCTTGATATGATCCTTGTTCACCCTCTGTCAAATTTTGATCCCGAGCGACTGCTAGATATTGTGTGCGTTGATATGCAGTGCCCCTCAGGCTAGTGTCGCTTTATGGCGGTCGGATTCGCCTACGCTCCTTTTGCCTCCCACCCGGATGCCAGTCGTGGCCGTCTTCACGCCGAGCCCGAGAGCGCTACGCGTTCGGTGTTCCAGCGTGATCGCGACCGTATCATCCATTCGACGGCGTTTCGGCGCTTGAAGCAAAAAACCCAAGTCTTCATCGCGCACGAGGGCGACCACTATCGCACCCGGCTTACCCATAGTCTTGAAGTGGCGCAAATCGCTCGCTCGATCAGTCGCGTCCTTGGGCTCGATGAGGATTTGGCCGAAGCATTGGCGCTGGCGCATGATCTCGGCCATACGCCCTTTGGGCATGCGGGCGAGGACGCGCTCGACACCGTCATGCTGCCGTATGGTGGATTCGATCACAACGCGCAAACGTTGCGAATATTGACCAAACTCGAGCAGCGCTACGCGGAGTTTGACGGCCTGAATCTCACCTGGGAAACGCTCGAAGGCGTAGTGAAACATAACGGCCCGCTCTTGCCGAGCATCGAGAAGCTCCCGGCGGCGATCGCCGAGTACGCGGCTGGCCACGACCTCGAACTCGACACATATCCGTCCGCCGAAGCTCAGGTCGCGGCTTTGTCCGACGACATCGCCTACAACAGTCACGATATCGAAGACGGTCTGCGCGCCGAGATGTTTTCGATCGACGATTTAGTCGAGCTGCCGCTCATCGGGCCGATTATCAATGCGGTCACCACGCGTTACGCGGCGCTCCAACAAAGTCGGCTGGTCCATGAGCTTACCCGTCGCATGATCAATCGCATGGTCGATGATTGTATCGCGGAGACCAGACGGCGCGTGGCGGCCGCAGGGATTGCCTCGGCGGCGGCTGTTCGCGCGTTGCCGTCGCCCGTCGCCGCCTTTTCCGCCGAGATGAAGACGAGCGAACAAGCCGTGCGGGCTTTTCTTCACGCGCGGCTGTACAACCATTTCCAGCAAAAGCGATCGCACCGACGGGCACGCCGAATTGTCGCCGAGCTGTTTGCCGTATTCATCGATGAACCGGGGTGCCTCCCAACCGAGTGGCAGACGCGGCTTGACGCAAGCGGCGCCACAGATAAAACGGCACGGCTTATTGCCGACTATATCGCCGGCATGACCGACCGCTTCGCCCTCGACGAGCATCGGCGACTTTGTGGCCAAGAATAATGAATATATTCAATCTATTGCTACATATTATTAAAGTAGAAATAGAATCTTTGTCGATGCAGTCAGCGCTTCCAGCCGGACTCGCGCTCGACAACGTCGCCGCGACCCCGCCGCGTGAGGCCGGGCATGGCGACATTGCGATCAATGCGGCGATGGTTCTCGCCAAACAGGCCAAGATGCCGCCGCGTCAGATCGCCGAGATTCTGACCGGCCACCTCGAATCAGTCTCGAAGCTGAAGGACATCATCGCCAGACTCGAAATCGCCGGGCCGGGGTTCATCAATCTGTTCCTCAAGGACACGTTCTGGCACGCCCAGCTCGCAGACATCTTGACGCGCGGAACGCGATACGGCGATTCGACCGTCGGAAACGACGAGCGTGTGAACGTCGAGTTCGTATCAGCGAATCCGACCGGACCTCTTCATGTTGGGCATGGGAGAGGCGCGGTATTTGGCGATGCATTGGTAGCGTTGCTCAAGAAGGCGGGCTATGCGGTCAGCCGCGAGTACTACATCAACGACGCAGGGGGCCAGGTCGACGCGCTCGCGCGGTCGCTTTATTTCCGCTATCGCGAAGCTTGCGGTGAAACGCCTGGCGCGATGCCGCATGGTATCTACCCTGGCGAGTACCTTCTGCCCCCGGCGGCGGCGTTGCGGGCGCGCGATGGCGACAAATGGCTAGCGCTGAGCGAGGCGGAATGGCTTCCGGCGCTCCGCGTTTACGCAATTGAGGCAATGCTTGATCTCATTCGTGCCGACTTAGCGCGGCTTGGAATCGGCTTCGATCGGTTTTTTTCCGAACGGTCCCTGCATGCCGCCGGTAGCATCGAGGCCGCGCTCCAGAGGTTGAACGAAGCCGGCGTGATCTACACTGGCACGCTTGAGCCGCCAAAAGGGATGCTGCCCGACGATTGGGAGCCGCGGCCGCAGACGCTGTTTCGCGCCACCGCGTTCGGCGACGATGTTGATCGGCCGCTGAAGAAGTCGGACGGCAGTTGGACCTATTTTGCCAGCGACATCGCCTACCACTTTGACAAGGTGAATCGTGGTTTCACGACGCTGATCGATGTATGGGGGGCCGACCATGGCGGCTATATCAAGCGCGTCAAGGCGGCGATCAAGGCCCTCGCCGGCGATCGAGCAACGCTCGACGTCAAGATTTGTAATATGGTTCGCGTCCTCGACGGCGGAGTTCCAGTCAAGATGTCGAAGCGTTCTGGCGATTTCGTGACACTTAAGGACGTCGTCGACGCGGTGGGAAAAGACGCCGTTCGCTTCATCATGCTGACGCGCCGGAACGATGCGATGCTAGATTTCGATCTCAGCAAGGTATTGGAGCAGTCGCGCGAGAATCCGGTTTTTTATGTGCAATATGCCCACGCTCGAGCATGTTCCGTCGCCCGGCGGTTGAAGTTGGACTATCCCGCTTTCGGGCTCGCCACGCCGGACTGGAGCACCGCACCATTGGCACGACTAACGCACCCGGCGGAAATCGCGATCATCCGGCGGCTGGCCCAATGGCCGGATATCGTCGAAGGGGCGGCGAAGGCACACGAACCTCACCGCATTGCATTTTTCCTCTACGACCTTGCAGGCGATTTTCACGCCCACTGGAACTCAGGTAACGACGAGGAGGCGCTTCGCTTTATCGTACCGACGGATCGCGACCTTAGCTTTGCCAGACTGGCGCTTGTCCAAGGCGTCGCTACCGTGATCGCATCTGGTCTTGAGGTGATGGGTGTGACCCCAGTAGAGGAAATGCGCTGACGCGAAAGGATTGGTATGACGCATCCCGAGGACCGCCCGCCGCCGCTGCTTGAGTTCAAGGAAAAACCGCCTCGTGGCCTTTTCGGGGCGGCGAATCGCCCGACCTTGATACGCGTTGGCATCGCTGCAGCGGGCAGCATCGTCCTCATTGTCGCCGTGTCGGTCGCGTACAATGCCGGCCACCAACGGAGCGCCAAGGACGCGCTACCAGTGGTTACCGCCGACGGATCGCCCACGCGCGTACCGCCGGACTCGCCGGGTGGGTTGCAGATTCCGCACCAGGGCAAGCTCGTCTACGGAACGGTGTCGCCCACCGGAACTCTTCCGCCGGGACCAGATAAAGTGCTTCCCAAGGCTGAAGAGCCGATGGAGAAACCAGCAGCCGAACCGGCGGCGACCATGGCTCCACAGCAACCGACGCCAACCGTTGTGGCACCGGCAGCACCGCCGCCGGTTCCCTCGGCCCAGCCGACAGTGAGACCGCCGGCGCTCCTCGGACGCGGCACGGAAACCAGCCCCGCCACAACGGCACTGCTCCCGCCGACGCCGCCGCCGGCTGCTCTCAGCGAAAAGCGGCCGCCGATCGCACCGATTCCATCAGCACCAGCGGCGCCGACGAAAGCGACTCCGCCGGCAACTGCCCCTGCGCCGTTAGCCGCCGCTCCGAAAGCCGGAGGCGCCTACCGCGTGCAACTCGGGTCGTTCAAGACCGAAGCTCTTGCCGCCGACGGGTGGCGGCGCGTTTCCGAGCGCTTCAAAGGCGTGCTCGCCGGACAACCGCACCAATTCATCAAGGTCGCTCTCGGCGAGACCAAGGGAACCTTCTACCGCCTTCAGGTTGGAAGCTTCGCGGCCGTCGAGGAGGCCAAGCGGGTTTGCGACTACCTCAAGGAACGCCAGCAGGATTGCATTATTGTCCGGCCATCGTAACGCCGGGCGCGGAACGCGCGCCGTTGTTTTTGGCTTCGCCGGTCCGCAACTCAGCGCACAGGAACGTGCCTTTTTCTCGGCGACGCAACCGTTCGGGTTCATCTTGTTTGCGCGCAACTGCCGCGACCCCGATCAAATCAAGGCTCTTACCGCAGATTTGTGCTCGACGGTCGGACGTCCTGATGCGCCCATCTTCATCGATGAAGAGGGCGGCCGCGTTCAACGCCTTAAGCCGCCGCACTGGCGAAACCGCCCGCCGGCCCGGGCCTGTGGTCGCTTGTACGAGCTCGATCCCGAACGCGGTCTCCGAGCGGCTTGGCTGCACGGACGCTTGATCGCCGCCGATCTTTTTCCGCTTGGCATCGGCGTCGACTGTGCCCCGGTTGCCGATGTGCCGGCCCCGGGAAGCCATGGCGTGATCGGCGATCGGGCATTCGCCGAAGACGCGCGAACTGTCGCCCGATTGGCGCTCGCCTTCAGCGAGGGACTGCGCGACGGCGGGGTTCTACCGGTCGTGAAGCACCTTCCCGGACATGGGCGTGCGATTGTCGATAGCCATAACGAACTGCCGCGGGTCGATGCGTCATTGGCCGAACTCGATTCGATCGATTTCGCTCCATTCCGGGCACTGGCCGGTCTGCCATTCGGCATGACGGCGCACGTCCTCTATTCGGCGATCGATGCACGTGAACCGGCTACTCTTTCGGCCCGCGTGATCGGCGGCGTCATCCGCCGTATGATCGGTTTCTCCGGCATTCTTCTAAGCGATGACTTGTCGATGAAGGCGCTTTCCGGCAGCCTCGGCAAACGCACCGAGCTGGCGTTTACCGCCGGCTGCGACATCGTGCTTCACTGCAACGGCGATCTTAGCGAAATGCGCGAAGTGGGCGAGACCACGCCGGCTCTATCGGCGGCGATCGAGCAACGATATGCGGAAGGAATTGTGGCGCCCCAGCTGCTTTACCGCGATGCCGCTCTGCTTGAGCTTGACGGGCTTCTCGAAGGAGTAAGTTGACCTATGATTGCAGGCTATGACGTATTCCGGTTGGCTTACACCGGCTGGACGTGGATCATCCCGATCGTATTCGCGATCACGCTCCACGAGGCCGCGCACGGCTACGCTGCCTGGCGCTGCGGCGACGACACGGCCTATCGTCGCGGCCGAGTGTCGCTCAACCCGTTTCGCCATATTGATGGCTTTGGGACGATCTTGCTTCCGGCTCTGGTGCTACTCGGCTCGGAGGGGCGATTCGTTTTCGGCTACGCCAAACCGGTGCCGGTGGCGTTTCACCGCCTTAACTATCCCCGTCGCGATATGGTTTGGGTCGCGGCGGCCGGCCCGCTCAGCAATCTCGCAATGGCCGTCGTTGCCGCGCTCCTCTGGCACCTAACCTCATTCCTACCAACCGGCGTGGAGCGTTGGTTTAGCCTCAATATCAAGCATGCGATCTATATCAATTTGTTTCTCGCGGTGTTCAATATGATACCGATGCCACCGCTCGACGGTGGTCGAGTGGCGGTCGGCCTATTGCCCGATGTATTGGGGGCGCCGTTGGCCCGGCTCGACCGTTCAGGCATTTTCATTCTGATTGGGATCATTTTTCTATTGCCGCTGATCGGCGGGCAACTTGGCGTCGACCTCGACGTGGTCAATTGGCTAGTACCCGGGATCATCGATGTTCTTTTCGACGCGACCCTATTTATTACCGGGCATCATTGAGGGCGACCGATCGCGGGACTCGCCGCTGCGTATTCGCTTATAATCGTCTCCTCGACAACCCCTTCCGCGCGGCGCTAAGTGTGAGCCATCTCGACGAATCAAACGTCGTGTCGACGGTATTTTCCGGCGACGAGTTGCTCGTCGTCGATCTCGACGGCTATGAAGGCCCGCTCGATGTATTACTGTCGCTTGCCCGCGCGCAGAAAGTCGATCTGACAAAAATCTCGATCCTGGCCCTCGCCGAGCAGTACCTCGCCTTCGTTGCCGAGGTAAAAAAGGTGCGGATCGAAATAGCCGCCGACTACTTGGTGATGGCGGCATGGCTCGCCTACCTGAAGTCGCGCCTCCTGTTACCTGAAGGCGAGCATGACGAAGAGCCGTCCGGCGAGGTGCTTGCCGCCGATCTTGCGTCTCGTTTGCGCCGCCTCGATGCCTTCAGGCAGGTCGGACAAAAACTCTTTAGCGGATTCTTGCTCGGGCGCGACGTGTTTCCGCGCGGCGCCCCCGAGGGCGTACGCGTAATCAAGGCGCCAGTCTACGAGGTGTCGCTGTTCGAACTTCTCAAAGCATACGCTGAACATAAGCAGCGCGCAGGCGCGGTAACGCTTATGATCGAACCCAAGGTCGTCTATACGTTTGAGCAGGCGACCCGGCGGCTCACGGCGATGCTCGGAATGGCGTTGGATTGGCTGGTACTCGAAGGATTTCTCCCGCCGGAACTCGTCGACGATTTCGCCCGCCGCACCGCCATTGCTTCAACCTTGTCCGCCTCCCTCGAGCTGGTACGGCAGGGAAAGCTCGACATTCGGCAGGCAACGCCGTTCGGACCCATTTTCCTGCGCAAAGCTGTACGTGAAAACCAATGAGATGTTGGACATGAGTGCCGAATCGGCCGAACAGGCGGGAGATACTGCCGCCGAATTCCAGAATTACGTTCGAATGGCCGAGGCGCTGCTGTTTGCCGCAGTCGAGCCGCTGGACGAAGCGACGCTTCGCGCTCGTTTGCCCAAAGGAGCACCGGTGGCGGAGGTCATCAAAGCAATACGCCGAAGCTACGCCAGTCGGGGCGTTAATCTGATCGAGGTCGGGGGCCGGTGGACGTTCCGAACTGCTCCGGACCTGGCTCATGTACTCGAGTTTGTTCAAACCGAATCTCGACGCATGTCGAAGGCCGCTATCGAAACGCTAGCCATCGTGGCATATCACCAGCCGGTGACACGGGCGGGGATCGAAGAGATCCGGGGCGTTTCAATCTCGAGGGGTACCCTCGATCTATTGATCGAGGTGGGTTGGGTGAAGATGGCGGGTCGAAAGCGGACACCTGGAAGGCCAGTGACCTACGGTACGACCGAGCGTTTTCTCGAACACTTCGGCTTGTATAGCGCCGACGACTTGCCGGGAATCGATGAATTGAAGGCAACCGGGATACTCGATTCGCGACCTTCGGTTGGGTCATTGTTCGATCCCGCCGAGAAGCAGGATGACGAAGACGGGGACTGATATAGACGCCGACTTGTTTGGCCTAACCCTGGCGCCGATTGATCTGGAGCAAGGTGAGTGCGGCC
>SHVV01000069.1 GCA_009694095.1 Alphaproteobacteria bacterium | reverse complement strand
TGCGAAATAACGGCAAATTTTCTTGAGCGCGAGGATGTTGAGCCCGGTTTCCTCGTGGGCCTCGCGACGGGCGACACGTGCGATGGTTTCGCCTGGATCGATGATTCCGGCGGCAATTTCGAGCGTTCGGGCCGGTCCACCTCCGATTAGCGACGGCAGCCGGATTTGCTCGACCAACACGACCCGATCGAGGGGTGGATCATAGAGTAATACGCCGACAGCGTGGCCGCGTTCGAACACCTCGCGAGAGACCTCGGCGCTCCAGCCGCCGCGATATAGGCGGTGGCGGAAGCGATAGCGATCGACGCGAAAATAGCCTTCGAACGGCGTTTCCACGTTGAGGATTTCGATCTCGTCGTTGCGCGGAATCTGCAAGCGGTTAGACATGGTCGGGCTCAAAAAAATAGCGCCCCCGCCATAGGCGAGGGCGCTAAAAAAGGTCGCGGACTTAGTAATACGTCCAGACGTTGTATTGATTGTAGTAGCAATCGCCGGTGTGCAGCACCGCTCGACGCACCGCGTCCTGCGCTTGCGCTGTCGTCGCGTATCGAGCCATCGCCGTCGGCGCCAGCGATCCATGCTCTTCCTCTACATCCGAGGCATGGACCGCGAACGACTGCATCGAGGCCTCGGAGAGGTCATAATGTTTTAGCAGTCCTTTCTCAAGTTCGCCGAACACCAGCGGGTTGATGCGCTCGGCCGCGAACGACAGCGCTGCAAGCCCTTCGACGAACGGCCGGTTGCGCATCACCACTTCGAACCAGTGCTTGAGGAGCCAAGACTCCATTTTCAAGCCCTCTTTGGCGCGCTTCTTTGCGGTCCAGCCGAGTTCCGCGAGGGTCGTCTCGATCAACCGCATGTGGCCCGCGGTCTTCGAGCTTTCGCCGTATTCCTCCTCAAGCATGTTCTCGAGGATCCCTTGGCGCAGATCGTCATCGGGGCACTTCGACCATAAAACGCCGAACAGCTTGTTCGTCGGATCCGCCCACGAGGCGAATTGGTGCAGCCAGCCGGCGATTTGATTCTTGGTCGCCGTGCCGTTCTTGACCGCCATCACGAAGGGGTGCGTGGTTCGATTGCGCACCTTGTCGAACAGACCTTTCTCGAGTTCGGCCACCAGTTTGTCGTTGGAGATAGCTTTCGCGGTTGATTCGACGATGCCCATGAAGACTCCCTAAAGTGGCTCGACGTAACGGTCGGTCAGCAGCCCGACGGTCAGTAATACTGCCAGACGTTATACTGGTTGTAGTAGACGTCGGCCATGTGTGTCACGGCGAAGCGGACGCCATCCTGCGCTCGTTTCGTGGTCGCGTAGCGCTTCATCGCGATCGGGCCGAGCGAGCCGTGTTCTTCCTCGACGTGCGAGGCGTGAACCGAGACCGACCGCAAGCCGTCCTCGGAAAGCTTGTAGTGCTTGCGCAAACCTTTTTCGAGCAACGCAAACACCACCGGATTGATGCGCTCCGCCGTGAACGAGGTTGCGGCAAGCGACTCGACGAACGGACGGTTACGAATGACGACTTCGAGCCAATGTTTTTGCAGACTAGACTCCGGTCGGATCAAGTCGCGTTCCTGATCCTTTTTCGTCCAGCCCAATTCTTTGAGCGTCTTATCGATGAGCCGCATGTGGCCGGCGGTCTTCGAGTACTCGCCGTATTCCTCCTCAAGCATGTTTTCGAGGATGCCTTCGCGCAGGTCGTCGTCTGGGCAGTTCGCCCACATGACTCCGAATAGTTTGTTCGACGGGTCTGCCCATAGCGCGAATTGGTGCAGCCACCCGGCGATTTGGTTCTTCGTAGCGGTACCTTTGAGAACGGCTTGGACGAATGGGTGTTCGGTACGGTCGCGCGACGGATGGTTGATGACCGCTTCGAGCTCCTTGGTCAACTCGTCGGTGCTGATCGCGCCGTCTGTTGCCTTGGTTCGTTTCGGCGCGGCCGCCGTTCTTGGTCGCTTCGGACTTTTCGTGGTTCGTTTTGCCATCGCGGCCCCCAACCCTCAATAATATTGCCACACGTTGTACTGCGCGTAATACATCTCGGCCGTATGCTTGACCGCGAAGCGAATTCGCTCTTGATCGTAGGCCGACACGCCGTAGCGTTGAATGGCTAATGGCCCCAAGCTAGCGTGCTCCTCCTCTACGTCGGAAGCATGGACGCTCACCGACTGAATTACCTCATCCGCCAACTTATAATGCTTCCGTAAGCCTTTCTCAATCTTAGCAAAAACTTTGTGGTTCATCCGCTCGGCGGTGAACGAACTGGCGCAAATCGACTCGACGAAGGGCCGCCGGGTCATGATGCACTCAAACCAGTGGTGCAAGGCCCACGATTCGTAGCGCTTGGAGTCCTGCGCGCGTCGTTTCTTGTCCCAACCCAAATGATCAAGAGTGCGGTGAATAAGTTCGACGTGACCGGCGATCCCGGACTGATAGCCGTGCTCTTCCTCGCGCATGTTTTCGAGGATGCCCTCGCGGATGTCTTCGTCTGGGCAGTTGGCCCACATTTCGCCGAGGTACTTATTGCAGGGGTCGGCCCAGAGCGAGAATTGGTGGATCCAACCGGCAAATTGATCAAGCGACGCGGTGCCGTTCTCAATCGCCATCACAAAGGGGTGAAAAATACGATTGCGCTCCGGGGCATCGACGATGTCTTCAAGTTCCTTGATAAAGACATCGTACGGAACCGCTTTTCGGCTATCGAGCTTTTCGGCAACGGCCATCAGATTACTCCTCACGTGGCAGGGGATAATCCTAGAGCCTGAGGTACGTGGACGACAAGCCTTTATGACCGCTGAACCCGACTTACATGTCGAGTTCGTATTTCGCCTGATTCGGACCGTCCCCGACGCGGAAACCCGCGTTAACCAAAACTTACCGGATTTGCGACGACACTCGCGGGCGCGCCTGCTTTGGCGTTTCTGGGGAGAAGCATGTCAGGCAAAAACAAACGGTTCCGATGTTGGGGGCCGGAAAAGCGGCTGTTGTCCTGCTCGCGCTGACCAACGGTCAGTCGGTCGGGTTGATGGCCAAACTAAAGGACAACGAAATCCAGGAGATTTCCCAAGCAATGGCGAAACTCAGGATGGTGCAATCCGAGGCCGCCGAGGCGATCCTTTCCGAATTCGTGACTCGATCGCCGAACGCTGAGCTGCGGCCTTCCGAGCGGGGCGTCGAGCAAAACGGAGCGATTCCAAATCCTGCGCTGGCGGCGCTCGTGACGGGAACCGCTGACGATCGGCTTGCCGCTTTTCTCGAGAACGAGCATCCGTAAACCATCGCCGTCGTCCTATCCGAGTTGCCTCGGTCGCGATCGGCGCGACTGCTTCAGCTTCTGCCGGACGATTGGGGCCCCGAGGTGATGAGTCAAATGCTGGCGCTTGGCGAGGTTAAAACGCAAGTCCTCGCCACAATCGAAAAGGCGTTGAAGGCCGACCTCACTCGCGGATTGCCGAGCAAACCTCGGCGCGCAACGCTCGTCAGCAGTGTTGATCGTGCCGTACTAGCGTTAGCGCTCAAAGGTGGTTCCGAATTACTACGCGACCGGTTGACTCGTTGGGGCCAGTCAGGTTGCGCGATATCGACGCTGCCCAGACGGCGGTCGTCTCGATCGCTAAGCGGCTTGCCATTGCGGGCAAGCTACGCATGTCGTCGGCGAACCTCAGTTAAGCGGACGTACATTGTGAACCTGGCCGTCACTACGAACGGCCAGTCCACTCGTCGTTTCGTTTGCGGGCCGGTGGTCCGGGTCGGCGCATTGCCCCTTCCCGCACCAGACCGCGTCGCGATCCTGGGCAGCACATCTACGGGAAGTCCACGATATCGCATAAGTGCTTATCCCAATGGTATTTGCGCCGGAATGGCGCAAGTATTTTCCGACGGCCCCGTTTCACGATAGCGAGGCCCGTTTGTTTCTCGGAGGTAACGAAATGTCTCGGTTGGTCGATCCCGTTGCGCGCCATCGCGGGGCCGATGGGGCTCGTTAAACGGTTCGACGCCAGCTTTTGTTGGTCGAGGACGACGAACTCAGTAGCGATATGCTCGCTTGGCGGCTGGAGCGAGCAGGCTTCGCCGTTGTCTGCGCCAAGGACGGTCAAGAGGCTATCGACCTCGCGATCCAAATCAATCCGGTTGTCATTCTAATGGATGTTGGACTGCCGGGCTTCGACGGATGGCAAGTAACGCGAATACTGAAGGTGACCGAAAATACGAAGCACATTCCCGTTATTGCCTTGACCGCGAACGCGCTTGCCGTCGATCGCGATCGGTCGTTCGTCGCCGGATGCGACGAGTATCAGCCGAAACCAATCAACTATGGTCGTCTCGTCGAGAAACTCAACGCGTTGAGCTTTTAGCGGCCGTCGATGTCGACCGACGGTCCTGTCATTCTCATCGTCGACGACACCGAGGACAACCGGACGCTTCTCGCCCGCCGCTTGGAGCGCGAAGGCTATTCCAAGATTGTCCACGCTACGAACGGCGCTGAGGCACTGGCGCTTCTCGAACGCACCCGTTTCGACCTCGTGTTGCTAGGCATCATGATGCCGGAAGTGAGCGGCTACGACGTAATCGCGCCGATGAAAGAGGATCCGGCGTTGCGGCAAATTCCCGTGCTCGTCCTTTCGGCGGTGCAGGAAAACGACAGCGTCGTGAAATGTATCGAACTGGGCGCTGATGATTTTCTTCAGCGCCCCTATGACGCGGCCATCCTTCGCGCGCGGATCAACGCCTGTCTCGAAAAAAAGAAATTACGATCACGAAGCTTGGTACATCGCGAGCCTGGAGGCCGAGAAAAAACGCGCCGACAGCATCTTGTATGCGATCCTGCCGGCCGGCGCAGTGCGCGAGCTGAAGACGGCGAACGAAGTGAAGCCGCGCCGCCACGACGACGTTTCGATCCTTTTCTGCGATCTCGTCGGTTTCACCAAGAACTGCGACGCCAATCCGGCGGAGAAAGTGGCCGCCGAGCTGCAAAGCCTGATGGTGGTGTTGGAGGACATCATCGACCGCCATGGCATGGACAAGATCAAGACGATCGGCGACGCCGTTCTCGCGACCGCGGGGCGTATCAAACACGTTAACTATCCGATTCGGGCAAGCGTAGCCTGCGGCCTCGGCATGGTCCGGGCCGCGCGCGAACACGAGCCGCGTTGGGATATTCGGGTCGGCATTCACTCCGGCTCAGTGGTCGCCGGCGTGATCGGGCGCGGCCAGTTCTTATTCGACCTATGGGGCGACGCGGTCAATTGCGCGGCGCGAATCTGCGACAAGGCGGCGCCCGGAACCGTGCTGTTGAGTGGCTCGTCGTCGATGCGAGTCCGGTCGAATTTTCGTGGCAAGAGTTTGGGCGAGGTCGAACTCAAAGGTAAGGGTAAAATTGAGCTCATAGAGTGCCAATCGGCGCTCAACTAAAAGTACGAGACGATCGGTAAATCATGCGGAAGCTCGATTCTTTAACGGTGGTCGGTCGTCCTGCGTTGGTCCCTGCGCTCGCGATTCTCGGGCTCGTCGCCGACGGATCGCGTAGTCCGACCATTGTGGCCATCGAAGGCCTGCTCGCCATTTTTCGCGTCATAGCGCTTGTCTATTTGTCCCGGTCTCTCCGCCGTGCGGTCGCCGCTAACGCCGAAATTTGCCTATTGAATGCGCTCGTCCGTGAGAAGTTGAGCGGCGCCAATGATCGCTTCGAAAAGACATTTCGTTGGAGCCCGGCCATGATTGCGATCGCTGGACTCGAGGACAGCGTTGCGGTCGACATCAACAATGCGTGGCTCGAGAGCCTCGGCTATCGGCGTGAAGAGGTGATCGGTCGGAGTATGATTGAACTCGGATTTTGGGTCGAACACGCTGAGCGCAAGACGGCAGTCGAGCGTCTGCGCGTCGAAGGTTCAATTAGGAATCTCGAAGTGCGGTATCGAACCAAGACCGGGCAGTACTTTCATGCGATCGAGCCCATCGAGCTAGATGGCAAAGAGGTTGTCTTTGCAGTCGCTTGAGACGTCACCGAACGGGTCCGCGGCTTTAAAGAAATGCGGCGATAAAATCACCTCTTCAAGACAGTTTTCATGCCTAGCCCGACGCCGATGGCGATTTTGGCAGGCGCGAACGACTGCATCCACGACGTCAATGAAGCGTGGATTCAGGCGTTCGGGTTCGAACGCGACGCGGTGCTCGGCAAGACGGGCGTAGAGTTGGACGCGTGGAGCGAACAAGACCGGAAGGGCGCGGCCGAGGCGCTGCGCGCCGCAGGCGGTGAACTCTGCGATTTCGAGGCGCGACTGCAGAAAAAGGCTGGCGTGAGCCTCGACTTCCTCGCCGCGATCGAATCGAGCACGATGGACGACAAGCCGATACATTTGAGCGTCCTTCACGACGTCACGCGGCGCAAGCAAGGCGAGGACGCTCTCATCCGAGCCAACGACGAACTCGAACAACGGGTTGCCCAGCGCACCCGCGATCTTGTCCTGGCCAAGGAAGCTGCCGAGGCCGCCGACCGCGCTAAATCGTAGTTCATCTCGAATATGAGCCACGAATTGCGGACACCGCTCAATGCGATTATTGGCTACGGCGAACTCCCGCACGAAGATGCGATCGCGTTCGGGCAACTAGACCTGGCGCGCGAGCTTGAACGCATCCGCGGGCGGGTGACCACTTGTTGTCGCTGATCGACGAAATACTCGATCTATCGAAGATCGACACCGGGAACCTAGAACTCGCGATCGAGGTTGTTTCGATTCGCGACCTCGTTACCAAAACAACGGCGACGGTAAAACCGCTGGTGGAGCGCAATGGCAACGAGTTTACCGGTGTGCTCGGACCCTAGGTTGACGCGATTCGGTCAGATCCGCTGCGCGTACAACAAATCCTACACAACCTGCTCAGCAACGCAGGTAAGTTCACAAAGAATGGGCGGGTCGAATTCTCTGTTCGCGCCGCCGACCAGAAAGTTGAATTCTTGGTGCTCGATACGGGGATCGGTATGAGAGCTGAACAAATCGATCGTCTGTTCAAGCCGCTCAGTCAGGCCAATTCGTCAACGACGCGGCGATTCGGCGGAACCGGACTTGGGCTGGCGATCAGCAACCAATTTTATCGTCTGATGGGCGGGAACATTGGAGTCGAGAGTTCGTTTGAATCCGGCACAACGTTCACGGTAACGCTTCCGGCAGCGCAAACGCCTGCGATGCAGCCAGATACGAGCGCCATACCGCCAAGGGCGGTCGTAACCGCCTAGGTTAAATCGTACGCAAATCGAACAGCGGCGCCACCACGGTTGCGACCGCAAGAAGGCGCCAGTCGGCCAGGCGTCGACCAACGAGTTGGACGCCGATCGGAAGTCCGCGTTCTCCGACGAAGCCCGGTAGCGTGATGCATGGAACGTGAAGCGCGGTCCACATCCGATTGAAGGTCGCGAGCCCGTTCGATTCGAGTCCTTCCGGCGCTTCGCCAGGCACGGCCGGCGTGAGGAGAGCATCGACCGTGGCCAACTGCGCATCGGCGGCGAGACGACAGCGCTCGATTTGATTATAGGCGCCGCGCATTTGGTCGAGCGTGACGCGCCGAGAGTTCTCAACCTCGTCTCGGGTTTCCTGGTGAAGGAGGTGGTAAGACGCTCGATACTCGGGCAAGAATGCAAATCGACCTTCGCCGTGCATGATGATGTTTTGCGCTTCGGTGAGCTGGTCGAAATCCGGGCCGAGGTCGATGTCGGCCACCGTGACACCCGCGGCGCGTAGCCTGGCGGCTGCGTTCTCAAGCGCTTCACGGCACGCCGAGTCCGCTTCCATCCAATGTGGCGATCGATAAAAGCCGATCTTGAGGTCTCGAAGCGCAGGCGCTGTGGATGGTGCCTCACCGAGGCCGAGCGCGGTTGCTACCAAAGCGAGGTCGGCCACCGAGCGGCCCATCCAACCGAGGGTGTCGAAACTCATCGAGTAATGTTTGACGCCGGTCCAGTTCACAAGTCCGAACGAGGGCTTCATGCCGGAGATTCCGCAAAAAGCGGCGGGGCGAATGGTCGAGCCACCGGTTTGCGTTCCGATCGCGAGCGGAACCATGAAGTCGGCAACGGCCGCCGCCGATCCGGAGGACGAACCGCCGGGAGTGTGGGCAAGATTGCGTGGATTGCGCGTTGGCGGTTTGCGCCCGACCGACGCGAACTCGACCGTTTCGGTCTTGCCCAGAATGACGGCGCCTGCCGTGCGCAACGCACCGACGATCGCCGCATCTTCGCCTGGCCGGTGCCGCAGGTAGGCGAGTGAGTTATGTTCGGTCGGAAAATCCTTGGTGTTGATGATGTCTTTGATCCCGACGGGAACACCGTGCAGGGGGCCGATCGAGACGGTCGCGTCTCGCGCTCGGGCCTCGGCGATCGAGCGTTCAGGATCGAGATGGGCCCAAGCGTGGATCGATGGTTCGTTCTGTTCGATGCGGTGAAGGCACGCTCGCACCAACGCTTCGCTCGTGAGCCGCCGGGTGGCGATCGCCGCCGCCGCCTCGGCCGCTGTGAGATAAATTAGATCGTTCATAACCATCCGTGCCGTTGAGCGCGGATGATAGGCGAGTGCGGAACGTCGCGCGACAGGGTCTATATCTATTCGAGCGGTAGGACCTCGGCCAGTGCGATCAAATCGTCGCTCTCATCGTCGTCTTCGTTCGCGTCCGTGATACCATCGGAGGTCGCTAGATCGACGGCTGTCAGCTCAAATAGCTTAAACAAGCGCGTATCCGCGTCGCCAACCGCTGCCGACTGCGAAGTCACCTCCTGAAAATAGGGGGCAACGACGTAGGCACCCACGGCAAGGAGCGCCACCGCTGTGGCCGCGGCGAAGAGCTTCCGAAGGGGCGCCGAACCAGAAGCTAAGGGAATTGTTGGCGGAAGTGGCCGCCGGGCGAGGCGAGCCGCGAGCGAGTTGGACGGCTTCGGTGCATCGAGCATGGCAAGGGCCGCGTCGAGCGGTCGCGCCGCCGCTAGGAGATTGCGCGCTGCTGCCGACGTGGCGATCAACCCAAGAAACCCGCTCCTCTTTTCCGCCGGCCAACGGCCTGGTTCCGCGCCATAGGCGGCCACGACGTTGGCAAGCCGGTCGATTGCGGGAAGCGAAGATGGATCCGTTGTCATTTAGTGGACTCCGTGCAATTCGTCGATGATCGGGTTGAGGTGTTCTTTGAGCGTTCGCCTGGTCCGCAGTCGCCACATGGCGTTGGCCGCAAGGCCGACGGCGCCAATCGCTACTGCGCCCGCCGTTCCAATCTTGAACAAGCTCAGGAGAACCGGATCGGACCCGGCGATCGCAAGTCGGTCGAGCGCGTAGTCGTCGGGCGCGGCGGCGAGGATTGATGTCAGCGCCCCCGCGACGTCGGCCGAGACCAAGCTACTGTTCGATTCCGGTTGCGAGGGTTCGCCGAACATGGTTTCAACGTAGTGTTTTGCCGCGAACGTGTCGAACCGAAGGCCCGATGGAAGGTGCGAGCGAATGGCCCTGATCGCGCTTCTCGATGACTACCAACGCATCGCGCTCAAGAGCGCCGATTGGTCGCCGCTGTCCGATCACGAGATCGTCGCGTTTGACGATCATGTCGATGACCACGATTCGCTGGCGGCACGTTTGCAGTCCTTCGCGGTTGTCGGCTTGATGCGCGAACGGACCCCGTTTCCCCGTGCTCTGATTGCGCGGCTGCCCAACCTCAAATTAATCGTGACCACGGGGATGCGAAACGCCTCGATCGGTGTCGCGGCGGCGCGCGCGTGCGGGGTTACCGTGTGCGGGACCAACGGGGCCCATTGGGGCACGGTCGAATTCGTGTGGGCATCGATCATGACGTTGGTGCGCAACATCGCCGCCGAAGATCGGCGCATGCGCGAGGGTGGGTGGCAACACACCGTGGGCATGGAGCTGCGCGGCCGAACGCTTGGCGTAATCGGGCTCGGTCGTATCGGCAGCGAAGTGGCCAAGCTGGCGCAGGCCTTCGGCATGAATATCCTCGCATGGAGCCCGAATATGACTGCCGAGCGGGCGGCGGTCCTGGGCGCGACGTTGGTCGACAAGGACTCGTTGTTTCGCTCGGCCGACGTGGTCACAGTGCAGGTTGTGCTCTCGGATCGATCGCGCGGCATGATCGGCGCGCGTGAATTGGCGCTAATGAAACCGACAGCATACCTCGTCAACACGTCGCGTGGCCCGATCGTCGACGAGGCTGCCCTAATCGCCGTGCTTCGGTCCGGCGCAATCGCCGGTGCCGCGCTCGACGTTTACGACCGCGAACCGCTGCCGCGGAATCACGATTTGCGGTCGCTACCAAATGTCTTGCTGACGCCGCATCTCGGTTACGTCACCGACGAGGGGTACCGGGTATTCTACGGCAGCATGGTCGAGACCATACGCGCGTTTTTCGACGGCGCTCCGCTCCGCGTAATCGAAAATAATTAGCATGATAAATACGATGACTTCTAATGCGAGCGGCGAGGGGCGGGCCGTTTCCTGACTTTCCCGGTGCGCGGTGTGCGCCGTTTCGGTGCTCTTGCGACCTTGCCAGGCCCGTGCCGCCGCGTCGCCGACCGACCGACGATCGCTTCAGTCTCTTCGACTAAACGCTCGACCAATGCGCCGGCTGGCAAACCCCGCGCAAGCGCGGCGCCCTGTCCGGCGAACATCATCGCGAAATCTGTCGAGGCTCTTGAAATGGCCGCGGCGGCGAGCGGCTGGGTCAAGGCGAGCGGTAGTGGGAAATCTGGCAATCCGCGCTCGAATTTGGCCATCTCGTTGATGTAGCGATTGGCAATCAAGCGCGCGGGTCGGCCCGAGAAGGCGCTGGTAATCCTCGTTTGATCGCCCTTTGTTGCCATGACGGTCGCTTTGTAGATCGGATGCGCGCCCGACTCCGGGGTTGGGATGAACGCGGTGCCGATCTGAACCCCGGAGGCGCCGAGCGCAAGCGCAGCTGCGATTCCCCGTCCATCGGCGATGCCGCCAGCCGCGATGACCGGAACTGATACAGCATCGACGATCTGCGGCACCAAAGCCAAGGTTCCGACACCGCCACCGTCCAAGCTTTGACCGAACGTGCCGCGATGGCCACCGGCTTCGAATCCTTGGGCGATAATCGCGTCGGCGCCGGCTTGCTCCAGAATTTTAGCTTCGGCAACGGTGGTCGCGCTGCTGAGAACGCGAATTCCAGAGTTCTTAAGGGCGGCGACGGACAGCGCGTCGGGAAGGCCGAAATGAAAGCTGACGACCGTGGGGCCGGCGCGGAGGACGGCCTCGAGCATTGTCGAGTCAAATGGCGGGGCGGCGGTTAGTATCTCAACCTGCGTTCGACCAAGTTCGTCATAATAGGGATCGAGCAATTCGCGCATCCGGCGCTCCCGCGTGGCGTCGGGCACCGGCGGGAGATGGGCGAAAAAATTGACGTTGAGCGAACGGTTCGACAGTCGACGCATGTCGGCGACAGCTTTTTCGAACTCGCCGATCGTGAGCCGGCCGCATGCAAGCGCGCCGAGCCCGCCCGCGTTGGAAACGGCCGCCGCCAGCGCCGGGGTCGAGACATTCGCCATTGGCGCCGACAGGATCGGGTAGTCGAGACCGAGCAGAGCCGAGAGACGGCTTTTAGGCCACATCGCTTACTTTTTGGCCCCGCACGGAATTCTCTCAGGTTCGGATGCGGAGGTCTAGCTGCCCCAAATCTCTTGCGTCATCGAGGCGTACCAGCCCTCGGCATACTGCGCTTCTTGGAAGCGAACCGAAGGTGCTGCGTCACGCGGGCTAACGCCGCCCGCGCCTTGAACGGCGACAATGCCCTGGTCGGTGACGCGATAGACGTCGGCCACCGAGATTCCGTACTCGCGCGAAACCAAGCTGTAGCAGGTGTTGACGTAGGTCGGCGGCGCCATCGGCCGGTTGTTGATCGCATTGACGATCGACATCGCAGCGACCTTACCCTGACTGTTGGCGGCGAAGCCCGACTTCGGCATGGCGCCGGCGATGCAGGCGTCGCCGATAATGTGGACGTCCTTGTGGAGCGTCGATTCGAAGCTCGTCGGATTGACCGGGCACCATCCCGAATCGCTGGCGAGTCCGCCGGTGCGTGCGATCGCGCCGGCCCACTGCGGCGGAATGAGGTTGATGACGTCGGCCTTGTGCTTCTTGCCGAATTCGGTGGTGACCTCCTTGGCGTTGACGTCGATTTCCACGACCTTGCCGTCGTCTTTCAGCGGCACCCAGGTGATCATGTCGCCATAGAGCGCCTTCCAACCGTCCTGGAAGAGACCCTGTTTCGAGAACATGTCCTTGGCGTCCAGAATCAATATCTTGGACTTCGGTTTGTTGGCCTTGAGATAGAACGCGATCATCGACGCCCGCTCGTAGGGGCCGGGCGGGCAGCGGAATGGATTCGCCGGCACGACCATAAGGACGGTGCCGCCGTCCGGCATTGCTTCGAGTTGTTTGCGCAGGAGTTCGGTCTGCGGCCCGGCCCGCCAGGCATGCGGGATCTTTTCGGCCGCGGCTTCATCGTAGCCCTTGACCGCGCCCCAGCGAAAATCGATTCCCGGCGAAACGACCAACTTGTCAAAGCGCAGTGTATCGCCGTTCGCCAGACGAACGCTTTTGCCCGCAGCGTCGATCGATTGAGCAGCGGACTGCACGTGCTTGACGCCGTGCACCGCGGTCAGCGCTTTGTAGTCATGGGTGATGTACTTGAGCGTCTTGAATCCGGCGAGGACGTAGTTGCTGAATGGGCAGGTCGTGAAGGTCGCCGACGGTTCGACCAACGTGACCTCGACCTCGCGGTCGAACTGCCGGACGTATTTCGCGGCGGTGGCGCCGCCGAAACCGCCGCCGATGACGACGACGCGCGCTTTCACAGCCTGGGCGTGGACGACGTAGGGAGCGGCAACGAGCGCCGCGGCGGTCGTGCCGGCGGCCTTGGCAAAGCTGCGACGTGAAATAGTTTTCATGGCGAATCCGATCTTCATTTCCAGGCCGCGACTTCTTTGGCGAGCGCGTCGATTTCGTCGTCGGTATAGCCCTTGGCGAGGCGGATCATCACCGTGGATGGCCGTTTACCGTCGCGGAAATCGCGCAGGAACGCGGCAATCTG
>SHVV01000068.1 GCA_009694095.1 Alphaproteobacteria bacterium | reverse complement strand
GTCGGCGGCGACGACCAAAACGACGACGTCCGTAACTTTAGCGCCGCGCGCGCGCATCGCGGTGAACGCTTCGTGGCCTGGTGTGTCGATAAACGTAATCTTGCGCTTCGCCGCAGTTTCTATCTGGTAAGCGCCGATATGCTGAGTAATGCCACCAGCCTCGTGCCCAGCGACATTGGTGGCGCGAATCGCATCGAGCAGCGATGTCTTGCCGTGATCGACGTGGCCCATAATCGTAACGACCGGCGGCCGCCATTCAAGCGCCGCTTCGACATCCGGATCGCCCTGAAGTCCGATTTCGACGTCGGCCGCGCTGACTCGTTTGGAGCGGTGCCCGAACTCCGCCACAACGAGTTCGGCGGTATCGGCATCGATGACCTGGTTGATAGTCGCCATGATGCCGCTGTTCATCAGAGTCTTGATAACTTCGCCGGAGCGTTCGGCCATACGATTGGCGAGCTCCTGGACTGTAATTGTTTCCGGGATCGTCACGTCGCGGACAAATTTGACCGATTCGACCTCGCCGGACGCCAAACGTTTCTCGCGCTCGCGTGCGCGCCTGACCGACGCCAGGCTGCGAACTCGTTCTTCTTCGTCGAGCGCTCGTGAAACCGTGAGCTTTCCAGTGCGGCGGCGAGGTGCGTCACGCCGCGGCACCGGCCTTTTCTCTGGCCTGGCGACTTTCCGAGTCTTCTTTTCTCCGTCAGGACCTTCTTCGACCTCCGGTTCGATGACCACGCGTTTCGAAGCTTGTTCTTCGGCTTTGCGGCGCGCCTCTTCTTCGCCGCGCTTGCGTCCCTCTTCGATCGCGGCCCGTTTGGCCGCGGCATCCCGCTCTAGCTGAAGGCGCGATTGTTCCTCAACGCGCCGCCCAGCCTCGATCTCGGCACGCCGACGGGCTTCGATATCGGCTTGGCGCGCACCCTCAAGCGCGCGGGCGCGTGCCTCTTTCTCGTCCGTTGTTAGCGAGCGCAACACGATTCCGACGCGGCTATCGCGTCGCGTCGGCGTGGCTACGGCTGGGGCGGCGACGGGCTTGGGCGCTGCAACAGGTTTGGCCGCCGCCGAGGGTCTCGGCGCTGCAGCGGGGGTCGGCGCTGCAGCAACCGTCTTGGGCGTCGGAGGGGCAACAGGTTCTGGCGCTTCAACTACCGGCGGAGGCGCCACCGCAATACGAGGGGCGGGGGGCGGCCGCTCGACGACGGCAGATTCTACTTTGGCCGGTTCTCCTCTTGCTGGAGCCCGTAGACCGCGTTTTTTCTTAATCTCGACCGCGACGGTCTTAGACCGACCATGCGAAAAGCTTTGTCGTACTTGTCCGGCATCGACGGTTTTACGCATCTCCAGCTTTTTCGGCTTGGCGATACTGAGCTTTCCGCCGTCGGACTCACCTGATTCAGACATCGAGTAAGGAAACTTTCTCAATTCGAGTTAGTAACGGCAGCGGTGCTGGGCAAATCCCGGTCGGGCCCTGAGCCCCTGATTCCAGCGAGGCGCACCGTTTCAGCAAGGAACCGGCGAGCGATGCCACCTTCAGCCAGCGCAGCATGTACCACATTTTCGCCGCCCAATGCCAAACTCAATTCCTCGCGGCTTAGGGCGTTGACCACGGAAACATCGGCATTGGAACGAATTTTGTCGCGACCCCCCTGGGCCGCATCACTCGCCACGACCCAGGCGATCGCACGGCCGGAGCGAAGCCAAGTCGCGACCTTCTCGAACCCGTTGACCGCTTCGCCGGCCCTTTTGGCGAGGCCGAGATAGGAAACGCATCGCTTCAGGATGAGCGCTTCAACTTGGTCCGCGAGGCCGGGATCAACAGTAATTTCGCGTTTGGCGGCGCGTGCGAACAGCTTTTTACGAACCGCGTCGTTGATCTGGGAACGCGAGGTCGTGACCCAGAGGCCACGGCCCGGCAAGCATTCCTCGAGGTCGGGAACCAGGGCGCCGTCGGGGGAAACGACGAAGCGAACGAGATCAACTCGGCTACGTGTCGCGCCAGTTGCCAAGCACCGTCGTTCATGCGGTTGCGTATCGATTACGTTCATCGAGCTGCCTTCTCACCCGCTCACGCGGGTTCGGTCGAGCCGGCCCCCGCCTTGGGCGCGGGCTCATCTTTGAACCAATGAGCGCGCGCGCCCATGATCATCGTGTTCGCTTCCGTCTCGCCGATGCCATGCTTGCCGATGATTTCGATCAACTCGTCGGACGCGAGGCCGGCGAAATCGTCCAGCGTCTTAATGGCGCCATCGCCCAAGCTCACCAACATGACGGGCGTCAGACCGGCGATCGCCGCGATCTCGTCGGAGACGCCCAGCGTCCGACGTTGCTCGGTCAACTGCGCGTCGCGATCGACCAAGAATTTTTCGGCGCGTGACTTGAGTTCGCCCGCAAGCTCGTCGCTGAACCCTTCGATCGAAGACAACTCGTTCAACGGCACAAACGCCACTTCCTCAACAGCCGTGAAGCCCTCGGTCGCGAGGAGCTGGGCGATCACTTCGTCGACCTGCAAGGCATCGATGAACATCTGCGTCCGCTGCCGGAACTCCTCCTGCCGGCGCTCCGACTCTTCCTTCTCCGTCATGATGTCGATGTCCCAGCCGGTCAACTGCGACGCCAGCCGGACGTTTTGTCCGCGCCGTCCGATCGCCAGGCTGAGCTGTTCGTCGGGAACGACGACTTCGATCCGTCGGGCGTCTTCGTCGAGCACGACCTTCGTTACTTCCGCCGGCGCAAGCGCGTTGACGATGAACGTCGCAGCGTCGGGCGACCATTGAATGATGTCGATTTTCTCGCCCTGGAGTTCGCTGACCACGGCTTGAACGCGGCTGCCGCGCATGCCAACACAAGCTCCGACCGGATCGATCGAATTGTCATTCGACAATACGCCGATCTTCGCCCGACTGCCGGGGTCGCGCGCCACTGCCTTGATCTCGATGATGCTGTCGTAGACTTCCGGTACTTCCTGGGCAAAAAGCTTGGCCATGAATTGCGGGTGCGTGCGGGACAGAAAAATCTGTGGGCCGCGCGGTTCGCGACGAACGTCGTAAACGTAGGCGCGGATGCGGTCGCCAACGCGGAACGATTCCCGGGGCAAGAGTTCGTCGCGCCGAATCACCGCTTCGGCCCGACCGAGATCGACAATGACGCTGCCGTATTCGACGCGCTTCACGAGGCCGCTGAGTATCTCGCCGATGCGGTTCTTGTACTCCTCGTACTGGCGTTCGCGCTCCGCTTCACGCACCTTTTGAACGATGACCTGCTTCGCCGTTTGCGCGGCAATGCGGCCAAAATCAATCGGCGGTAAGTTTTCGGCCAGAATGTCGCCCAACTGTGCGTCTGGATTTCGTTCGCGAGCGACCTTGAGCGAAATTTCAGTCGCGTCGTTGGCGACCTGCTCGGCCACCAAGAGACAGCGATAGAGCCGAATCTCGCCGCTCTTGGGGTCGATCTCGGCCCGGATGTCGTTTTCAAGACCGTAGCGCGAGCGCGCCGCTTTTTGGATCGCCTCCTCCATGGCTTGAACCACGGTCTCGCGATCAATTCCCTTCTCGCGCGCTACCGCGTCCGCGACGTTAAGAAGCTCGATACGATTGAATCCGGTCGCGGTTTCTCCCTTTTGAATAGCCAATCGTTCCGCCATGAAACCCTCTTTGCCCTTGCTCTTCCGACCGTCTAGTGACGCCCAACCGCTGCGCCGCGCAAAATCTCGTCCGCCAGGACCAGTTTCGCCGCGGTCACATCGGAAAAGTCCAACTCGATCGTCCCTTGTTCGGTCGAAAGCTTGATTCGCGACCCCTCGACCGCCGCGATCGTGCCCTTGTGACGCCGCCGCCCCTCGACCGGTAGCGCCGTTTCGACTTTAGCCACATGGCCCGAAAAGCGCACGAAATCATCAAGCCGCACCAAGGGCCGATCGATGCCCGGCGAACTCACCTCGAGCACGTATCCGCTTTCGATCGGATCTTCGGTTTCGAGAACCGTGGAGATTGTCCGGCTGATGGTGGCGCAGTCGTCGACCGTCATGCCGCACTCGTCAACCCTTTCCGCCATCACCTGCAGCACCGGTCGGCCGCCGCCCATAAGCCGGACTTGGACCAGCCTATACCCCAGGCCGGCGATCGTCGGCTCGATCAATTTTTCTATCTCTAACACCTTCACCGGCCACTCTTTTTTCGAAAATAGCCCGCCGCGTGCGAGCGCCGCTGATAAGCAACGACCAACGTTAAAAAAAAATGGGCTCGCCGCCCACTTTGTCGCCCCTGCGTCCGTCGCAGCAGCGCCTTGTTATTATCACAGTCCTAATAATAGTAGTTCGCCAAGGCTCCGGTCAAAGGCCTTTTGTCACTCTATTTTCGTACGAAGCGCAGATAATGGATCCGATCACCCTTGGCGAGCGCCTTCTTTTCATAGCGCGTTGGGACCCATTCGGGCGGCGGTTCGCGCCAGTCGACGGGCGCGCGTGCGGTCCACGCAAATTCGCAGCAATCGAGAACATGTTGCAGCATCCAACGGCAGACCCCGGGATGATCGGTCGCGATCCGAAGCTCTCCACCCGGCCGCAAAGCAGCCGCCATCGCGACGACCGTCGCCGGCGATACAAAGCGGCGCTTGTGGTGACGTCGTTTGGGCCATGGGTCGGGGAAAAGAACGAATATCCGCCCAAGCGACGCCAGCGGCAAAGCGTCGATGAGCAACCGTGCATCATCGACGAAAACCCGGATGTTGTCCAAGGCTTCGCCCTGTATTTTGGCGAGCAGGCTTGCGACGCCATTGATAAATGGCTCGCAGCCGACGAAACCGATGTCGGCATGACGCCGCGCCAATTCGGCAAGATGTTCGCCGGCGCCGAAGCCGACCTCGAGCCAAACTTCGGTCGGCCGGCGCTTGAACGCGAGTCCGAGATCGATTGCTCCAATCGTCGGAGCCGGAATCGAAAATTGGGGTAATTCTGACGCCAGCAGCGTCTGTTGGCTCGGCCGCAAACGGTGGCCGAGGCGGCGCCCCCACAGCTGGCGCCGGATGCCAGCCGCGGCGCGTTCCTCCATGCGCTAGGAAGCGAGCGAGCGCAATTCACCGGCGAGGTCGGTGCGCTCCCACGAAAAGCCGCCGTCCGCCTCGGGCGCACGGCCGAAATGGCCGTAGGCCGCGGTTCGCGCGTAAATTGGACGATTGAGGTTGAGGTGTTGGCGGATCCCGCGCGGGCTCAAGTCCACGAGATCCTGAAGTTTTCGGCTCACCCGATCCTCGTCGGCCCGCCCGGTTCCTTGAAAATCGACATAAACCGAAAGCGGTTTCGACACCCCGATCGCATAGGAAAGCTGAATGGTGCAACGCTCGGCGAGATTGGCCGCGACGACGTTCTTTGCGAGATAACGCGCCGCGTAGGCCGCCGAGCGATCGACTTTGCTCGGATCCTTACCCGAGAACGCACCACCGCCATGCGGCGCCGCGCCGCCGTACGTATCGACGATGATTTTCCGCCCCGTCAATCCGGCGTCGCCATCGGGGCCGCCAATCACGAATCGCCCGGTCGGGTTGACGTAAAACTCATCCTCGGGGCACATCCAGCCGCTCGGCAAGACTTTGCCAACATAGGGTCTGACGATTTCCCGGACCGCATCCTGATCGATATCGACGTGGTGCTGGGTCGAAACAACGATCGAGGTAGCGCGCACCGGCTTGCCGTTCTCATATTGCAGAGTCACTTGGCTCTTGGCGTCGGGGCCGAGCTTTGGTTCGCGCCCGGCGCGCCGGGCGACCGACATCGCTTTAAGAATGCTGTGGGCGTAGAAAATTGGCGCCGGCATCAAGATCTCGGTCTCGCGGCAGGCATAGCCGAACATGATCCCCTGATCGCCCGCACCCTCGTCCTTATTTCCGGCGGCGTCGACTCCTTGAGCGATATCGGCCGATTGGGCGTGAACATAGATCTCGACCTCGGCGTTTTTCCAATGAAAGCCCTCCTGCTCGTAGCCGATGTCTCTGACCGCGTCGCGTGCAGCTTTTTCGAGCTTGTCGGAGGTAACGGATGCCGGTCCACGAACTTCACCGGCCATCACGATCCGATTCGTCGTCGCCAACGTTTCCACGGCGACGCGCGCCATCGGATCGGCGGCGAGATAAAGGTCAACGATCGAGTCCGATATGCGATCACAGACCTTGTCGGGGTGCCCTTCGGCAACCGATTCGCTCGTAAACAAATAATTCCGTGGCGCCACGGTAAACCTCCCTCGCCGACGACGGCACGGCTGCTTTATCCCTCGGGTGGATTGGTCTCGCCAGCGGCGACGGCCTTCACCAAGTCGAACACCCGAGCTCGAATTCGGGTGTCTCGGATTCGATAGTAGGCGCGCACTAACTCAAGCGTTTCACGGCGCGTGAACTGGTCTTGATCGAACTGATCGGTTGTCGTTTGCGCGTTTGCATCTGAACGTAGCGCACCAGTTTCGATCGGCATGCCATCGAAGAAAAACGAGACCGGAACATCAAGCACTTGCGAAAATTGGAACAACCTACTTGATCCAATGCGATTCGTACCGCGCTCATATTTCTGAATCTGTTGAAAGGTGAGCCCGACCGCATCGGCAAGCCGCTCTTGGCTCATACCGAGCAACGTCCGGCGAAGTCGAACCCTGCTACCGACGTGAATGTCGATTGGGTTCGGCTTACCGGCGACGCGCCGGGGAGGATTAGTCGCTGCCGTGTCTACCATTGATTGTCATCCAGCCAACTGACGCTACTGCCAATACAGAGTTTTTCGTTGGCATGGCGTTTTGCAGCCGCCAATTATCGATCTTTGATTCACTTGAGGCTGCCCGAATACTACGCCGTACACCACCTTGTTTGTTAATAATTATAAAGTCGATACAGCTCCGACGGGGTCTCTATTGCCAGGTGCGAGCTTAGCTACGCCCGCGCCCAACCGATGTGCCGGAGGTCACACCTTTTGCGAGAAAAAAGGCCGCCAGGACAATTAAGAGAGGTATCAGAACGAAGTCGCCGCAGCGCGAGTAGAGCGTTGGAGGCAGCTTATTCGGGATACCGGCATCGATAACGCCCACAACGCCATATCCGAGCGAAGCAAACGTCCGACCGAGCGGATCGACAACCGCCGAAATTCCTGTATTCGCCGCTCGGACAAGCGGCAGCCCTTCCTCGATGCTACGCATGCGCGCCATCGCGAGATGCTGGTAAGGGCCGGCGCTGTCGCCGTACCAGCCATCGTTGCTGACATTGAGCAGCCAGTCAGGCCGTACCGACCGCTCGGCAACGCGTCCCGGAAAAATCGCCTCGTAGCAGACGAGCGGCCCGAGCGATGGCAATCCCGGAATACGCATCGTCGTGAGGCCCGGACCGGAAGAAAAATCGACCGGGCCGTAGACCAATTTATCGATACCGACCTGGGCCAGAATCGATCGAAATGGGAGATACTCGCCAAACGGCACGAGATGCACTTTGTCGTAGGTCGCGACGACCGTACCGGCGGAGTTTATGGCGAGGACGCTGTTCCAAAGCTTCAATTGCTGCGACGCCGTTTCGCCGGCGCGAACGGAACCGGTGAGAAGCGCGCCGCCCTGTGGGAGAAGCCCAGCGATAACGCGCCGCCGCTCTGGTTCGTCAGCCAACAGAAACGGAACCGCTGTTTCGGGCCAGATGAGGTGAGTGACCAGAGTATTGGCCGGGGACCGACTCAACTCGAGATGCTGGGCAAAGGCACTGTCGCGGTAGTCTTCGCGCCATTTTAACGTCTGCGGTACGCTCGCCTGCACCACGCGAAGACGGAGATCGGGTACGAATTCCGTTGGGTGCGCGGCAAGTCGAGCGGCGCCCCAAGCGCCAATCGCCCCGATAGCCACCAGGCTCAAGAGCCCCGGGGCCCATCGGAACGCGCGCGATGCGGACGCCGTGATGGTTGCCGGCGTCGCGGCGGCCAGCACGGTGACGAAGCTGAGTCCGTAGGCGCCAACCCACGCGCCGATCTGAGCCACCGTCAGGGTTTCCATCCACGAGTAACCGACGAGATTCCATGGGAACCCGGTGAGCCCATGGCCGCGAACCCATTCGAACGCAGTCCAGGCGATGGCAAAGGCCACCACTCGTACGAGAGGGCTCGCTCCAAACCATGACGCGATCCAAAGCGATGCGGCCGGGAAAACCGCGAGAACCGCCGGCAAACCTAGGACCGCAAATGGAATGAGCCAAGCGAAGCGAAGCGGATCGATAAGAAGCGCGTTCGAAAGCCAATAGAGCCCGACGACAAAATGCCCGAGACCGAACCACCAGCCGGTCGCAAACGCGGTGCGCGCAGAAACGCCGCCGCCGAGCCACAACAACCCGGTGAAGGCGATCCAGAGCGCCGGAACGACATGAAACGGCGGCAAGGCCGCACAGGCGATCGCCCCAAGTAGAGCGGCGGCGCCATGGCGCCGCCACCCACGGAGCTCAGAAAGCGCGCTGGCGACGCGAATCATGACATTCGACCGCCCACTCAAGCGCCTGGCGCCGCCGCTCCTTTCGTCAAGTGGACGCGAAGACGTTTGATCCGTCGCGAATCGGCGTCGGTCACCTCGAACTCAAGTCCGGTTGGGTGCAACACGCGCTCGCCAATGCGCGGAATTCTGCCGACGAGCGCGAAAATGAGACCGCCAACCGTGTCGAAACCTTCGCTTCGAGCTTCGTCGACAAGCGGCAGGCCGAAATGCTGCTGCAGCTCGGCGATCGGAAGCCGAGCATCGGCCTCAACAATTTCGCTCGATACGTTCACCAGGAGCGGCGCATCGGCCTCATCGTGCTCGTCATGAATTTCGCCAACAATTTCCTCGACCAGATCTTCGATGGTCGCCAATCCGTCGGTACCGCCGTACTCGTCGACGACGATCGCCAAATGGATCCGACTAGCACGCATCTTCGTCAAAAGATCGCGGACCGACATCGACGGCGGCACGAACAACGTCGTTCGCATGATCTTCGCCAGGTCGAACTCACGCGCATAGACCTGCAGGATTAGGTCCTTGACGTGAACCATGCCCATGATGTGGTCGAGCGAGCCGCGATAAATCGGAATGCGCGTGTGCATTTCGCGGCGAACCAGCGCCATGGCCTCGTCGAGCGTCGCCGGCGCTTCGAGGGCGATAATATCGGCGCGCGGCACCATAACTTCGCCGACGGTCAATTCGTCGAGCTTGAGGATGTTCATCAACATCAACCGCTCTTCCGGATCGATGTTCGCCGGTAAGCGATCGACCTCGATCAGCGCGGCGAGGGGGTCGCGTGCGACAACGGAAGGCCCGCCACTTAAGCTGCGCAACCAAGCCAGCAGCGACTTCGTGAACGAGCTCTCTCCCTCGCCAGCGGGGACGATCCGCGGCGTTTTATCCGAACGCAGGCTTTCTTCGTTCATCGCTGGAGTATCGTTTCGCTGGCTAGTTTAACCGGCTCTTCGTACCGGCCGCAAAACTGGCCGGTAGGGATTTTTAATTCTTAATTTTTTCAATAACTTAACCTCAAGCCGCTCCATCGTCTTGGCGCTCCTCTCAGCGGTATGGTCATAGCCGAGGAGATGGAGAACGCCATGCGCGACCAGATGCGAGAAGTGATCGCGGCGCGACTTGCCCTGCCGCGCTGCCTCTCGAACAACTGTTTCATACGCGATAACGACATCTCCGAGGTGGTCAATTCCGGCGCCGCCAATAGTAGGCTGGGCTCCGGGACGCCGACGACAGAGGGGAAAGGCCAAGACATTGGTCGGGCGATCAACGCCGCGGTGTTTCGCGTTCAAGCGTCGGATGCGATGGTTGCTCGCTAAGACGATCGATATTTCGGCGGGCGTCTGCACTCTCGCCGTTGCCAAAGCAAGGCGCGCGACCAGGCGCGCGACGGCGGGCGCTCCGGGCCACTCGATTTGCCAACGCCGGCCCAGGATGCTGACGTCGATATCGTGAAGCAGCTTGCGGCGACGCGCCAACTCACCGCTCGGCATCGTCGGCGGCAGAACGTTGCTTGTGTATCCGGCGATCGTTCGCGTCGTAGGCCTGAAGAATTCGAGTCACCATTGGATGGCGCACGACGTCGACGTCGGTGAAGTGAACGAAGGATATACCGGAGACGCCGGTCAAGATCGAAACGGCTTGCCTGAGCCCGGACATCGCACCCGTCGGAAGATCAATCTGCGTCAGATCGCCGGTCACGACCAAGCGCGAGTTTTCGCCGATCCGCGTCAAGAGCATTTTCATCTGCATCGGCGTCGTATTCTGTGCCTCGTCAAGAATCACAAACGCATTTGCGAGAGTGCGCCCGCGCATGAATGCAAGCGGGGCGACTTCAATCTCGCCCGTCTCGAGCCGCTTTACGACTTGATCCGCCGGTAGCATGTCGTAAAGAGCGTCATACAATGGGCGCAAATACGGATCGATTTTGGCGCGAATGTCGCCGGGCAGAAATCCAAGACGCTCGCCCGCCTCGACCGCAGGTCGCGACAGGATGATGCGGTCGCACTCGCCGCTCAGCAACTTAGCGACCCCGACAGCAACCGCCAGATAGGTCTTGCCGGTTCCGGCCGGACCGAGACCGAAAACGAGATCGCTTTGCTCGAGTTCACGAATGTAGAGCGCTTGATTGGCGGAACGAGGCGCAATGTCGCGTTTGCGGGTGCGAACGAACGATACGGCGCCCGCGGTCGCAACGCCGCCTTGGGCAAGTCGAATGGCGCCGTCGACATCGCCGGGCGTTACCGGCTGCCCGCTTTGCAGCCGGCCATAAAGGTCGAGCAGCGTACGCGCTGCGGTCTTCTTCGCCCACGCTTCGCCGGAGACGACCAACCGGTTGCCCCGCGACACGAGGACGACATCGAGCTGTCGCTCGATCTGAGCGAGGTGGCGGTCGTGTTCGCCAAATAAAGCGGCAAGGAGCGCGTTGTCGCGGAACTCGAGCACTTGGCCAACGCCATTACCTTCGCTCGCCTCACGCGCCGCCGCGCGGTCGTCACGCGGCGTCGGCATTCCGAGCTCGCAGAGAACCCGACAGGCTGTTTGGGTTGGCCCGTTCGATCATCACCGGAACGACTTGCCCAATGATCGACGTCGGAGCGTCGACATGAACCGCTTGCAGATACGGGCTGCGCCCGACAAGCTGACCGGGATGGCGGCCGGACTTCGCGAACAGAACCGGAAGTTCGCGACCAATGCTGGCAGCGTTGAAAGCCCGCTGCTGGACCTCGATCAATCGTTGCAGCACCGTCAGCCGATCCACTTTTTCGGTTTCTGGCACTTGGTCGGCCGCATCGGCGGCTGGGGTTCCCGGTCGCGGACTGTACTTGAACGAAAAAGCGGCGGCATAACTAACGTCGCGCACGAGAGCGAGAGTCGCCGCGAAATCGGCCTGAGTTTCGCCGGGAAATCCGACGATGAAGTCGCCCGCCAGCGCCACATCCGGGCGTGCTGCGCGCAATCGATCGACGATTCGACGATAGTCGTCGACGGTGTGGCCGCGATTCATCGCCTTCAATATCCGATCGGACCCCGACTGCACCGGAAGATGGACGTAGGGCATCAGCGCACCGACATCGCGATGGGCGCTAATCAGGTCATCGCTCATGTCGCGCGGGTGCGACGTCGTGTAACGAATCCGGACGAGCCCGTCGATCGCCGACAATTGCCGGGCGAGATCGGCCAAAGTCGCAACTTCGCCGTCCGCGTCGCGGCCGTGATAGGCATTGACGTTTTGACCAAGGAGCGTGATTTCGCGCGCGCCTTGCGCAACGATCCTTCGTGCTTCCTCGACGACGGCAGCCACCGGGCGCGACATTTCGGCGCCACGCGTATAGGGCACGACGCAGAAGGTGCAGAATTTATCGCAGCCTTCTTGCACCGTGAGAAAGGCCGAAATCCCAGACCACGCCGATTCTTCAGGCAGAGAATCGAACTTCGACTCGGGCGGGAATTCGGTCGCCACGATCGGTCCGTCGCCTCGCAGCGCTCGTTCCACCATGGCCGGGAGCCGATGGTAGGTCTGTGGCCCAAGAACGATGTCGACACACGGTGCGCGGGCGGCGATTTCAGCACCCTCGGCCTGGGCCACACAACCGGCGACCGCAATCAGGAACGGATCGTCGATCGCGGCGCGGTCCGCCTTCAGTTGCGCCAACCGACCAAGTTCCGAGTATAGCTTCTCGGCCGCCTTTTCGCGGATATGGCACGTATTGAGAATTACGAGATCAGCGTCCTTAGGGCTGTCGACCCGCAGGAAGCCTTCCGGTGCAAGCACGTCGACCATACGATTCGAATCGTAGGCGTTCATCTGGCAGCCGTAGGTCTTTACGAAGAGCTTTTTCGTCAACGCGACTCCTGTGCCGCCCAGCGTGGCGAACGGCAAAACAACTCGGCTAAACTCCCGGGATTAAAGAATAAATAACAGCCATCGGCCATGAGTCAAGTTAACACACCGTCGCGCTGGAGCGATTTGGCGTCGAGCCAGCCTCTTGCAACGGTAAGCGACCGCTTAGCGCATCGCTAAGACCCGTCGTGACCGCGACACGACTTCGTTCGGCGATCCCCTTGCGGGTATCGGCGGTGCCGAACGCCAGCACCGGATGAAATACAACGGCGACGGTCGTTCGCCGGATGCGCAAGACCCGCCACAGGTGGCTGCCCAAGCACATATCCCCGTACCAGGTTAACAACGGACGTAAGTGTCGTCCGAGCGGAATTGCATCGAGATGGGTGTACGCCACCGTTACCGGCTGGATCGGCAGCGACCGGCCATCGACCGTGCGCTCGGCGACGGCGAACAGCGCCGACTTGAATCGCAGTACCCGATTGCCATCGCTGCTCGTGCCTTCGGGGAAAAGGATTAGGTTATCGCCGGCGTCAAGACGGGTGCCGATTTCATCACGATGGTTGGCGACCTGGTTGGGGCGCCGGTCGATGAAAACCGAGCGCTGCAACCTCGCCAAGGTTCCAAAGAACGGCCAATCCTTGACTTCCGCCTTCGCCACGAACGATCCGGGAATGACGCAAGACAAGACCACGATGTCGAGCCAGGACGAGTGATTGACGACGTAGAGCGTGGGCGTCACGCCGGAGCGATCCCCCCATATGCCAATATCAAGGCCTAGAATCCGGGCAAGGCCTTTGTGATAGAGAACCGGAATGCGCGTTCGGAGCGACGACTGCCGCCCC
>SHVV01000067.1 GCA_009694095.1 Alphaproteobacteria bacterium | reverse complement strand
GAGGAAGCGGTGCTGGCTGAGCTTGATCGAATTGCTTCCCGCGGCGGTGTCCTTGGTGCGATGGAGAGCGGCTACCAACGCGGCAAGATTCAGGACGAGTCGCTGCACTACGAGATGCTGAAGCACGATGGCAGTCTGCCGCTCGTAGGTGTCAACACGTTTCGTAACCCCAACCCACCGCCGACCCGGACGACCGTTGCGCTACAGCGGTCGAGCGACACGGAAAAGAACGCTCAGCTCGATCGGCTGCGTACCTTCCAAATGCGCAATGTGGCCGAATCGGCGAATAAAATTAGCATGCTAAAGAAAGAGGCCATGGCCGGGGGCAATGTGTTTGCGGCGCTGATGCAGGTGGTGCGCTACTGCTCGCTCGGGCAGGTCACGGACGCGTTCTTCGAGGTCGGCGGCCAGTACCGCCGAAATACCTGACAATTTGAGCATATATCCGCTCGGGTCCGGCGGGGCGCCGACCCCGCTCGTTGCGGCGGGCCGTTGGTAAAGGCCCCCGCGCTCGCTAGACGGCACCTAAATCCTTCAGCACCTTCTCGACCACTGAGCGGTCCATGATCTCGGCGCCGTTCAGGAGCCGCTTGATGATGCTGAGTTCGTGGTAGGTCTTCGCCGCCTCTTCGAGGGCCTTGATATCGGCGCCGCCATTGGCATCCCACGCCTTTAAGCGAATTAGCTCCTCGATCACCGACTTCAAAAGGTCGCGGTCGACGTTGGGCGTACGCTTGAGCATGGTGTCGGTCGCGAGGTTTGCGTCCTTGAGCGCCATCCGCGCGCCTTCGATCGAGCCGCGGGTGAATATCTCGAGCGCCTTGCGCTTGGCCGGGTTGGCGAGGATCGAATCAGTCACGACCGAGTAGACGTAGCCAAGCCCGGGAAGCTCTTTCTCGACCGTGGTGATGATTTCGACGGACCCCTGTTTGACGCCGCCCAATGCGGCGATGGTGTTGACCATCGTCACGTCGGCCTTGCCGGCGACGACCGCTTGGACACGCTCGGGGTGACCGCCGATCGAAACGTACGCCACGGACTTGGGGTCTTTGCCATATTTTTTCATCAAGAGCTGCGGCACGCGCTCGAGCAAATTGCCACTCGAAAAACCGGCAAAGGTCTTGCCCTCCATATCCGGAATCGTCTTCATCACACCTTTGCGGGCGACGATTTGATAGTCGGCGATCGGTTGCCATGATCCGATCGCTTTCATCTTGGCGCCCTCGACGACCGCGACGAGAAAACTATCAATCACGAGGATACCCACATCGGCCTGTTCGGCCAGCATGGCGCGGATTACGTTGGGCGTGCCGGCGATCGTCTGTTCCTCGATGTCGAGGCCGTTCTTCGTGTACCAGCCGGAGTCCTTGGCGATGTAAAACGGTATGCCGAAAGTCTGGGGCGGGGTGGGAAAGACGACGGTGAGTTTCGACTTCTCCTGAGCCGCGACATCGAGCCCAGGAACGACGCCCAGCGCCAAGGCGCAAACAGCTGTCAGAGCCAAGCGGCGAATCGATCGAGTGGCCATCGGGACCTCCTTTGAGTTTGGACTAGGTTGTCATGGCGAGGGTTTGCCAGACAAGCGCGGATAGTAGGTCCTCGGCCGGTCTAGCCGCTCGTCGCGGAGGTAGATGAAATCGAGCTCAAGCGACGGTTTGCCGAGACCGGTTAAGACGCCGTGGACTTGGCCGCGATGATGGGTTTGGTGGTTCAGCATGTTGAAAACGATGGGGACCGCGGGAAGCATGAACTCTTCGCCAGCGACGTTTCGAACCGGCCCAGGCGATCGAGCTCCTTCGTCGAGCGAGTCGAGATAGATTGCAGCGGAAGAGTGCGCGCAGGTGCGACGCGAGCACGGCGGAGCGTCGGCCGAATTAGGCCGAGAACGATTGAATGCCGGTTTGGGCACGGCCCAGGATCAAGGCGTGGACGTCGTGCGTACCCTCATAGGTATTGACCGCCTCAAGGTTCAGGACGTGTCGAATCACATGGTACTCGTCGGCGATGCCGTTGCCGCCGTGCATGTCGCGCGCGACCCGTGCGATCTCGATCGCTTTGCCGCAGGAATTGCGCTTGATGATCGAAACCATCTCCGGTGTCGCGCGACCGTCGTCCATCAGGCGGCCGACCCGGAGGCAAGCCTGTAACCCAATCGAGATTTCGGTCTGCATGTCGGCGAGCTTTTTCTGCACCAGCTGGTTGGCGGCGAGCGGGCGCCCGAATTGCTTGCGCTCAAGCGTGTAGCTGCGCGCCGCGTGCCAGCAGAACTCGGCGGCGCCCAAGGCGCCCCAACCGATGCCGTAGCGCGCCTTGTTGAGGCACGAGAATGGTCCCTTGAGGCCGGACACGTCGGGAAGCTCGTTTTCGGCGGGCACGAAGACTTCGTCCATCGCGATCTGCCCGGTCGGCCCGGCGCGCAGGCTGAACTTGCCTTCGATCTTGGGGGTCGCCAACCCCTTCATCCCGCGTTCGAGAATATAGCCGCGGATGACGCCCTCGTCGTTTTTGGCCCACACCACGAACACGTCGGCGATCGGCGAATTGGTGATCCAGGTCTTGGCGCCGGAAAGGGCGAAGCCGCCCTTGACGGTGCGGGCCCGCGTTTTCATGCCGCCTGGGTCGGAGCCATGGTCCGGCTCGGTGAGGCCGAACGAGCCAACGAGTTCGCCTTTGGCAAGGCCGGGGAGGTATTTCTGGCGCTGTTCTTCGCTGCCGAAGGTGTAGATCGGGTACATCACGAGCGAGGACTGCACGCTCATGGTCGAACGATAGGCCGAGTCGACCCGCTCCACCTCGCGCGCGATTAAGCCGTAGCACACGTGGTTCACGCCGGCACAACCATAGCCATCGAGCGTCGAGCCCAGGAAACCCATTTCGCCCATTTCATTGAACACGGCGCGATCGAACGTCTCGTGGCGAAATGCCTCCAAGATGCGCGGCATCAGTTTTTGTTGGCAGTAGTTGCGCGCGCTTTCCATCACGAGTCTCTCGTCTTCGGCGAGTTGATCGGTCAATAGGAACGCGTCGTCCCATTGAAACTTGGCGCCGCTGGGCTTGGTCGACTTGCGCGACCTGGTGTTTGCGACGCTCATATCAACCTCCAAGAGCTCTAACCTGATGTGAATTCGCCCAGCCGGCCCGCCCGACGCGGGCACCTTCGTCGTGTTAGGCCGGAACGACGGCGGTTGCTTCGATCTCGACTTTGGCGCGGTCCTCAAGCAAGTCGGCGACCTGCACTAAGGTCATCGCCGGGTAGTGCTTGCCGATAACGTCGCGGTAAGCCTTGCCGATATCGCGCGCCGCAGCAAGGTACTCTTTCTTGTTGGTCACATACCACGTCATCCGCGTGATGTGATCCGGCTTGGCACCGCCCTCGGCTAGCACCGCGACGATGTTTTGCAGCGCCAAGCGAACCTGGCCAGCGAAGTCGTCGGTCTCGAATTGCTCCTGACCGTTCCAACCGATTTGGCCGGCGACAAAAATAGTCCGACCGGTGGCGGCGATTCCGTTCGAGTAACCTTTGGATGGCTTCCAACCCTTCGGATTGAGTGTCTGCATCAAGGCCCCATGTCAGGGTGGCGGCCGCGTCGTCATAACTGCAGCGATCGGTACACCCACGGGCGTTTTAACCCGCGCCTGTTCGCGCCGCAACGCGGTCTTACCGTTGAGATACGGACGCGTGATCGCACCACATTTGTCGCCCTAAATAAATCGGCTTAAAGTGGGAGCGGGGATCGCAGCATGGATTACGCCAAGTTCTTCGCCGACAAGATCGGCGAACTCAAGCGCGAGGGGCGCTACCGCGTGTTCGCCGATTTAGAGCGACACGCCGGCGCGTTTCCGCGCGCGACCCGTCACAAATCGGTCGGCACCGATGAGGTGGTCGTGTGGTGTTCCAACGATTACCTGTGCATGGGCCAACACTCCAAGGTGCGCGATGCCATGCGCGAGGCGCTTGAAAAGGTCGGCGCCGGCGCCGGTGGGACGCGCAACATCTCTGGCACCACCCACTATCACGTCATGCTCGAGCGCGAGCTGGCCGATCTCCATGGTAAGGAGGCTGCGCTTCTTTTCACGTCGGGCTATGTCGCCAACGAAGCGACGCTCTCGACGCTTTCAAATCTTCTTCCGGACGGTATCATCTTTTCGGATGCGTCCAATCATGCCTCGATGATTCAAGGCATTCGGTACGGCCGGAGCGAGAAAAAAATCTTCGGTCACAACGATCCGATCGAACTTGAAGCGATGTTGCGCGGGTGTGATCCGGCCCGGCCGAAGATCATCGCCTTCGAGTCGGTTTATTCGATGGACGGCGATATCGCTCCGATCGGCGCGTTTTGCGATCTTGCCGAGCGGTACGGAGCGCTCACTTATCTCGACGAAGTCCACGCCGTGGGCATGTACGGTCCGCGTGGAGCCGGTGTCGCGGAGCGTGACCGGGTCATGCATCGCGTCGACATCATCGAAGGCACGCTTGGTAAAGCGTTTGGCGTGCAGGGCGGGTATATCGCTGGACGATCAAGTGTGATCGATGCCGTGCGCAGCTACGCGCCGGGATTCATCTTCACCACTGCGCTCTCGCCGGTGCTTGCCGCCGGCGCGCTGGAAAGCCTCAGGCACTTGAAGGCGAGCGAAGTCGAGCGCACCCGCCAACAGGAAATCGCCACGCTTCTCAAGGCAAGGCTCGCCGCTGCCGGGCTGCCGGTGATGCCGTCGCCCAGTCATATTGTTCCGGTCGTCGTCGGCGACGCAGCGCTGTGCAAACGCGTCTCGGACATCTTGCTCGATCGTTTCAAGATTTACGTGCAACCAATCAACTATCCGACCGTGCCGCGTGGCACCGAGCGGCTCCGATTTACTCCAGGACCGCAGCACACGGTGGCGATGATCGAAGACTTGATTACCGCCCTCAATATCGTCTGGGCAGAGCTCGCGCTTCAGCGAGCTGCGTGACATCGATTTTTCTTGTTCTCTTAATACGATACGCCGTCAAATAAGATACAATCTTAGATAGATCAGCCTATCGAAAACCACCTCATGCGTAGTTATTTTGATTGTGCATGGATCATCACGATCCCTAGCCCAACCTGAACCCCGCCAAAACGGGATTCCTTTTTTTTCTGGAGTCGATGAACTCGGCTTCAAAGTGGCATTCAATGGAGTGATGCTCGCTGGGCGCAACATGGCCACAAAAGCACGAAGCACGAGTTTCTGACCGAGTTTCACCAGATCGGGACATCGGTCAAAGTTTCGGCCGTCGATCCGGTGACCGGCACCGAATCTTCAGTTGTAGCGCCGGCAAATTTAAGCGAAGCGGACCTAAGCAACCAAGCCATACGAAAACTTTGTTACGTTTTAGGGAAAAAACGCGGGGGTGGTGAGCCACCGCCGACCTCGGATCGCGGCGGGATCATCGTCTAGACCCCTTGAGTCGACACGATATTTTCGCCCTCGTTGTCAATATTTAGGGGCACCGTACGAGCCAACGCCAACTGCGACCGATAGTTGGTGCGGCGGTGGCGGCCGATGAGTGACATGTGGTATTTGAAGCCGTATTCCCACAGTCTCGGCGCAACTGATGATGACGGTCAAGGAAACCATAGCAATCGCCGCCGACCACGCCGGCTTCCGGCTCAAAAGCCTTCTGAAGGACGAGATCGAAGCCGCCGGGTACCATGTGCTCGACCTTGGCACCGATAGTCCCGAATCGGTCGACTATCCGGATTATGGACTCGCGGTTGCGGCTGCAATCGAGTCGGGGCGAGCTTCCCGTGGCGTCGTCGTGTGCGGTACCGGGATGGGCATCGCCATTGCGGCCAACCGTTCATCGCGTGTACGAGCCGCCGTCTGCCACGACGTAACGACGGCGCGTCTGGCGCGGCAGCACAACGACGCCAACGTCATCGCTCTAGGTGCCCGCATCGTCGGCGAAGAAGTAGCGCGCGAGTGCGTGCGAACATTCCTACAAACGAACTTCGCCGGCGGTCGACATGAACGCCGGGTCGCCAAGCTCGCCGAAGCGAGTCAATCACGCAAGACGGCCGATGTCTCCGTCTGAAGCCCGTGCCCGAACGCCAGCGGCGGATTTCTTCGCGGCCGAGCTTGAAAAGGCCGATCACGAAGTGTTTGCGGCCATCAGGGGCGAAACTCAGCGCCAGCAAGACCAGATCGAATTGATCGCTTCTGAAAACATCGTTAGCCCCGCCGTGCTCGCTGCCCAAGGCTCGGTCATGACCAATAAGTATGCCGAGGGGTATCCGGGACGTCGGTACTATGGCGGCTGCGAATTCATGGACGACGTCGAGAATCTCGCTCGCGAGCGAGCGAAGAAGCTGTTCGGTTGTGGGTTCGCCAACGTTCAGCCGCATTCCGGGGCGCAGGCGAACCAGGGCGTGTTCGGCGCGTTGCTAAGCCCGAACGACGTCATCATGGGCATGTCGCTCGCGGCAGGGGGTCATCTCACCCACGGCGCGCCGCCGAATCTGTCGGGCAGGTGGTTCAAGGCCGTCCAATACGGCGTCCGACGCGACGACTGCCGTATCGACTTCGACGAAGTGAGCCGGCTCGCACTCGAGCATCGGCCGCGGCTGATTATCGCCGGCGGCTCGGCTTATCCACGCGTTATCGATTTCGCACGCTTTCGCGCGATCGCAGACGACGTTGGCGCGTTCCTGATGGTCGACATGGCGCATTTCGCCGGCCTAGTCGCCGCCGGCGTTCATCCCAGCCCGATTCCGCACGCGCATGTCGTTACCACGACGACGCACAAGACTCTGCGCGGTCCGCGCGGCGGCATGATTCTCACCAACGATCCCGACATCGCGAAAAAAATCGACTCGACGATCTTCCCGTTCCTGCAAGGCGGTCCGCTCATGCACGTGATCGCCGCTAAGGCCGTGGCATTCGGCGAAGCATCGACGCCCGCTTTTCGCAGCTACGCCCAGGCAGTTGTCGACAACGCGCGCGCGTTGGCCGCGAGCCTGACCAATGGCGGCCTCGCGATCGTTTCTGGCGGTACCGATACGCACTTGATGCTGGTCGATCTGCGGCCGAAGAAGCTCACCGGCAAGGCCGCCGAAACGTCGCTCGAAGCGGCGCACATGACGTGCAATAAGAACGGCATTCCGTTCGATCCAGAAAAGCCGACCGTGACCTCGGGGGTACGCCTTGGATCGCCGGCTGCAACGACCCGCGGCTTCGGCGTTGCCGAATTCCGCGAAGTGGGGCGGATGATGGTCGAAGTGCTCGATGGACTGGCGGCCAGTCCTGGCGATAACGCGCTCGTCGAGGCCAAAGTTCGAGAGGAGGTGTTGGCGCTCTGCCGACGGTTCCCGATCTACGGCTTCAACGAGTAGACGAAAAACAGGGGAGTGGGGGGCCATGCGTTGTCCGTTTTGTGGAAGTGATGAGACGCAGGTAAAGGACTCGCGTCCGACCGAAGACAACTCGGCGATTCGGCGACGGCGATTCTGTCCGGCTTGTGGTTCGCGATTCACCACCTTCGAGCGCGTCCAACTGCGCGAACTCACGATCGTGAAAAGGGGTGGACAGCGCGTTCCGTTCGACCGCGACAAACTGGATCGTTCGATTATCATCGCGTGCCGGAAGCGGCCGGTTGATCCTGAGCGGATAGAACGCATGGTTAATGGCATCGTCCGTCGGCTGGAGAGCATGGGCGAGTCCGAGATTCCTTCGGAGATGGTGGGCGAATTGGTCATGGAGGCACTTGCAAACCTCGATCCAGTCGCTTACGTCCGCTTCGCCTCGGTTTACCGCAACTTCCGCGAAGCCAAGGACTTCGAGAAGTTCATAGGCGGCTTGGTTGGAACCACCGAAAACAAAGACCAAGACTGACACCGACCACATGACCGCGGCGCTTGCGCTGGCGGCGCGCGGGCTTGGCCGGGTGTGTCCGAATCCGGCAGTCGGGTGCGTGATCGCGCACGATGATCGAGTCGTCGGCCGCGGCTGGACGCAGGCGGGGGGTCGACCGCACGCCGAGACCGAGGCGATCGGTCGCGCCGGTCAAGCGTGCCGCGGTGCAACAGCCTATGTCACGCTTGAGCCGTGTTCGCACCACGGCAAGACTGCACCTTGCGCCGACGCATTGATCGCGGCCGGCATCGCCCGCGCTGTCGTCGCTGTCGTTGATCCGGACCTGCGCGTCAGCGGTAGCGGGCTTGATCGCCTGCGAGCCGCGGGGGTCGTGGTCGAACTCGGGTTGATGGCTCAAGCGGCGGAAGAGATCAACGCCGGCTTTTTTTCGCGGCTGGCGCGGGGCCGCCCGCTGGTGACTTTGAAAGTTGCAACGACGCTCGATGGACGAATTGCCACACAAAACGGCTCCTCGCGGTGGATCACTGGAGAAGCAGCACGGAGACGCGCTCATCTTCTCCGATCGCAGCACGATGCTGTGATGGTCGGCGCCGATACCACTATTTATGACGATCCCGAGCTTACCTGCCGCCTTGCCGGCCTCGATTCCTTTTCTCCTGTCCGCATCGTCGCCGATACCCACCTGCGAACTCCGTTGACGCACAAAGTGGTTGCTACCGCTAAGGCGCAGCCAACTTGGTTCGTGACACTCGAGCGCACCAATGCCGATCGAAAGCGGGCTTATCGGCGGGCCGGGGTCGATTTGATCGAAGTCGACGCCGACCCGGTCGGTCGCCCCGACCTCGGGGCGGCTCTGCTTGAGATTGGGCGCCGCGGAATCACTCGGCTGCTCGTCGAAGGAGGCGGCGGTCTTGCCGCGGTGCTCGTTGCCGCGAACGCCGTGGATCGCCTGGCATGGTTTCGCGCCGGCAAAGTCGCTGGCGGCGACGGCAGGGCGGCGATCTTGCCGCTCGGCATCCGAACCGTTGCCGCCATGCCACTGTTCCGCCGGCTGGGGGCGGTCGACATGGCTGGCGACGTGCTCGAAACGTACGCGATCCAGCCCTAGTTCCAACGGGAAGTAACGTGTTCACCGGCATCGTCACCGACGTAGGCAACGTTCGCTCGATCGAGCGGAAGGGCGACCAGCGCTTTGTGATCGGTTGCGGCTTCGATCTCTCGGTTACGACGATCGGGGCCTCGATCAGTTGTGCCGGCGTTTGCCTGACCGTGGTCGCCAAAGGCTCCGACTGGTTCGCAATTGAGGTTTCCCAGGAAACGCTCGGTCGGACGACGCTCGGCGACTGGCGCATCGAAACTCGTTTAAATATCGAGCAGAGCCTGAAGGCAGGTCAGGAACTCGGTGGTCATTTCGTTCTTGGCCATGTCGACGCCACCGCCGCTGTGATCGAACGCCGCCCCGAAGGCGGTTCGCATCGTTTCGTCTTTGAGGCGCCGGCGACCTTGGCGCGCTATATTGCGCCGAAGGGATCGATTTGCCTCGACGGCGTGTCGCTCACAGTCAACGAGGTCGACGGCGCCCGGTTTGGCGTCAACATCATTCCTCATACCGCCGCTGCGACGACGTTCGGTCGGCGCTCGATCGGCGAGCATGTGAACGTGGAAGTGGATATGATCGCGCGCTACCTTGCGCGCCTGTTGGAGAAGCCGTGACACTCACGTTAGTCGAAAATCTGTCGACCATTGACGAAGTGCTCGAAGACGTTCGTCGTGGCCGCATGATCGTGCTGGTCGACGCCCAGGAGCGCGAGAACGAGGGCGACCTCATCATCGCTGCGGACAAGGCGACCCCCGAGGCGATCAATTTTATGGCGCGATTCGGACGCGGCCTCATTTGTCTCGCGCTGACGGGAGAGCGCGTGGCTGAACTCGCGTTGCCGCTGATGCCACGCGAAAACTTGTCGCGTCATCAAACCGCGTTCACCGTGTCGATCGAAGCGCGCGAGGGAGTATCGACCGGCATCTCCGCTGCCGACCGGGCGCGCACCATCGCCGCCGCGATCGACCCGACGAAGGGTAAGTCGGATATCGCGACTCCTGGCCACGTTTTTCCGCTCGTGGCCCGCGAGGGCGGGGTCCTAATGCGCGGCGGGCACACCGAGGCTGCGGTCGATCTTGCGCGCCTCGCCGGTTGTAATCCATCGGGCGTCATTTGCGAAATCATGAACGACGACGGCACCATGGCCCGGATGCCGGACCTCGTGAAGTTCGCGCAGTATCATGGCATCAAGGTCGGGACGATCGCCGATCTCATCGCCTATCGGTTGCGCAAAGACAAACTCGTCAAGCGCGCAGCTGAATCAGAATTGGACAGCGTCCACGGCGGTCGCTTTCGTATGGTCGTGTATACGACCAACGTCGAAGCAGGCGAGCACGTTGCGCTGGTGAAGGGTAACGTCAAAGGCGGCGATCCGGTGTTGGTCCGCGTACATGCATTCGATGCGCTGGGCGACGTGCTCGGCGCGCGATCGAGCCGCGGAGGCGTCTTGCAGAGCGCGATGCGCACGATCGCTTCGGTCGACCGCGGTGTCGTCGTGTTGATTCGCAAGGCTCATGTGCCGAGTCTGGTCGATCGGGCGATCCATGCTGGCGATGAAACCGCGGTGCCGATCGCAAAGTGGCGCGAGATTGGCATCGGCTCGCAAATCCTGGTCGATCTCGGCGTCCGCAGGATGATCTTGCTCTCCAATTCGAAACAGGCGTTAGTCGGCCTCGAAGGCTATGGCCTCGAAGTCGTTTCGCGTCGGTCGATCCCAGTGAATTGACCGCATGACCGTTCGAGTCCTCATCGTCGAATCGCGCTACTACGTGAAAATTGCCGACGAATTGCTGCGCGGTGCGCGGGCCGAAATCGAACGCAGAGGCGCACGTCACGAGACAGTGATTGTTCCCGGAACGTTGGAGATCCCGGCGGCGATTAGGGCGGCGCTCGATCATCAGCGGACCCCGAGCTTCGATGCCTACGTGGCGCTCGGGTGCGTCATTCGGGGCGAGACGGATCACTATCAGTTCGTCGCACAAGGCTGCGTAGACGGGCTGATGGACCTGGTAACGCGCAGCGGTGTCGCGCTCGGGTTCGGCGTTCTCACCTGCGAGACAATGGAGCAGGCGTTGGAACGCGCTGCGGTTGCCAAAGGCAACAAAGGCGCCGAGGCTGCGCGTGCAGCGCTCGACGTTTTCGCGCTGCGCGGCCACTTCGCAAACGTGCGAACTGAATGACCGAGACGACCCTCAGGCCTCGCACTGCGGCCCGTCTTTGCGCAGTGCAAGCGCTTTACCAAATCGAAATCGCTGGCGCGACGCCGGCCGACACGGTGGAACAGTTCCTCGCGTACCGTATCGGTCACACGGTCGAAGGCATCGACTTTCGCAACGCGGACCGGGCGCTATTTCGCGAGCTCGTACTGGGTGCCTCCGCTCGTCAGGCGGAGATCGACCCCCGCCTCGCCGCAACTTTAGTCGAGGGTTGGTCGCTCGCGCGGCTGGAGCGCATTCTTCGCGCTATTCTCCGCGCAGGAACGTTTGAGCTTCTGGTTCAGTCTGACGTGCCGGTACGCGTCATCATCAATGAATACGTCGACGTCGCGCACGCGTTCTTCGCCGGCGCAGAGCCTGGCATCGTGAACGCCGTGCTTGATCGATTGGGGCGTGAATTGCGCGCGCCGGAACTCGAACAACCTGCACTATGACCGGCCCCACACGGCGCGGCGAATTTCGCTTGGTCGCCGATGTATTCGCGCCGCTGGCTTCATCTTACCCATTGGCGTTCGGGCTTACCGACGATGCAGCCGTCATCGCCTCGGCGCCTGACGAGGAACTGGTCGTGACCGCCGACGCTCTGATCGCCGGCGTGCACTTTCCGACCACCGAGCGCGCCGACTTGATCGCGCGCAAGGCGCTGCGGGTCAACCTGTCGGACGTCGCGGCCATGGGTGGGCGGCCGTTGTCTTACGTACTGACGATGGCGCTTCCCGAAGCGGTCGACGAAGCGTGGATCGAACTCTTTGCCAAAGGTCTCAAACGCGATCAGGACGAATTCGGCGTCATTTTGATCGGTGGTGATACGGTGGCGACACCGGGCCCGCTCGCGCTTTCGATCACGATGTTCGGCGCAACGCCGATGGGTCGCCGTCTGCGCCGCAACGGCGCGCGTCCGGGCGATACGATCGTGGTATCTGGAACCATCGGGGACGGCGCGTTGGGCCTCAAAGTAGCGCTGGGGGAGTACGAAGGCCGTTCGGACCTCGCATTTCTCGCCGAGCGCTATCGGCTTCCCTCGCCGCGCGTGGCGCTCGGACGCAAGCTCATCGAGGTCGCGACCGCTGGACTCGACGTGTCGGACGGGCTGATCGCCGATCTTGGCCATATATGTGAAACGTCGCATGTGGGCGCCCGCGTCGAAGCGGCTCGCGTCCCGCTCTCGGCGCCCGCCGCATCGTTGCTGGCCGAGAATCCCGACCTATTGGGAACGATTCTTGGCGGTGGTGACGATTACGAACTGCTCTTTACCGTGCCGCCGCTGACGATGCTTCCGCCACTCGTGGCGGCGGGAGGGGTTGCGCTGACGCCGATCGGTACGATCGTCGATCAACGATCGGTAGACGTCGTCGATGTCCACGGTCGCCCGCTCGAGCTCGGTCGCGCCGGATATACCCATCGTTAGATCGCGCGGACCGGCTGACAACCGGCGGCCCGGCGCGTAGAGTTTACGAACGGGCATGCATAAACTCCTACTCATCGGCGCAGTTATCGTCTTGTTCGGCGTTGCCGGTGCCGGCGTGTTTTTCCTTGTCCTCGCACCGACCAATGACGGCGAAAAGGAAAAAGAAGCTAAGATCGAGACTCCGCTGGAAATCCCACGCGAAACAATCGAGATGAAGCCCTTCATCGTGCCGGTGTCGATGACATTGCATACGGTGGTGAAGATCGATCTCATTCTCAAGCACAAGGACTCCGCCGCCAGGGCCAAAGCTGCGCTGCCAAAAATGCGCGATGCGCTGTTGATCGAACTTTACACTCTGGCCGACAAAGGCGGCCGCGCTGGGGGCATGCAAAAGTACGACAGATCTAGCCTCAACTCCTGCGGACAGCGCAACGGATCTTTGGGGCCGACGGACTCGTTGACGTGACGGTACGGGACGCCGAAGCCGATCTGGGAAAGCCGAAAACCGCCAAGAAGCCGGAAAAAGAAGAGAAGTCGGGCGGCCATCATTAGTTGCCGGAGGATAGATCGTGGATTGCGAACGCCGTAACGTGATCGTGCTTGCCACCGCGCAAGCGCTGCTCATGACCGGAACGACCTTGATG
>SHVV01000066.1 GCA_009694095.1 Alphaproteobacteria bacterium | reverse complement strand
TGTGTCGCCCTGATACAAGATTCAGGCCGGACCCCGTCCGGATCGGCGCGCCCGGTGTTCGGTGTTTGAACTCGTCGTGCGAGCGAAGGCATGGACGTCTCGAGAGGGGCGACTTCGATCCGCCGCACCTCGTATCTGGACTCGCCCGCGCCTGTTGCGTAAGCATCCGCGAGCGCGTGCCGGAAATGACCTCCGAGCAAATCTGGGTGGCCTTGGACGATCGCGACCCGGCGGGTCACGAAAGTCGCGAGGACTGTCTAATCTTCGACCGGTTCGCGCCGATGCGGCTCTTTGACGTCGCCCTGGTACCGCCGGGCGTAATCCTCAAGCTTGCGCCCGGCGGCGTCGAATGAATCCCGGATCCCGATGTAGGCATCGGCCTGGGTGTTGTCGTCACCCGGCTCGCGATTGACGACGATTTCGGCGCCCGGAACGGCGATCGAAATCTTTACATCGTAGTGATTGCCCTTGCGGTGACGGTGCTGGCCAGCCACGACCGAAAACTGCGCGGCGGTGATCCGATCGTAATACTGCTCGAACTCCGCCGCTTTCTCGCGAATTCACGCTTCGACCGCATCGGAATGATCGAGTCCGTGAAAAGAGATATGAAGGGGAAGCTGCATGCGACCGCCTTGTGTGTTTGGGTTCAAACGATGGCTTCGTTTGACGACGGTGTCCTTGATTTGAATCAAAGGCCGCGGAGCGATCGAAACGTGCCGCACTGCCCCGCGGCTCAAGCGGCCCGCCAACGGCGCGACTTTCGCCGCGTCAAAGCGGCGCCAGATCGCCCCGCGCGCGTTGTTCGGCGAATCCCGCCCTGAAGTCGGCCAATGTGCCGGCTACGATGGCGCCGCGGAGACCGTTCATCAACTCCTGGTAATAATGGACGTTGTGCCAAGTGAGGAGAATCCCGCCCAGCATTTCCTCGGCCTTAGCGAGATGGTGAAGATAAGCGCGCGCGTAGCCATGGCACGTAGGACAGCCGCAGTCCGGGTCCAAGGGGCGCGGATCGTCGGCGTGGCGCGCGTTCCGGAGGTTGACTTCCCCGCGCCGGGTGAACGCCTGGTTCGTGCGGCCCGATCTAGTCGGCAGCACGCAATCGAACATGTCGATGCCGCACGCGACGGCCGCCACGATGTCCTCGGGCTTCCCCACTCCCATCAAATAGCGCGGCTTCGCCGCCGGAAGCAGCGGGGTCGTGTGCTCGACGACAGCGATCATCGCTTCGTGGCCCTCTCCGACCGCGAGACCGCCGAGCGCAAAGCCGTCGAACGGGATCGCCGTGACCGCATTTGCGCACTCCGTGCGAAGCGTCATATCGACGCCACCCTGAATGATTCCGAACACGCCCCGCCCCGGCAACAGCGGGAACGCCGCGCGCGCGCGCTCGGCCCAAGCGATCGTAAAGCGCATCGCTCGACGCACGTCCTCTTCGCTCGCGGGATAGCGCACGCACTCATCGAGCGCCATGGCGATGTCGACGCCCAGCTGTTCTTGCACCGCCATCGAACGTTCGGGCGTCAACTCGTGGCGGCTGCCGTCGAGGTGCGACTTGAATACGACGCCGTTTTCGGCGACTTCGCGCAACGTCGCGAGCGACATGACCTGAAAACCACCCGAATCGGTCAGGATCGACTTCGACCAGTTCATAAATTGATGCAGTCCGCCGAGTTTCGCGATGCGCTCCGACCCTGGTCGGAGCATCAGGTGGTAAGCATTTGCGAGGACGATCTCGGCACCAGTGGCCGCCACGGCTTCGGCGGTCATCGCTTTGACGGTGGCTTGGGTCCCGACCGGCATAAAAGCCGGCGTCTCGACCGAGCCGTGCGCCGTCGTGATGCGGCCACGGCGGCCGTTGCCGTCCGTGGATAACGCGGTGAACCCGATACCGGGCCGGACAGTGGTCGGATAGAAATCAGGCCTCGCCGCCGCGTCTCCCGCGCCGGCTGGCAATAATCGTGTCACGCCGCTTTGATCATTTCGGTCAGGCGGGTTCCTTCGTGCACCAGGTCGGCAGTCTTACCCTGCTCGATGATCTTGCCCTCGCTCATCAGCAACGTATGGGAGAACCGCTCGGCGAGATCGGCGCGATGCAGAACCCAGATCAGACCGCGGCCTTTGGTTTCGCTCTGAACTCCGTCCATGATCGCCCGCTGGGTGCTCGAGTCGAGCCCGGCCGTCGCCTCGTTGATAACGAGAAGGTCGGGCCGCTTGAGCAGCGCGCGTACGAGGCCGACCTTTTGCTTCTGCGCCGACGCCAAGCGCGAGCCGCCGACGCCAACCTGAAAATCCAGCCCGGCTTCGATCACGGCCTTGCGCTGGCCGAACTGGTCGAGCACCTCGCCAATCAGCGCGTAAACGCGCGGTTCGGCTTGCGCGACGCCATAGGCGACCTTGCCGAAGACGATATTCTCCATGACGGTCGCCGAAGCCGTATAGGTGTCGGCATCGAAAAAATCGACCTCGGTCCTGAGGTCGGCGGGGATGTCTTGGGCGAACTGCTTGCGCGCCTCGAGGAAACGTTCCCGCAGCGCATCGTCGATGAAACCTAAGCGGTGCCGCTCCGGAACGAGCTTGAACGACAGCGAAATGAATTTGTCGCGGTCGGCTGACGCGAGGGCAGCGAGTCCCGAATCGCGCGCCCGCGCCAGCAAACCTTTATATTCCGGCAGCTCATTAGCGCCGATGAAGCTAAAGCGATCGAAGAATTCGTGCCCTTCCGGCAAGTCGGCGAACATTTCTAAAGTTGTCGCCGCCATGGTGTGGCCGATCTCGACCAGTTCATCGCTGAGCTTGTTCTCCTCGATTACTTTCCTGACGTAGGTGTTCTCCGCCATGCGGTCGAAGTAAAATTTCTTGCCGGTCGCCTTGCCGAAAATCAGGTTGTCGCCAAGGCTCGCATTGCGATTGAACCGCAGCCGATCGAACGGCTCGACCAAATGCGCAAACTTTGGATCATCGAGATGTTGGCGAAGGGATTTTCGGATCGTGATGAGCGCTTCAACCAGCTTGGGATGGGTGTCTGGGCTCACCGTCGAACGCAGCCCGAGTTCGTAGATTTCCCTGTCGAAGTCAAGCAGCTTCAAGAGCGCCATGACCCGCGTCATGAGTTCGTCCATGCTTGCAACGCCGGCGCCCTGGTAGTCGATCCAGTCGGCATCGCGATCGAACTCGGCATTGCCGGTGTGCCGGCTCTCGATCAGGAATCGTTCTCGCTCCGCTGCCAGTTCAGCTGACAATTCTCCGGAACGGTCGGCCGGGCGATGGCCGAGGCTATAGAGCACATTGCTAAGGACGGTGGTGGGAAACAGATAGGTTTCCGGACCGACATAGCCGATGCGCCGTCCCGTCACCGCCTCCGGCGCCTTGCCGATGTCGAGGTCGTCGACACTGATGCTGCCTCCGGTCGGCTTGAACAGTCCGCTCACGAGCATCGCGATCTCGGTCTTGCCCCCACCGCTCGGTCCGACAATCGCCACGTGGTCCTCGAAGTTTACCGAGAACGAGACGCTATCGACCAACTTGACGCCAGTTTCGTCGGCGTACGAAAGGCTGACCGCGGTGATCGCGCCGGAGAGCGGCTTGTCGCGCGCCGCATCGATCGCCTGCGCGCTTGGATCGAGCATGCGCTCAGCGTTGAACTGCTGGACGACCTGCTCGTACTTGATCTGGATATCCATGCGCTGCTGGTCCCAGTCCAACAGCTCCTTGAGCGGCCCGGGCAGATCCTTGTAGGCGATCACGACCGCTACCAGCGCCCCAACCGAAATCGTGCCCTCGACAATCGCAAGGTAACCACCGAGCAAATAGAAGACGAACGGCGTGACCTGGGCGAGAAAGTTGTTGAGCGCCTTGACCGCGAACTTGCGCTGATAAATCTCAAATCGGATGCTAAAGATGCGGCCAAGCCGTGCGGCGACGTCGGCCCGCTCGAAGTTCGAGGTGTCGTTGGCGCGGACTTCGCGGATGCCATCGACCACCTCCGCGACTCGGCCGGCCAACTGGCGCGCCGTCAGTTGCCGCTCGCGTCCAAGCACCAGCACGCGTTTGCGGAGCTTGGGGATGATGCCCAACTGCACCGAAATGACCGCGAACGCGATCAATGCCAGCCAGAAATTTTCCAGCATGATGAAGAGCAGCGCTGTCAGCGCCTGGCCGCCGAGAAAGGCCGGCGTCGCGTAAGCCTCGCCGACGAAGCCCCCGACCGGCTCGACCTCGTCCTTGATCATGGTCGCCATCTCCGCCGGCTTCACCTTGCGGAAATGTGGCAGCGGAAAGCGCAGGATGCGATCGAAAAGCTGGTAGCGCATGCGGCGCAGCAGCCGCTCACCGACCCGCCCTTTCATCGTGTTGAGCTGGTATTTGAAGCCGTTGTTGACGACGACCATGAGCAAGAAAAAGACGCTCCACGCAATCAGGTAAGGCAGCTGCTCGAGCGCGATGCCCGGAAACAACACGACGTTGCCGCCGCCGACAAAGCCCGGAAGAGCAACGTCGATCTTGAGGAACGGTGCGGTGGCGCCTTCCGCGATCCGTCCGTTCACTTTCTCGAACGCGCCGCCTTGGATCGCTTTGTTGACGATCGTTTTCGGGATGTCGAGCGAGATGAAGTACGGAATCTGCGACGCCAAAACGATCAATAAGATCGAGATCTGATCGACCTTGCTGTAGCGCCAGATGTAGCGGAAAAGGCTCGAGTCCATGGCGACGATGCGTCCGGTTACGGTTTTCGCGCTCGGCAATACGCGGCCAAGCCAGTGGCGAGCGCGTTTGGACTCCGCCTCGGAGTTGACTGGACAAAGCGACGATTCATACGCCCCCGACGAATAGAGTAAGAATCTTCAATTGCGTCGGACAATAACGCAGCGACTCTCACCCGTCACCGGAAAATAGCGATTTTTCCGATTCGTGCCGAGCCGCGCAACCAAGTCGATGGCTGACGCTGCGGGCTCAATGACAGCGAAAGATGCGCGCTGGATCCAATCATTCGCCGCGAACCTATTCAAAGGGGTATCCTGTCTTAATTGTATGTCGAGCATGTGGCCCCCTTGTCGTTGGCGCGGTTTTTTTCGGCACGCCGAAGTGTCGCTGGAACCAAGAACTCGCAGCAGAGGCTTGATGCTCTGAAATGACGACACCCGAGCGCGTCGATCTCGTAAACTGTAACTCCGTCCTCGATGGCATCTTGATCCTTTTCTAACGACGGCGACCAACGCTTGATCGAACTCGCAACCGCTTACTGGGGGGAGACCATGAACGAGCAACGCAAGGATCAGAAAAAGCCGCCAGCCAACTATTCGCTGCGCGACTTCAAGTTCTACGAGGAAGGCAAAGTCCCGCAGTATCAACGTTACCACGCCGAGGTGTCTTATCTCGATGAACTCGAACGCATTTGGGGCAAGCGCTGGGGTGCGCAAGGGATCGGACAGCTGCGCGAAGTCGGCATGGTCAAGCCGACCGAAACCGAAGTCCTTGAGCTCTACGAACAGGATTCTTCGTTCTACGTATTCAACGGGGTAACGCCCAACCTCGACTTGATGCGCGAGCAGCACGCCGGTCTAATGCGGACCTACGAACAACTCGGCATCACCGTGCACGAGGTGCGTTGGGCCGACGATCCACCGATGTCGGCGTACGGGCCGATGAAGCGCTCGATCTCGGCCGCCGCTGGCTTCGTCGTCAACGGCGGCGCCATCATCCCGCGCGAGGCCACCCCCTACTGGCGCGGCCGTTCGAAATACGTGACCAAAGCGCTGGTCGGCTTGGGCTGCCCGATCCTCTATTCGGTACACGGCCACGGCGTCTGCGAAGTCGGCGCCAGCACGCGCATGAGTGACGACTTCATCATCCTCATGCTATCGACCGACTGCAATCGCGACGGCGCTGGGCAGGTGATCCCGATCCTCGAGCGCTCCGGCTACAAAAAAGTGTTGCTCGCCCACAGTCCGGGGCCACTCTACGACTACCACGATGAAGTACCGGGTTGGATGCACGCCGACATGTGGGTGATGCCGCTCGATCGCCGTCTCGCGCTCATCTATCCGCCGTGGTGCGACTATCAGACCGTGCGTGATCTTCATGAGATCGGCTACGACCTGATCGAATGCCCGCGCGAGGAAATCATGAAGTATCCGGTCAACGGCATTACCGTCGGGCCGCGGAAAGTGATCATGAACAAGAGCGCGGGCAAAACAATCAAGCTGCTCGAAAAGAAAGGCGTCGAGGTGATCGCCATCCCCTACGATGAGGTCCACAAGTACGGCGGCGGCATCCGCTGCAACACCATGCAGCTGATCCGCGATCCGGGGCCGCGCACGTTCGAGTGAGCGTTACCGTCTGGAAACAGTGGGCGACGCAGGGGCGAGTAGATCCATAGCCAAGTTCAAAAAATAAATTCGCGTCTGCTGTTCGTCGTGCGTTAAGACCGGGCTGCGCTAGACATCGAGTTTGTCATTGCCGAGCTTGAGAATTGCAGCGTTTCCATAGGGCTATCGCGGGAATCCAACGCCGGCTCAGTGCGCAACGACGTGATCTTGGCGCTCGATCAGGCAGGCGTCGCCGTACGAGAAGAACCGATAGTGTTCGTGGACCGCTTGCGCATAAGCCGCCTGCATGCGTTCGAGGCCGGCGAACGCCGCCACCAGCATGAACAGCGTCGAGCGCGGTAAGTGAAAATTGGTCAGCAATATGTCGACCACTTTGAAGCGATAGCCGGGTGTGATGAAGAGCGAGGTCTCGCCGGAAAATGGCGCTAGCAAGCCGTCGTCACGCGCGGCAGCCTCAATCGTTCTCAAGCTGGTCGAACCGACCGCGATGACGCGCCTGCCAGCTCCGCGCGCCGCATTGATCGCGCGCGCGGATCGCTCGGACAATTCGCACCACTCGGCGTGCATCGCGTGGTCGCGCGTATCCTCGACCTTGACCGGCCGGAACGTGCCGGCGCCGACGTGAAGCGTCACGCCGACGCGCTCAACCCCTGCGGCGTCGAGCCGCTCGAGTAACCGGCGGGTAAAGTGGAGGCCGGCCGTCGGTGCCGCCACCGCGCCGCGTCTCTTGGCGAATATTGTTTGGTAGTCACGGCGATCGTGCGGGTCACCTTGCTCGCTCCGCTTGATGTAGGGCGGCAAGGGCATGAGCCCGATCCGCGCCAGAGTTGAATGCAGCTTGGTACCGGTCCGGTTGAACGCGACTTCGACCTGGCCGTCCGCTAAACGTCCGACCACGGTGGCGTGCAGGCCGTCGCCGAAGATAACGACCCGCCCAGGTGTGAGTTTTCGAGCCGGCTTCGCTAGAACGAACCACCGGCCCTCGCCAAGATCGCGGTGCAGAAGCAATTCGATCTTGCCGTCGGTGTCGGCCGTTCGGCCGAACAGACGGGCGGGAATAACCTTGGTGTCGTTAAAGACCAGGATATCGCCGGCACGAAGGAAATCCGCAAGATCGCGTATCCGTCGGTCGAGCAGCAGATCGCTCACGACTAACAGGCGGGCCGCGTCACGCGGCCGCACCTGGTGCGACGCGATCAACTCGCGCGGCAGTTCGAAATCGAAGAGAGCGACCTTCACGCCTACTCGCCACCCGGCGTCGAGCGCGCGTCGCTGCGAGCCGAAACGCCGGTGCCAGCTGGGCGAGCTACTTCACGTCGGCTTTGACCCGCATGCGGACGATAATATCCGGATCGGCGACAACACCGTTCCCATTGCGATCGCCCTTCTTGATCTTGTCGACAAGATCCATGCCTTTCGCCACCTTGCCCCAAACCGTGTATTGGCCGTCGAGATGCGAGGAGTCGGCGAGAACGATGAAGAACTGGGCGTCAGCGCTGTCCGGGTCGCTGGTGCGCGCCATCGAGGCCGTGCCGCGGACATGTTTTTCCTTCGAGAATTCAGCTTTCACATTTTTCCCGGCGCCACCGATGCCATCGCCCTTAGGCGATCCGGTTTGCGCCATGAAACCCTCGATGACTCGATGCCATTTCTTGCCGTCATAGTACCCCGCCCGCATCAATTCCTTGATACGCGCGACGTGATTCGGCGCCAGGTCCGGCCGCATTTCGATTTCCACCGTGCCCTGGGTCAACTCAAGGAGAATCGTGTTCTCCGCGTCTGCCGCCACTGCAGTCATTCCGCTCATCGTCATCCCCACTAAGAAAGCGGCCCCTAAGAGAAATCTCTGCATCTTACTCTCTCCTCACCGACCTGCGGACCCGATTTCCTTGAGCCGCGCCGCGATGTGTTTTGCAACGTTGGCCGAAACGAATTTCGAAGCATCGCCCCCCAGCATCGCGATCTCTTTCACCAACCGCGAAGCGATGAAGTGATTACCTTCCGACGCCATCAAGAACACAATCTCGATGTCGGGCGCGAGTCGAGCGTTCATGCCCACCATTTGAAACTCGAAATCGAAATCAGAAACAGCGCGCAGTCCGCGAAGGATCATGGTCGCGCCGACGTCGCGGGCAAAGTCGGTAAGCAAATTGCGAAACGGCCGCACTTCGACCTTGGTGCCATTTTGGTCGATCGATTCAAGCTCTTCGTAAAGCATCGAAACTCGTTCTTCGGCCGAGAACATCGGTCCTTTTGACGGATTGGCAGCAATGCCAATCACCAGATGATCCACCAGGCGCACGGCGCGGCTGATGATATCGATGTGCCCATTCGTCACCGGATCGAACGTTCCCGGATAGACACCGATCAACGTACGCGCCATTACCTCTCTCCGTTCGTTGGCTCGGCCGGCGGCAGATCTGTTTCGCCGGGTTCGGCTTTGCCGTCCAGCTCCGGCCCGGTTGCAGCGTCCGCCTTGGCGCTCGCCTCCGCCAACCAGGCGACCGACACTACACGCTCGTCGTCGTCGGTTTTGACCAGGGTCACGCCTTGTGTGTTTCGGCCAGCTATTCGAATATCGCTAACCCGAGTTCGGATCAAACGACCACCGTCGGTGATCAGCATGATCTGATCACCGTTTTCGACAGGAAACGCACCGACGACGGCGCCATTCTTCGGGGTGACTTCGATGTTGATGATCCCCGAACCGCCACGGTTGGTGATGCGGTAGTCGAACGCCGAGGTTCGCTTGCCAAACCCCTTGGCGGTGACAGCGAGAATAAACTCTTCCTGCTCCGCGAGCTCCGCCGCTCGTTCGGGCGCGATCGTTGGTCCAACATCGACGTCGCCGTCCTCCTCGTCGCGACGCAGGCGCGCTGCGTATTTGAGGAACGATTCGCGTTCGCCCATCGCGAGCTCGATGTGCGAGATCACCGACATCGACATGACTTCGTCGTCGTCCTTCAGACGCATGCCACGCACGCCGTCCGAACTTCTGCTCTTGAATACGCGAACATCGGTGACGGCGAACCGAACGCATTTGCCGCCGCGCGCCGAAAGCAAGACATCCTGGTTCTCAAGGCATGGCGCGACCGCAACGATTCGATCACCTTCGTCGAGCTTCATCGCAATCTTACCGCTGAAGGTGATGCGCTCGAAATCGTCGATTGCGTTACGCCGAACGTTGCCTTTCGCAGTAGCGAACATCAAGAACAGACCCTCGCGCGATGCCGCATCCGGCGAATACGGCGTCATCGTTGCGATCGTTTCGCCTTCTGCGAGCGGCAACATGTTGATCATCGGCCTACCGCGCGCCTGAGGCGCCGCCAGCGGCAGCATATAGGTCTTAAGTCGATAAACTTTGCCGTTGGTCGAGAAGAATAAGATCGGCGTGTGAGTGTCGACGATGAACACCTGCGATACGAAATCTTCATCGCGTGTCGCCATACCGGTCCGGCCGCGGCCGCCGCGCGCTTGAACACGGTACGCAGACAGCGGCACGCGCTTGATATAGCCGGCATGCGAAACGGTCACGACCATCTCTTCGCGCTGGATCAAGTCTTCTTCGTCGGTTTCCACTGCAGCTCCGACGATTTCCGAACGGCGCGGCGTGGCGAATTTTTCTTTTACTTCGGCGAATTCCTTTCGCATCACCGCGTACAATTTTTCGCGGCTGCGAAGAACATTGAGGTGCTCATGGATCTTGGCAGCGAGCCCATGCAATTCGGTATCAATCTCGTCGCGGCCAAGAGCCGTCAGGCGCTGTAGGCGCAAGTCGAGGATCGCTCGCGCCTGTCCATCGCTGAGGCGGTACTTGCCGTCGACGATGGTGTGCCCCGGCTCGTCAACTAGCGCGACCAGCGCTTCGATGTCCTTAGCTGGCCATGCGCGCGCCATCAACGCGTCGCGCGCCGCTTGCGGGTCCTTCGCCTTACGAACCAACGCGACAACTTCGTCAATATTGGCAACCGCGATCGCAAGTCCGAGCAGGACTTGCGCCCGCTCGCGCGCCTTGGTGAGTTCGAACTTGGTCCGGCGGGTAATGACCTCTTCTCGGAAATCGACGAAGATCTCCATCAACTGCTTGAGATTGAGAAGTTCCGGCTTACCGCGGTTGAGCGCCAACATGTTGACGGAAAAATTGGTCTGCAACGACGTGTAGCGGTAGAGCTGGTTCAGAACGACGTCGATGTTGGCGTCGCGCTTGACCTCGATGACGACCCGAACCCCATCTCGATCGGATTCGTCACGAATCTCGGCGATGCCGTCGACTCGCTTATCGCGCGCCACCTCGGCGATCTGCTCGACCATGCGCGACTTGTTCACCTGGAACGGTATCTCGGTGACAATGATCGCCTGGCGGTCGCGGCCCATGTCCTCGATATTGACCTTCGAGCGCATTACGACCGTGCCGCGGCCGGTTTCAAACGCCTCGCGCGCGCCACTCTGGCCCATGATGAGCGCCCCGGTCGGAAAGTCCGGCGCCGGGATTTTGGTCATCAACTCGGCGATCGTGATATCCGGATTGTCGAGGTAAGCGACGATCGCGTCGATCAATTCGCCGAGATTGTGGGTCGGGATGTTGGTCGCCATGCCGACGGCGATGCCGCTGCCGCCGTTAACCAGCAGATTCGGAATGCGGGCCGGCAACACGATTGGCTCACGCGTCGTGTTATCGTAGTTCGACTGAAAGTCGACCGTGTCTTTGTCGATGTCATCCAGCAGCGCGCGCGCCGCTTCCGCCAAACGCACTTCGGTATAGCGCATCGCAGCAGGTGGATCGCCGTCCATCGAGCCGAAGTTGCCCTGACCATCTATCAGCGGCAGGCGCATCGAAAAATCCTGCGCCATCCGAACCATAGCCTCGTAGATCGCTTGGTCGCCGTGTGGATGGTATTTGCCCATGACATCGCCGACGATGCGGGCCGATTTTCGATAGGCTCGGTTCCAATCGTTACCGGCCTCCTCCATGCCAAACAGGATTCGGCGGTGAACCGGCTTCAACCCATCTCGCGCATCGGGCAACGCGCGCGAGACGATGACGCTCATCGCATAGGAGAGATACGAAGTCTGGAGCTCACGCTCGATCTCGATCGGCACCGTCGAGGACGACGGCGGAGGGGGCGAAGATGGAGGGACGTCGACCGTATCGGTCACGGATTTGAACTACTCAGATGAAGCGGTTGGGCGCCGGAAAGCGTCGGCGAGGGACAGGAACGAGCCCTCAAGATATCGCTGAAATGCACTCGTCAACTTACAAAATTCAAGCCGCCCCAGCAAGTTTATACGGAGCGCCCATCGGTTAAATAACCTTTATTTTTCAACCGTTTGAACATCGGCGTTCGGCGGGAGAAGGATCCGATAAAACCGCGCCGCATTGGTGCGCGATATCTTCTCGACTGCGGCCGCGCCCAAACGCCCGAATTTGTCCTGCACGACCTGCTGCGAGTGCGGATAGGTACAGGCCGGGTGCGGAAAATCCGATCCCCACATCAGGGTATCGAGATCGAGCAGCGCTGCGACCGTGCCGTCGACATAGGGATCGTCGATTACGCCTTGGTAGACGCGGCGCATGTAGTCGCGAATGGTGTGTTTTGGTTTTTTGGCGCCGATCTTGGGGCCGTAGACCTCGGCCATCTGCTCGGTTCGGTAGAGCCAAAACGGCAGCCAGTTGATCTCGAACTCGCCGAGAACCATCTGCAGATTCGGAAATCGGTCGAGGATGCCGCCGAAGATAAACTCGGCCGCGAGCGTGATCGGGCCCTCGCTGTACAAGTCGAACGAGAGGCGCATCGCATTAACCGTCTCGGGTCCATGCAGCGTGAAGAAATCCCGCTTGTTGCCGCAAACGATGTGCAGCATCAGTGGCATGCCCAGTGCTTCGGCGCGGGCCCAAAACGGATCATAGTGGGCGCTGCGGAACGGTGGCCAATTCGGTCGAGCGTCGGTATTGATCATGACGCAACGCATGCCGGCCTTCGCGACCCGCTCAAGCTCGCGAACAGCCTGATCGATATCCGCCAGATGAATGTTGGCGCACCCATACAGACGTTTCGGCGCGTGGCTGCAGTACTCGATCAGCCAATCGTTGAATACGCGGCAGCAATCCGCCACCATGGCGTCTGCGGGCGAGCGCATCGCCAACATCATCGTCGTCGCGCAAAGGACCTCGGCCCAAACGCCGTCGCTGTCCAGGCACTTCAAACGTAGCGACGGATCGGCGTTCGCCGCCTCGAGAACCTGAGCGGTCGCATCGTCGACGTCGATCGCCCCACTCATCCGAATGTATTCGAGGCCGGTGAAGAGGAACGTGCCCTTATCGCTTCCCATCCGGCTCACCTTTTGCGGCAATCGGTCGCCCCAACGTCGGCCCAGGGCATCGACAAAAAGGCTATCCGGTTCAACGACATGCGAGTCGGCGGAAATAATCATCGGCATCGGCATATCCATAATCACCCGAGGGGATATTTGAGCCATTTTTCACGACCGAGGCGCCAAGCCGGGGCACTGGACTTGAACTCAGCGTAGTCTACTGCTTCGTCAAGCAATCGTCCGCTGGTATCGCCTTCGAGAGCGAGGTCGGTCGCGGTACGACGTTCAAGCTTTTTCGCCCGTGCGTTTCGTGAGCGATGGCCAACGAAGAAGCTCGGTCCGCGGGCGGCATCGGCTGAAGGACCGCGTACTGGCGAGAGAACGAATTTCGTTGGCTTCCGGATGGGCAGATATACGCTCCGGCGCTCAACCGTTGCGAGTATTTGCACTGGGATTACCCGCCGCTAAATCGCTCAAAAGTTTGCATAAGGCGAGGAAGACAGCAAAGGAGCCCGACAATTGCAGCGCCGACGACAACGGAATGACCGAATCTGCGTTCTCGCCGCTTTCGCAATTCTTTCGGGATGCGCGAGCGGTGATGCGAAAGCCGTCGCTACCCAAGCCGAGGCGGTGG
>SHVV01000065.1 GCA_009694095.1 Alphaproteobacteria bacterium | reverse complement strand
GGGCTCTCGGGGCCGTCGCGGCTACATGACCTCTTCGTTTCCTGTGAGGTGATGACGCCGGGCGAATACAATCGCCAAGGCGAAGGCCTCGAAATAAATTATGGGTTTCATCCAAGCCCATTCGGTATGTGCCTGTTGATGCTCACCGCACGCGGTGTTTGCGGTCTTGCTTTTTTCGACGGTAATGCGAACGCGGCGGCGCTCGCTGACATGCAGGGCCGTTGGACCAAAGCGACCTTGATCGAGAATTCGACTCGGACCAATCTGGTATTTTCGGAAATCGCCGAACGTCTTGGCTGGTTCTCGGCCGCGCGCAAGGTTGCGCGAACCAAGATCCGCCTTCACCTTATCGGCACGAACTTTCAAGTCAAAGTTTGGGAGGGGCTGCTTCGGATTCCGTCCGGCTGCATCACGTCGTACGATGACCTTGGCATCCGACTCGGTCGCCCCGGCGGTGCGCGTGCCGTCGCTGGCGCGGTCGCGGCAAATCCGATTTCACTATTAATTCCGTGCCACCGCGTGATCCGGCAAACCGGGTTCATCAGCGGCTACCATTGGGGCGTGTTGCGAAAGCGCGCGATCCTTGCCTGGGAGGCCGGGCGGCGCGAGTCGCAGGCGGCGGAAGCGCGCGTGTCCGCTTAGCCGGCGCGACCCGACATTGCGATTGACGGACGGTGTCGCCAGGCCGATTACTCCTGCGTGCGCCCACTCTCGAATCCGATCGTCTTGCTCGTTGCGTTGGCGATTATCTGGTCGATCGTCTTTGCGTTGATCAAGGTTGTCATTGTCACTATTCCGCCGTTCACCGCGGCGACTTTGCGCCTGATGCTGGCGGGGGCGTTTCTTTACGCCGTTCTCAAGTTTCGTGGCGAACGACTGGTGGTGACGCCGCGGCAGTGGGTGCTGCTTGTCGCAGTCGGGATCACCGGAAACGCATTTCCGTTCGTCCTAATCAACTGGGGAGAATCCGTCGTCGATAGCGGCTTGACCGCGATTCTCATGGGAACCGTTCCTCTACTCACCATGGTGCTCGCGCATTACGTCGTGCCTGGCGAGTCATTGACGCCGTCCAAAGTCGCAGGGATCGGCATTGGGTTGGCCGGTTTAGGCGTATTGATGGGCGCGCAATGGCTCGACGGTTTCGGCAAACACCTTGTCGCCGAAAGCGCCATCGTCGCCGCTGCCGCGAGCTATGCGGTCTCGAACGTGCTCGCGGCGCGCATCACCGGACTCGGCATTCTGCCAACAACGATCGGCGCCACCATCGCTGCGGCCGTCACGGCGCTTCCTTTCGCGCTCGTCTTTGAAGCGCCTTGGCGGCTCTCGCCGAGCATCGAGTCGCTCGCGGCCACGGTCGCGATCGGGATCGTCAGCACGGCGATCGGGAACTTGCTTTTTTTTCGCATCGTCGCGCTCGCCGGAGCGACGTTTTTCTCGCTCTGCAACTACATTATCCCCGTGCTGGGCGTGATCTGGGGCGTGCTGTTTCTCGCCGAGTCGGTCTCGGTGCAAGCAGGGGCCGCGTTGGGACTGATCCTCTCCGGCGTCGCCGTCACCAGCAATGCAGCGCTTCGGCGCCGGCGGGCTGGCGAGAAGCGTCTCTCGACCTAGTCGGCTAGGTCGAGCACATCGGCCATCGAAAAGAGCCGGCCGGCTTTTCGGCCGCGAGTCCACAGCGCCGCACGCACCGCCCCGCGCGCGAAGACCTGGCGGCTCGAAGCCTTGTGGGTGAGTTCGATTCGCTCACCGTCGGCGGCGAAAACGACCGTGTGATCGCCGACCACGTCGCCGCCGCGTAAAGCAGCGAAGCCAATCGTTCCTGTCTTTCGTGCTCCGGTCATGCCGTCGCGCCCGCGGACCGCGCTAGCATCGAGGTCGACACCACGACCGGCGGCCACGGCGCGTCCAAGGGCAAGCGCAGTGCCAGACGGCGCGTCGAGTTTATGCCGATGGTGCATTTCGACGATTTCGATGTCGTAGGCCGGATCGAGAATCTGCGCGACTTTCTTCGCGATGCCGAGAAGAACATTGACCCCGACGCTGGTGTTTGCGGCCTGGACGATCACGGCCCGCGTTGCCGCTTTTTCAAGCTTGGTGAGATGGTCGGCGGTAAGCCCGGTCGTGCCCACCACAAGAGCCTTACCCATGTCGGCTGCGAGCGTCGCATGCCGGACGCTAGCTTCGGGCGCCGTATAGTCGAGCACGACATCGGCGGCGGCGAACAGCGTCGCCGCGTCAGCGGTTACAATCACGCCGTTGGCCGCGAGACCGGCGAGCAGCCCGAGATCGCTGCCGATGGCCGGATGGCTGCTCCACTCACTGCCGGCCACCAGTTTGCAGCCGGCCGAGCTGGCGATTTCGCGCGCGAGCGTGGTGCCCATGCGACCGGCGCAGCCGGTGATGCCGATGTTGAGGTCGGCCATGAAACAGCTTCCTTCAGCGAAAAACGTTTCTCGGCGTATTGCGGCGCGTCGTGAGTGTAGCGCTCCCCTTGCGGCTCGCCTAGGAAGCGGCGTTTGAGTTTTTTCGGCTACTTATCGGTCAGGTTTTGCCACAGCTCCTTGACTTTGTTGAAGAAGCTTTCCGACTCCGGGTTGGTTTTGGACGACCCGCCGAGTTTGAACTCCTCGAGCAACTCGCGCTGCCGGTTCGTGAGGTTGACCGGCGTCTCGACTGCAACCTGGATATACATGTCGCCTTGCCCTTGGCCGCGCAACGTCGGCATGCCTTTGCCACGTAGCCGGAATTGGCGGCCGGACTGACAGCCTCCGGGAATAGCGACCTTGGCCCGACCGCCATCGACCGTCGGCACCTCGATTGTGCCGCCGAGGGCTGCGGTCGTCATCGGTAGCGGCACGTGACAAAAAATATTGGCGCCATCGCGTTGGAAAATGGGGTGCGCCGCGACCGAAAGGAAAATGTAGAGATCGCCCCGCGCGCCACCGCGAACCCCGGCCTCGCCTTCGCCAGCCACCCGGACACGCGATCCATCTTCGACGCCAGCCGGAATATTGACCGATAACGTCTTTTCTTTTTGTACCCGACCGGCGCCCGAGCACGCGCGGCACGGATCGGTGATGACGTGCCCGTGCCCGTGGCAGGTCGGACAGGTCCGTTCGATGGTGAAAAAGCCTTGCTGCGCTCTGACTTTGCCCATACCTCCACAGGTCCGACAGATTGCCGGCTTAGCGCCGCCGGCCGCGCCGCTACCGCTGCAGGTGTCGCAGGCGACGGAGGTTGGAACCCGAAGTTTCGCCTTCTTGCCGGCAAACGCGTCGTTCAGCGAGATCTCGAGGTTGTAGCGTAGATCGGCACCGCGCGTTTGTGCCGAGCGTTGCTGGCGACCGCCACCGCCCATGGTTTCGCCAAAGAGATCGTCGAACACGTCGGTGAAGCTGTGGTTGAAGTCGAAGCCACCGGGGCGTCCGGCGGCTTGTTCAAACGCGGCGTGACCCATCTGGTCGTAGGCCGAGCGTTTTTCTTCGTCCTTGAGTACGTCGTGGGCTTCGTTGAGTTCCTTGAATTTCTGCTCGGCTGTCTTGTCACCCAGATTGCGATCCGGATGGTGCTGCATCGCCAACTTGCGAAAGGCCTTCTTGATGTCGTCCGGGGAGGCACCCCGATCGATAGCCAACACCTCGTAATAGTCGCGTTTTGCCATTGTCGTTCAGCCCGCTGCGGGCAAACCGTCGGCGAAGTGAGGCGCGATCACGACGGCTGAGCCCGCAGCCTCACCCGTCTTTTCCGCGTCAGGCCGACTTGTTTTTCTTGTTTTCGTCGACTTCCTCGAAGTCGGCGTCGACCACGTCATCGCCGCCCCTCTTGGCTTCGCCGCCAGCTGCCGTTCCGTCGCCGCCCGGCGCGCCACCGGGAGGCGGCTGCTGAGCTTTGTAGATCGCCTCGCCGAGCTTCATCGAAGCCTGGGTCAGTGCCTCGATCTTGGCATTGATCTCCGCTAAGTCTTCGCTTTCCTTGGCCTTTTTCAACGCCTCCGCTGCGGCCTCGATCGCGCTCCGGTCACCCGCCGGGATCTTGTCGCCGTGCTCTTTCAGATTCTTTTCGATCGAGTGGATCGAGGCGTCGGCTCGGTTGCGGGCCTCAACCAAGTCGCGGCGTTTCTTGTCCTCGGTCGCATGAACGGCCGCTTCCTTGACCATTTTTTCAATATCTTCTTTGGCCAATCCGCCGGAGGCCTGAATGCGGATTTGCTGTTCCTTGCCGGTGCCTTTGTCCTTGGCCGTTACGTTGACGATGCCGTTGGCATCGATATCAAAGGTAACCTCGACTTGGGGCATTCCACGCGGCGCGGGTGGAATCCCGACCAGGTCGAATTGACCGAGGGGCTTGTTGTCCGCGGCCATCTCTCGTTCGCCCTGGAAGACCCGGATTGTCACGGCGGTTTGGCCGTCTTCGGCGGTGGAGAAAATCTGACTCTTCTTGGTCGGAATGGTCGTGTTGCGATCGATCAAACGGGTAAAAACCCCGCCCAAGGTTTCGATGCCGAGCGACAGCGGCGTGACATCGAGGAGGAGGACGTCTTTGACTTCGCCCTTAAGCACGCCGGCCTGAATCGCGGCGCCGCTGGCAACCACTTCGTCGGGGTTGACGCCTCGATGCGGCTCGAGGCCGAAGAGACTTTTGACCGTTTCGATCACTTTCGGCATGCGGGTCATGCCGCCGACCATCACGACTTCCTTTACGTCGCCGGCGGTCAGCCCGGCGTCCTTGAGCGCCTGACGACACGGTTCGAGCGTTTTCTGGATCAGGTCGTCGACCAGCGCTTCAAGCTTCGCGCGGGTCATTTTGATCGCCAAGTGCTTGGGGCCGGTGGCGTCGGCGGTGATGAACGGCAGGTTGACCTCTGTCTGCATCGAGGACGACAGCTCGATCTTGGCTTTCTCGGCCGACTCCTTCAGGCGCTGCAGCGCGAGTTTGTCGCCCCTGAGGTCGATGCCTTGTTCTTTTTTGAATTCATCGGCAAGGTAATTGACGATCCGCATATCGAAGTCTTCGCCGCCGAGGAAGGTGTCGCCATTAGTCGACTTCACCTCGAACACGCCGTCGCCGATTTCGAGCACCGAAACGTCGAAGGTGCCGCCGCCGAGATCATAGACGGCGATCGTTTTACTTTCGGATTTGTCGAGCCCGTAAGCGAGAGCGGCCGAGGTCGGCTCGTTGATGATGCGCAAGACCTCGAGTCCAGCGATGGCGCCCGCGTCCTTGGTCGCTTGGCGCTGAGCGTCATTGAAATAGGCCGGCACGGTGATGACCGCTTGCGAGACCTTCTCTCCGAGAAAGGCCTCAGCCGTCTCCTTCATCTTTTTGAGAATGAAGGCGGAAATTTGGCTGGGCGAATAACGTTTTCCCTTGATGTCGACCCATGCGTCGCCATTGTCGGCGCGAACGATGGTGTAAGGCACCATGCCCATGTTCTTGGCGACCATCGGATCGTCGAAGCGCCGTCCGATCAGGCGCTTGATCGCGAACAGGGTATTGACCGGATTGGTCACTGCCTGGCGTTTGGCCGCCTGACCAACCAGGATTTCGCCGTCCTCCGATATGGAGACAACCGAAGGCGTCGTGCGCGCGCCTTCGGAGTTCTCGATCACGCGGGTACTCTTGCCTTCCATGACGGCAACGCAAGAATTGGTAGTACCTAGATCGATACCTACTACTTTAGACATTGGTCCCTCCTTCAATCGGCAAGTCCGTTACGGCCCTAGCGGCACCGTCCGAACCCCCAAGGGGTTTTACGTTGCAACTGGCAGTTATATAGGTCGAGCATAAGTGGCCCGCAAGCGCGGGGTGACACGAATCGAGCAACGCTGCGACCGAAGGTCGTCGGCCTAATGCGCTGACACCCCAGGGATCGCCCGCCTTCGGTGCGGCCGGCCATCGTTTTGGCACACGAACGGACAGATATCGTCGTGTTTTTCGTTGGGTGTTTCACAAACGTCTGTCGACGAGACGTTTCCGCGCCGGAAGTCGCGACGCCAGCAGACAAACGCAGCACCGATCGACGGCGGTGTGGCGATGGCCATCGACAGCCTCACTCGCCGAGGCTGAGGGCCAAGGGTCAAACTTTGGTGTCGATTTTCGCCAACGGCTCAGGCGTCGCCGCAGCTTTGGCCACCGCGACCATCGCCGGACGCAGCAGCCTGTCCCCGATCGTGTACCCGGTTTCAAGCACTTGCAGGACGGTGCCTGGCGCGTGGCGGTCATCGGCGATTTCAAACATGGCCTGGTGAAGGGTGGAGTCGAATTTCGCACCAAGTGCTTCGATCGGTTTAATGGCGTGACGCGCAAGGACGTTCTGAAGTTCGCGCTCCGTCAGCTCGACTCCGGAATGCAATGCGGACATCGCGTCGTTGTTGGCGCGGGCATCGGCGGGCACGGATTCGAGCGCGCGCTTTAAATTGTCGGCGACGCTGAGAAGACCGCGGGCAAAGCCCGTGATCGCGTATTTACCTGCGTCCTCGCGATCCCGTTCGGCCCGCCGTCGCGTGTTTTCGACCTCGGCAAGCGCACGCAGTAGACGATCTTTTAGATCCGCCAATTCTAGCTTGAGCGTCTCATCGGGCGACGGCGGCGCTACAGGCTCGGGTTCCGGTGCGCTCGCCGTGCCGGGTGCGCTGGGCTCGGCCGGCGGGGCGGCTGGTTCGCCCGTCAGGTCGTCTGCGCGCTTATCTTGCTCGTTCATAACGCTTCCGATATTTCGATCATTACAGTTGATGCGGGAGTGTCGCTCGCCAGCGGCGATCAGCCCATCAAACGGCCGATGACCTGTGCTGTGTAGTCGACCATCGGAATGATGCGGCCGTAATTGATGCGGGTCGGCCCGATCACGCCGATCGCTCCGACGATATGGTCGCGACTGTCATGGTAGGGCGCGACAACCAGCGAGCAACCGGTTAAACCAAAAAGCTTGTCCTCGGAACCGATGTAGATGCGTACGCCCTCGGCATTCTGCGCCAGCTCGAGCAGCCGCGTTAGACCCTTCTTGGTTTCGAGCACGTCGAACAGCACGCGAATCCGATCGAGATCGGCGATCGCCGTGACGTCGTCGAGTAGTTGCGATTGGCCGCGCACGATCAGGGACGTTCGATCCTCGCCGCCGCTCCAGGCCGCCAGGCCCGTCGCAATCACCCTCGATGTCAGTTCGTCGAGTTCACTGCGGTGACTGTCGAGGTCCTTGGCTAGTTCATCGCGCAGGTCGCTTAAAGTCTTGCCGGCCAAGCGCGCGTTCACATAATTTGTGGCGCCAACGAGATCGGATGAACTCACGGAATTCAGTGACTCGATCACGCGGTTCTCGACCGCTCCTTCGGAGTTGACGAGCACGACGAGGATGCGCTTTGGATCCAGGCTCACGAATTCGACGTGCTTGAGCGGCTTTTCGGCTTTCGGGGCAATGACGAGCCCAGCGCAACGCGAAAGTCCGGCGAGCATCGACGTCGCTTCGGCATAAACGTCCTCAAGCGTTCGACCCGAGGTGCTGCAGCGCGCTTCGATAGCGTCGCGTTCGTCGCGGGTCAAATTGCCGAACTCGAGCAAGCCGTCGACGAAGAATCGCAAGCCGGCTTCGGTCGGAAGTCGTCCGGCCGAGGTGTGCGGGGCAAACAATAGCCCAAGCTCCTCAAGGTCGGCCATGACGTTTCGAATCGAGGCTGGCGATAGATTGATGTTGAGGCGCTTGGCCAGCGTCCGTGATCCAACCGCTTCGCCGGTTTCGACGTAGGCCTCGACGATCTCGCGGAAGATGCTCCGAGATCGAGCGGAAATATCGTCGAAACTATTGTCCTTTATCGACGTGCTCTTTTTATTGGGAGGGGCTTCGATCATGGGTGAGCTTCTTATTTAATGTAGAAACGTGGACTCCCGTCGTCAACGTTGGGTAATTCACTGGACCGCGGCGTTCGGGCGGACTAGAACGCGGCAGGCGGAGGATTCGATGGCAATACAAAAAGAAACGCTCGCCGTGCGCCCGTCCGGACGGGCCAGCGACGAGCTTCGCGCCGTTTCACTCGAAATCGGCGTTAACAAATACGCCGAGGGGGCTTGTCTCGTACGCTTCGGAGACACCCACGTTCTCTGCACGGCCAGCGTCGAGGAGCGGGTACCGCCGTTTCTCCGCAACACCGGTCGCGGCTGGGTCACCGCGGAGTACGGCATGCTGCCGCGCTCGACCGGCGAACGCACCGATCGTGAGGCGGCGCGCGGGCGTCAATCGGGCCGAACGCACGAGATCCAGCGCCTCATCGGCCGCAGCTTGCGCGCGGTCACCGATCTAGCGGCGCTCGGCGAGCGCCAGGTGCGAATCGACTGCGATGTCCTGCAGGCCGATGGTGGTACCCGAACGGCGGCCGTGACCGGCTCCTACGTCGCGCTTCACCTCGCGTTTGTCGGGCTCCGCGACAAGGGTTTGACGAAAACGATCCCGCTTCTCGATCAAGTCGCCGCCGTTTCGTGCGGGTTGGTCGGAGGATCTGCAGTCCTCGATCTCGACTATGGCGAGGATTCGACCGCCGAAACGGACGCCAATTTCGTCATGACCGGCTCCGGTCTCATCATCGAAGTGCAGGGTACGGCCGAAAAAACCCCTTTTACCGAAGCTCAATTCACGCACCTGATGACGCTGGCTCGGGCCGGCATCGAGCGCCTTGTGGCGGCGCAGCGGCGGATTCTTAAATTACTGTAATGCCTCGAAAATTTGCCGAAAAACGCCTCCTTATCGCGAGCCACAACGCGGGCAAGATGCGCGAAATTGCCAAGCTCGTGCGGGCCTACGGCATAGAGGTCGAAGGCGCGGCGGCGCGAGGATTGGTGGAACCTGACGAGACCGGCGCGACGTTTCGAGCGAACGCCGAATTGAAAGCGCTGGCGGCGGCCGGTGCGGCCAAGGTGCCGGCGCTGTCCGATGATTCCGGTCTTGTTGTGTTTGCGCTTGGCGGCGCTCCGGGCGTGCTTTCAGCGCGTTGGGCAGGTCCGGCAAAAGACTTTCGCGTCGCGATGGAACGAGTCGAGCGCGAACTGCAGGCGCTTGGGCCCAAGACCAGCCGCCGTGCCGAGTTTGTCGCCGTGTTGTCGCTGGCGTGGCCCGATGGCCACGTCGAGATCTTTGAGGGTCGAGTCGGCGGCCGCCTTGAGTGGCCCCCAACCGGCGATAACGGATTCGGCTACGATCCGATGTTTCTGCCCGATGGCCATGAGCGGACCTTCGGCGAGATGGAGCCCGAGGAAAAGCATGCCATTAGTCACCGCGCGCTTGCCTTCAAGCAGCTCGCAGATGCCTGTTTCCGGGGCTGATCGAGCGCGGCCTGGCGACATCGCGATTTACTTGCACTGGCCATTCTGCGCCGCGAAATGCCCATACTGCGATTTTAACGTTCATATTCGGGCATCGATCGACGATTCGTTCTGGCGACAAGCGTTTCTCGCCGAGCTCGACGCCTACTTCGAGCGTGTCGGGCCGCGCACGGTATCAAGCGTCTATTTCGGCGGCGGTACCCCCTCGTTAATGAACCCGGCAACGATCGGCTCGATCCTCGATCGCATCGCGACCCATTGGAGTTGTGGCGCTGCGACCGAAGTGAGTCTTGAAGCTAACCCGAACGATCGATCGCGTTTCGCCGCACTGCAGTCTGCCGGGATCACACGTCTCTCGCTCGGCGTCCAGGCATTCGATGACGATGCGCTGCGTTTTCTCGGCCGCGATCACGACGCCAGGGACGCGTCCGAAGCTCTCGACAAGGCGGGGCAGGTTTTCCCGCGCGCTTCGTTCGATCTCATTTACGCCCGCCCTGGGCAATCGGTCGCTGCGTGGCAGGTTGAACTCAAGCGTGCACTGGCGGTCGTGCCGGGTCATGTCTCGCTCTACCAGCTTACCATCGAGCGCGGCACCGCGTTCTTCGACTCCGTGAAACGCGGCGCGTTTGCCGTTCCCGATTCCGACTTAGGCGCCGATTTTTTCGAGGTTACCCAGGAGCTGTGCGCCGGTGTCGGCCTCCCGGCCTATGAAATTTCGAATCACGCCAGGTCCGGCGAGGAGTGTCGCTACAATCTCACCTGCTGGCTCGGCGGCGACTACGTTGGGATTGGTCCAGGGGCGCACGGTCGGATCTCCGAGGGTGGAATTCGACATGCGCTTCGAGCGTTCCGCAAACCAGAGACTTGGGCCGCGCGAGTGGCGGAGGCTGGGTTGGGTCTGGAGGATGATGAAGTTCTCGGCCACGGCGCGGCCATCGAGGAAGCGGTCATGATGGCCCTTCGAACGGTGCACGGATTGGATCGCGCATTTCTTCGCTCCCGCTTCGACGCTGAGATTGAGAGTTGCGTCAACCGCTCGCGCCTCAAAGACTTCGTCGATGATGGAAAGCTCGAGTGCGATGAACGCGGTCTACGCGCGACCGCGGCTGGGCGCATCGTCCTTGATGCGATCATCGGCGCCCTACTCGCTTGACGGATCAGTTCGTCAGCCGCTGGAACGTCGCTGGTGCGCGGCTGATCACGCGGGTCCCGTTCGCCGTTACCTCGAGAACGGCTAAACCGTGTTCGGAGAGCCCGTCCGGGCGGAAGCGGAAAATTCCGTCGACCCCGGCGAAGCCGCTCGGATTGGTGAGCGCTTCCGGTGAAAATTCCGGTCCATTCGGACGGCGCGACAAAACTACTGCGAGCGCTACGGCGTCATAGGCGTGCGTCGCGATTCGAGGCGGACGGACGCCAAAAACCTGAAAAAATCGATCAAAGAATCGAGCGCTTCGATCCGGCTGAGGCGCGGCAAACCACCCTCCGACCAAGCTCGGCTCTCGGCCGAGCGTCGGGTCGTCCCACTGCGACGTACCGATGTAGCGAATGCGCGCCGGATCGATGTCGTAGTAGGCAAGCAGCGGCGCGATCCGCATGAGTCGCGCACCGCCCTCCGGGATGAAGATCGTATCGAAGGCGATTTCGCCCAGAGTTTCGATGCCCTCAAGCCGCCTTAGCGCCTGATGCGCCACAGCATCGCCTTGCGTTTCCAAGCGCTGGCGCTGTTCAGTGAGCGCTGCCCGGCGGCGGTTGTAGTCGGCTAGGCGCAATATTGCTTCGCGGGGCTCTTCGACTTGGGGCGAATAGCTTTCGAGGCGAACGATCCCGCCGCCGTACGATTTGGCCGATTCGGCGAGTGCGTTGGCGGCCACTTCACCGAAACTCGTTTGCGGCACCAACGCGGCGTACCGCCGCAGACCTTGTTGGCTCGCGAATGCGACGACGCGTGCGATCTGCTGATCGGGTGTGACTCCGAGCAGGAAAACGCCTTGGCCGGCGACCGTGCGATCATTTGAAAACCCGATCACCGCGATACCGCGGGCCCGAGCCGGCTCAGCGGCAGACTGCACCGCTTGCGCAAACAACGGCCCCAGGATCAGTTGCGCGCCTTCCGCCAATACCGACTCGGCGGCGGCGCGCGCCGCTTCGGGTGAATCGCCGGCGTCGCGCGCGAGCAGTTCGACGTTGTCGGCTCCGGTATCGAAAAGGGCGAGCTGCGCCGCATCGAGCAGCGCCTGGCCGAGCGCTGTGTTGGGTCCAGACAGCGGAAGCAAAATCGCAATCTTGATCGGTCCGGCAGGTGGGGGCTTCAAAGCGACTGCGCCCGAGCTCGACGGTGGAGGTGTTGCTGGCGTTGCCAGCGATTCGGCGGGGACGGCCGGGGGCGGCTCGGGAGTCGGCTGCGCCTGAACCGGGACGGCTGGGGCTGCGACGACCGGAGGTAGTGCAGGGTCGGCGGCTTTCGGTCCTGCCTGTTCCGGAGCCGGCTGGGTCGCGATCTGGACCGGCGGGCTCGGCGCCGGCGTAGAGGGCCCCCCTAGCCATGGCGGTAGATTCAAGCCTAACGTCTGCGTTTCGCAACCGGCGATCGCAGCGACCACGACGACCGCATACAATGCCACCGCAGCGGTACGATGAAACCAAGGAAAGTGATGGCGTCGCACACGACCCCCTCGCCGGCCAGGATATCGTGACCAATTCAGAAACGGCGGCGGTGCAAGATGGTAGAGAGGCGGAAGAGCGAAGTAAACCGACGCCCGGCCTCTACATCGCCGCGACCCCGATTGGCAATCTTCGTGACGTGACGCTTCGCACGCTGGGCGTGCTGCGCGCCGCCGATCTCATAGCGTGCGAAGACACGCGCATTACCGTACGCCTTCTGCAGCGTTACGGCATAACCGCGCCGATGACGTCGTACCACGAGCACAATGCCGAACGTGTTAGACCGCGACTGCTGGAGAAGCTCGCCGTCGGCGCGGTCGTGGCGCTGGTTTCCGACGCTGGAACGCCGCTGATCTCCGACCCCGGTTACAAATTAGTTCGCGCGGCGCAGAGCTTGGGGTATTGCGTTACCGTGCTACCGGGCCCCTCCGCGGCACTTGCCGCTCTTGTTCTTGCTGGTCTTCCAACCGACCGATTCTTGTTTGCCGGTTTTCTTCCCGCCAAGTCGTCCGCCCGGCGCCGAGCGATCGCGGCGATCAAGGAGACCGAGGCAACGCTCGTTTTCTTCGAGTCGGCGCGACGGCTCGCCGATTGCTTAGCGGACCTGGTGGCCGAGCTCGGGGATCGCGAGGCTGCCATAGCTCGCGAGCTAACCAAGATTCATGAAGAAGTCGTTCGCGCGCCCCTGAGCGAGTTGTCGCGACGGTACAGCCAAGGGCCGACACCCAAGGGTGAGATCACCATCGTCGTCGCCGGACCTGACGCCACGGCACCCGTTTTCGACGACGCTGAAATCGACAATCGCCTGCGCATGGCGCTGGCGACGCAAAGTGTCGCACGTGCGGCCTCGGCCGTCGCGGCGGCGAGCGGGCGCGATCGCCGAACGCTTTATCGGCGGGCCGTCGTTTTGAAGCGAGAACCGGGTACTACGTGAAGTCGGGGCAAGCTGCTTCGAGCAAACACCGTCGCGCCCATCGGGTCGGGGCGATCGCGGAAGCGGCGGCGGCCTGGCTTCGGCTCAAGGGGTACCGAGTGCTTGCCCGCCGCTATCGTAGTCCGCCGGCAAAATCGACCTTATCGTTCGTCGCGGTGCGGTTATCGCCGCGGCCAAAGTCAAAACCCGTTCCAATTTGGTCGCGGCGACCGAAGCGATCGGTGCCCGACAGCAGGCGCGGATCGCGCGGGCGCTCGAAATATTCGTCGCGCGAACGCCGGCGTTCGCTCATCTAACCCTCCGCTTCGACGCGGTGCTCGTGTTAACATGGCCTCTACAGCGCCGTGTTGCGGACGCGTGGCGCCCGTGACGAAGATTCTGGGTTCGTGCCGGGCAGGCC
>SHVV01000064.1 GCA_009694095.1 Alphaproteobacteria bacterium | reverse complement strand
CGGGTGGCCGGCGTGGGAGCGGACGGCTTGCAGCGTCTCAGCGGGAGCGCTTTCGCTGCGTCCGATATCGATGAAAAGCGCGATGCCGTGGGCGGCTGTGAGGCGCCGCGCGATGTCCTCGATCAACGCCTGTGCCGCCGGCGAAACCTCGACGATGGCGCCGATCGACGCGCCGGAAAACGCTTCGGGCAGCGTGATCGGATCGCACGACGATGGGTCGCCGAGGACGAAGCGGAACGCGCCATCGGCGGCGACATCGACCAGCCGCTCGCGCCAACCGGCGAGCGTACGCTGATACTGGTGAATCGGGAGCGCGTCGAGCAATTCGTTGGCAGCCAAGATGAGCGGCCCCGCCGGAACGCTTCCGAGCTCGGCGTGCCAGGAGATGCCGCCGCCCGTTCGAGCATCGGCGAGCGCCGCGGTCTGTTGCGCCCGGAGCATTGGACTCACCTCGACCAGATCGACCGCGGCGGCGGCAATGAACGCCGGCGCGACGCGTGCGGCGCGGAGCGCGTCCTTCATCAGCGTGCCGCGGCCCGGCCCGATTTCGACCAAGCGGAACGCCGCCGGCCGGCCCAGGCGTTCCCACGCATCGACGCACCACAGACCGATCATCTCGCCGAACATCTGGCTCACTTCCGGCGCGGTGATGAAATCGCCGGTGCGGCCGATCGGCTCCCGCGTGGTGTAGTAGCCCCAGCGCGGGTTCGCCAGCGCCTCGGCCATGAAATGGGCGATGGTGATCGGACCCGACTCGCGGATGAGCGCGGCCAGATATCGGCCGAGGCCGTCGCGTTCGGCCGCGAGCACGGTCAAACGCGGGCTCCGGGGCGGCGGGCGCGGCCGATGAGGATGAGCCCGCCGATTGCAAGCGGCAGCGACAGCCACTGGCCCATGGTGGTACCGGCTAGGAGAAAGCCGATATACGCGTCAGGTTCGCGGAAGAGTTCGCCGATCGAGCGTGCTCCAGCGTAGCCGATCAGGAACAGGCCAGTGAGCGCGCCGCGCCGCGCTCGAAGTTCGGTCTGTGACGCAAGCACCGTGAGCAATGCGAACAGGATCATCCCTTCGAGCGTCGCTTCGTACAATTGGCTTGGGTGGCGGGGCGCCGGCCCGCCGTTTGGAAACACCATCGCCCATGGCACGTCGCTCGGGCGGCCGAATAGTTCGCCGTTGATGAAGTTGGCGATGCGGCCGAAAAAAAGCCCGATCGGCACTGCGCAGGCGACTGCGTCGGCGAGCGCCAGGAGATCGATTCGTCGTCGGCGCGCAAATGCCGCCAGCGCGATGACCACGCCAAGCAGCCCGCCGTGGAACGACATGCCGCCCCGCCAAACGTAAAGCGCTTCGAGCGGGTGTTCGATGTAGTAGGCCGGCTGGTAGAAAAAGACGTAACCGAGCCGACCGCCCAGCACGATGCCGAACGTCAGCCAGACCATGAAGTCGTCGGCGTCCGCGCGCGAGACGGCTGATCCGGCGCGGCTCGCATGCGAGAGGACAATCCGCCAGCCGGCCAAAATTCCGGCGATATAGGCCAGCGCATACCAGCGAATCGCGATCGGCCCGACCGCGAGGGCAACCGGATCGATCGCAGGAAAGGCGATGACGGGGAGGGTGAGCACGGGTGTGGTTATATCTGATCGAGTAAAGTCCGCCGAACGATCGTGAACGCGACCGCTTTCCCGAATGGCGGCGGACACGTCACGCATGCGGCACGCACGACCCTGCGGGCGCCTCGAGCGCTCGCGCGCATTTCGCGGGTGGCGATCATTGTTCGCTTGCTCACCGGCGCAAGATACCGCTCGCCGGACGCAGCGACAAACGACGCAGAAGGCGGACAGCTTGCTTTACGTCGTCACGCGCCGGGTCCACTTCGGTGGGGTCGGTGCAACGTGTACGTCGGAGGCGCGAAACATCGTATGTCATCGTCGCGACTTCCTTGGCACGGCTGCAGCTTCTTGCCGCATCAATCGAAACGCGGGAGAGTGGAGCGCTCCGAGACGCGACCTTCGCACCAAACGAAAGGGACCCATGCAGACCGACAACCGCTTTCTCGACGACATCGCTCGCCTCGCCACCAGTGCGATCGGCACTTTGCAAAATGCGCGCGACGAAGCGACGCAGCGAATCCGCGATCAGTTCGAACGCCTGATCGCCGGCATGGATTTGGTGAAGCGTGAAGAATTCGATGCCGTCAAGGCGATGGCGCAAAAAGCCCGCATGGAGAACGAGCGTTTGGCCGCGCGGATCGCCGCCCTCGAAACGGCGATCGCCGCCAAGGCCGTGAAGCGCAAACCCCGCGTTACCGCCCGCAAACGTTAACGCCGCCCTTGGTGATCGCTCCGCCGCTCGTTCCAGGGGGATAAAATCGAGTCTGGGGCGCCAAAAAAAAGCTGGGGATTACATGAAATTAGCCGTTGACGCCGACTCGTCGGCTCTGGCAACCTCCTATCCGTGGTAATTTATTACGCTCCAGATACCATATATCGGCTCTCAGAGCATTGTTATCGGCGGAACGCCCGTCCGCGTTTTAGCGGCCGTTTTGCCGCGAAGGGGGATCGCCGAAATGGCCGTCACGGTCGATACGAAAGAATCCAATCTGCTCGATGACATCGAAGAGCTTGTTTCCGCCAACGATTGGCCTTTCGAACGCAGCCAGCCCGACGAACTGACCGTCTGGATCAGTGGCGGCTGGTGTACGTACCAGCTTTGGTTCATGTGGCGTGATCAACCCGACATCCTCTACGTCTCGTGCTCGTTCGACGTGAAGGTGCCCAAGCGCCGGCGTGCCGATGCGCACCATCTGCTGTCGCTGGTGAACGAGCGCACCTGGATCGGCCATTTTGCGCTGTCGCCGACCGACGATCTCGTCACGTTCCGTTACGCTCAGATGTTCGGTGCGCGCAAGTCGGCGGCCGCGCCGTCGCTCGACACCTTGATCGAAATCTCGCTTACCGAATGCGAGCGATACTATCCGGCGTTTCAGTTCGTGTTATGGGGCGGCAAGACGCCGCCGCAGGCAATGGCGGCAGCGCTCCTGGAGACGCAGGGCGAAGCGTGAGCGCCAAGATCCTTCTGGTCGGCGCCGGGAAAATGGGCGCCGCGTTGCTGAAGGGCTGGCTCGATACTGGAATAAGCTGCGCCGATATCGCCGCCGTCGAGCCGCACGAACCGACCCGTATCGGCGCGGCGCGGCGCGGCATCGGCGTGAGTGTCGCGCCCGACGCGCTTGGTCTCGGCTACCAACCCGACGTCGTCGTGTTTGCGGTCAAGCCGCAGTCGATGGACGCGGTCGTACCGGCTTACGCAGCGTACAAACGCAAAGGCGTGGTGTTTCTATCCATTGCCGCTGGCAAGCCGATCTCCTATTTCGAAACCAAGCTTGGGCGCGACGCAGCGATCGTGCGGGCGATGCCGAATACACCGGCGGCCGTCGGGCGCGGTTTCTCAGTCCTCACCGCCAACCGCAATGTCGATGTTGCAGGGCAGGGCCGCGCGGCCGAGCTTTTGGCTGCGGTCGGCGAAGTAGCCTGGGTTCAAGACGAAGCCCTGATGGATGCGGTGACCGCAACCTCGGGCAGCGGGCCGGCCTACGTGTTTTACTTGATCGAATGCCTGGCCAAGGCAGGCGCTGTCGCCGGTCTGCCGGCCGACCTCGCTCTTCGCTTGGCGCGGAGCACGATCGCCGGGGCAGGCGAACTGGCGCGCCTCGATCCGGCGCCGGCCGCCGAGCTCCGCCGTAACGTCACCAGTCCAGGCGGCACCACCGAGGCCGCGCTCAAGATATTGATGGGAGAAGGTGGGCTCGAAACCCTCATGATCCGGGTGGTCGCCGCCGCCGCCGACCGCTCGCGCGAACTCGCGCGCGGCTAACGCGCGCAGTCGCTCGTTGCCGGATGGGGCCCGGCACTCCTATAATGATTGATCGGTTTGACGGAGATCAGGCATGGCGCGGCGCCCGCGAAAAAGAACCGGTGCTTCCGACCCCGGTACGCGGATCGTCGATGCGGCTTTGGAACTGATACCGGTTCACGGTTGGAGCCGACTGACGCTCGCGCGCATCGCCCGCGCGTCCGGCTTGACGCTAGCCGACCTTCACGCGCTCTATCCCTCGAAGAACGCAATCCTCGCCGCATTCATGGCGCGAATCGACAGCGCGATGCTCGTCGCCCTCGCCGATGCTGATGCTGGCGCGAGCGCGCGCGATCGACTGTTCGAGGCGACAATGGCGCGTCTCGATGCGCTCAAGCCGTACCGGGAGGCGGTCAAACGGCTGGTTCAAGACGTGGCGCGCGACCCGATCGCGGCGGTGGGCCTCGCCTGTCGCCTTCGTCGGTCGTTCGCGCTGATGCTCGAATCGGCCGATATCGGTAGCGGCGGGCTGCGCGGCGCGCTCCGGATCAAGGGACTCGGGCTCATTCATCTCGCGACGCTTCGCGTGTGGTCCGGCGATGAGAGCGACGACATGGCGAAAACCATGGCAGCGCTCGATCAAAACCTGACGCGCGCCGAATCGATCGAGCGTTGGTGCGGGCGGCTCGGTCGCCGAGCGGATACAGACGCCATGACCGCGCCCGCGTAATGGCGGGGGAACGCGAGCCTTAGCTCGCACCACGTATCGCGTTCGAGGATTTTCTCAAAGTCGACGTCAGGGGCGGGACGATCGTGACGGCCGAAGCGTTTCCCGAAGCATCCAAGCCTGCTTACAAGCTTTCGATCGACTTTGGGCCGACGATCGGCATCAAAAATCATCGGCGCAGATCACCGTGCTGTATCGGATTGCCGATCTGATCGGCTGCCGGGTGGCGGCCGTTGTCAATTTCGCGCCGCGCCAAATAGGCAGTTTCATGTCAGGGGTCCTTGTGCTTGGATTTCCCGACGCCAACGGCGCCGTCAGTTGGATCGCCGTCGATCCAGCCGTCCCGAACGGCGGCAGGCTTTTTTAGGAGGCGGCATGGAACAATTGCAGTCGTTGCTGGGCGTCACCGGTTTTTATGCCGGGATCCTCGGTTTGTTGTTCGTCCTCTTGAGCGTGCGTGTTTCGCAAGCGCGCCAGCGGCTGGCGATCGGCATTAGCGATGGCGGAAACCCGGAGATGACGCGCGTGATTCGAGTACATGCCAATTTCGCCGAGTACGGGCCGATGGCGTTGATTCTGTTGGCGGTGATCGGAATCAACGGCGCGTCGATCTGGCTTCTGCACGTCCTGGGTGTTGCGCTCGTCGCCATCCGCGCCGAACACGCTTGAGGTCTCGGCGTCGGCGCTTTGGCGCCTCGCGTGCTTACCTCGGGAGGAATGTACGGTCACCGCGATCTACGCCATCTGCCAGTTCGCGACCCAGTCTTGATCGTTCGCCGCTCCAGCCCCGAGCGGGCTGGCCGTCCGGCAGCGAGAGCTTAAGCCGGAATGCGAACTTCGGCGCGCACCCCCCCGGCGGGCGAGTCGCTCAGCACGATGTCGCCGCCATGGCTGCGGGCAACGTCGCGGGCGATCGAGAGGCCAAGACCGATGCCGCCAGTTTCGAGATTACGCGACGTTTCGAGCCGATAGAACGGGCGAAAAACGTCCTCGCGCTTTTCGGCCGGAATGCCCGGACCGTTGTCGTCGATCGTGACTACGAGCGAGCCATTGCTGCGCGCGGCGCGGACCTCGATGCGCTTGGCGTAGCGGCTGGCATTGTCGATCAGGTTCGTGACACAGCGGCGCATCGCGTTCAGCCGCACCCGACCAAGGAGCGGGCCGCCGGGAACGAGCTCGACGTTGGTGCCATGGCGTTCGGCCTGGGCGACCATGTCCTCGAGCAACGGACGAAGATCGACGTCGACCAGCGCCTCGGAGTCCTCGCCGCGGGCGAACGCCAAGTAGCCCTCGATCATCATTTCCATTTCGCGCACGTCGGCGCGCAGGGCCTCGACCTCGTCACCGTTCTCGATCATCGCTAGCGCCAGTTTCATGCGTGTCACCGGCGTGCGTAAATCATGCGAGACTCCGGCCAGCATCTCGGTGCGCTGTTCGATCATGCGGCCGATTCGTTCGCGCATGGTGATGAACGCCTGCGTCGCTTGCCGTACCTCGGCGGCGCCGGTTGGTCTGATAGCTTCGTGGGCATCGCCCCGGCCGAAGGCCTCGGCCACTCGGGCGAGACGGTGAATCGGCTTCAATTGATTGCGCAGGAAGACGATGGCGACCGCCAGCAGAAGCAATCCGGCACCGATCATCCAAAACAGGAACAGGAGAGTCGTCGTCGAAGTCAGACGCTTGCGCGTCGTTTCTGTCGAGAGCACGCCATCGGTGAGTTGGACGCGGACGTTGACAGTTTCCTCCTCGGTCGCCGCGTCGATGCGAAACGGTTTGGCGACGACCGCGCGCAGTACTTTGTCGAGGATGCGATCGAGGATCAAATTGCGGAGCTGAAATTCCGGCAGCTTGTTCGGCAGCACTCCGCCAGGCTCCCAGGCGAACTCGATCGCTTGAAATTTCCGGGCGAACTCGAATAGGCGCGCGCGCTCGCCGGGGCGTTCGCTCACGGTTTCGATCATCATTGCGACGTCACCGGCGAAGCCGAGCGCAAGACGCCGCGAGACATCGTCCCAATGACGATCGAAGAAAACCCAGGTTGCGATCGCTTGAGCGAGCGCGACGGGAAGAATCATGATGAGGAGCGCGCGCCCGAACAGCGTTCGAGGCAAGAGTCCTTTCAGCATGATGGGTCTATCTCGCGGTTGCGCATCAGTCGGGCCATAGTGCGTATCCGGCTCCGCGGACGGTGCGCAGGTAGCGCGGATGGCGCGGGTCGGGTTCGATGCGGCGGCGCAATCTGGTTACCTGAACGTCGATCGTGCGCTCGCTGACACCACCCAGATGCTTTGCCAAATGAGTCCGCGTCAGCGTCTGACCTGGGCTTTTCACCAAAAGTCTCAGCAGCGCGATCTCGGCGGTCGTGAGCGCCACCGAATCAGAGCCATGCGTGAGTTCGCCGCGCTTGACATAGAACGTGATCTCGCCCATGCGCGCACTGGCAACGAGTGCCGGTTCCTCGACTCGGCGTAAGATCGCGGCGATACGCAGGATCAACTCGCGCGGCTCGAACGGTTTCGCCAGGTAATCGTCGGCGCCGCACTCGAGACCGGCGATTCGGCTCTCGGCTTCGCCCATCGCCGTCAGCAGCAGGACCGGCACGTCGCTCGTGCGCCGCACGGCGGCGGTGAAATTGAGGCCGCTCTCGCCGGGCATCATCACATCGACCACCAGGAGATCGAATTCGAGCGCGGTCAGCTTGGCGCGCGCGTCCGCTGCATTTGCCGCCGTGGTCACGCGATAGCCGCTCGCGGTCAGGAATTTCTGCAGCAACGCGCGCAGTCGCGTGTCGTCGTCGACGACGAGGATGTGCGGCTCGGAGGTTGCAGCCATCCGTCTCCTCAACGGTCCAGACTCGATGGTCGAATAGCGCGCTCGCGACTGGACCGTCAACACCGAGGTAAGAAGAGCGCGATTGGATCTCGATTGACTCGATTCTATCATAATGTTACGAAATTTCGACTGTTCACGATATATTATGACTTAGGGGCGGAGCTATGGCCGGTCAGCCCTTCGACGACCGTGACGGATTTATTTGGTTCGACGGCGCCTTGCGCCCGTGGCGCGATGGCTTGGTCCATATTCTCACTCACGCACTGCATTACGCGAGTTCGGTCTTCGAAGGCCAGCGGTCATATGGCGGCGCCATTTTCAAGCTCAAGGAGCATACCGAGCGTTTGGCCAATTCGGCGCAAATTCTCGGCTTCAAGCTCCCCTATACCAACGACGAAATCAACCGCGCGGCTATGGAAGTCCTGAAAGCCAACAATATCGTCGATGGCTACATCCGGCCTGTCGCGTGGCGCGGCGCCGAACAGATGGGCATCTCGGCGCAGGCAACCAAGATTCACCTCGCTATCGCGGCCTGGCAGTGGCCGAGCTATTTCTCGCCCGAAGCGCGGATGAAGGGCCTGCGGCTTAAGACCGCGCCGTGGCGCCGGCCGGCGCCTGATACGGCGCCGGTAAAAGCCAAGGCTGCCGGTCTTTACATGATCTGCACCATGTCGAAGCACGCCGTCGAAGCCGAAGGCTACGACGACGCGCTGATGCTCGATTGGCGCGGCCGGATCGCCGAAGTCACTGGAGCCAATATCTTTCTGGTGCAGAACGGCGTCATCCATACGCCGACGCCGGATTGTTTCCTCGATGGCATCACCCGGCGGACCGTGATCGATCTAGCGCAGAAGCGCGGCTACAAAGTGGTCGAACGTCCGATCTTTCCCGACGAGTTGCCCAAGATCGACGAGATCTTCGTCACCGGGACCGCGGCCGAAGTGACGCCGGTCGGCGAGATCGATCAGTTCCGCTTCAAGGTCGGTGCCATCACCCGGCAGATGATGGACGACTACGATGCCGTCGTCCGCGGCAAAGAACCGGCGAAAAAGCCGAGCGCCGCGGCTGCCGAGTAGAGCAATCGAGCGCTTGGCGCGCGCCGAAGGTTCGGCTAGGACAAACGGGGCGGACACACCGCCCCGTTTCTTTTTTGCGGCGGCAGTAGTGGGAGGCTTCGATGGCGACCGAGAAAGCGATCTTTGCCGGCGGGTGCTTTTGGTGCACCGAAGCTGTGTTTCTCATGGTCAAGGGCGTGAGCGCCGTGCGCTCCGGTTATATCGGCGGCCCTGGCGCCAACCCGAGCTACGAACAAGTGTGCGCGGGGCGGACCGGGCACGCCGAGGCGGTTGAAATCGAACTCGATCCGACGGTCGTCGGCTACGACGTTCTGCTCGACATCTTTTTCGCGACCCACGATCCGACCCACCTCAACCGTCAGGACAACGACGTCGGGACCCAATACCGCTCCGGCGTGTTCACGTTCTCCGACGCGCAACGGGCGGCGGCGCAGGCGGCCATCGCACGCGCCGCCAAACTTTGGGGGGGCAAGATCGTCACCGAGGTGACGCCGGCGGGCCCGTTCTACGTCGCCGAGGGCTACCACCAGAATTTCTTCGCCAAAAATCCGTTCCAAGGCTATTGCCGCGCCATCGTTGCGCCCAAGGTCGCGAAAGCGCGGGCTAAGTTCGCGCCTTTGCTGCGGGCTTGAGGCCCGCTCGCCTCCGTCTTTCGCCCGGGATCAGGTGGAACTAGTTTGAGGAGGGTGACGCCCGCACTTTGATTCTCGCGACGGGCACGGCAGGGTAGTCCGCTCTCGTCGTTCCTGCATAGCTCCGGTAAATCGGCACGAAACCGGGACCTGCCGGGACCATCGTGGAGACTCTCAATCCGCTGGCGATGAGAACAGATTTTCCCGCCTTGAGACTTTCCGGCGTCGTGTAGACAACGAAATAGCGCCAACCGGCACGAGGATTGATCTGAACAACTGTTTCAAGGGGAGGATAAAATCCTTGAAAATGCGCGGCAGCTTGATCGGCCGAGACGGTACGGACCGGTTCGTTGCGATCGTTCAAAAAAAGGATGAGCGGGTAGAACATCGCGTAGACGCGAGGAAAGCCCTTGAACAGCATGTCCGCTGCGACGGTTAACGTGAGCGGAACGTCCGCGCGTGGAAGTTCGAACGCTAGGAAGTAGATTTTCTCAGCGCCAAACGTGAATGCCGGCGACGTGAGGACGATCTCGCGCTCGATCTCTTCGCCGATCGGCATTGGCTCAAAACTAAATTGGTCAGGTCTGTCGCAGCAGATGGGAGCACGCGCGAGCGCTTCGCGTTCGACGTTCCAATCCGTCGCGCCGGTACAGGCGGCGAGAAGACGCGGGAAGGGTACGCCATCTCGGGCGGCGGGAGTTGTGAATTCGATGGTTTCTTGAGGAGGGGGTGGTCGGATTGACATGGCACTCGCTTGCAACGTCCGAGTGCTATAGTCGTCTCCTGGGCCGGACCATGCTGACCAAAGTTCCCAATCTCCTCACGCTGTCGCGGATCGCCGTGATCCCGGCGCTGGTGGGCGCGTTCTATATCGCATCACCGGCGGGGAATTGGATCGCGTTCGTCATTTTCGTCGCTGCTGGCATCACCGACTATCTCGATGGCTACTTTGCGCGCGCTCTCCGCCAACAATCGGCGCTCGGGCGTTTCCTCGATCCGGTCGCCGACAAGCTCCTGATCTCTGCCGCGATCCTGATGCTGGTCGCCTTCGGGCGCATCGTCGATTTAACTGTGCTCGCGGCGGTCGTGATCCTCTGCCGCGAGATCCTCGTTTCTGGCTTGCGCGAGTTCCTGGCGGGCACTCACGTGAGCGTGCCGGTATCGCAGCTCGCCAAATGGAAGACGACCCTGCAGATCGTGGCCATCGCGTTTCTGCTGGTTGGTGACGCGGCACCGGCGCTCATTCCAGCGGCGACGATCGGTGCCTACGGGCTCTGGATCGCGGCGGTGCTGACGCTCTACACCGGCTACGACTATCTGTGCGCCGGCATCCGTCATATCCAAGACGAGACTAGCCGCGAGCAGCGCACAATGAACCGCGGCGCGACGCGCCCAGCCGAGTAATCACGCCCGGCTTGACGCGGCCGGGTCATCCCACCCACCTTATCGGCATGAAGCGCATCGGCCTCGCGGGCTGGCAGGGGAGCGGCAAGACCACGCTCGCGGTCAAGCTGCTCGACGCCCTGATCGGGCGTGGCTTCGCGGTCTCGACCATCAAGCACGCGCACCATGCCTTCGACATCGACCAGCCGGGCAAGGACTCCTACCAGCACCGCATGGCTGGCGCGAAAGAGGTAATGGTGACGTCGGCCAACCGTTGGGCGCTGATGCACGAGCACCGCGGCGAACCCGAAGCCAGCCTCGATTGGCTACTGGCGCGGATGCAGCCGGCCGATCTCGTCCTGGTCGAAGGCTTCAAGCGTGAAGTGCATGCAAAGATCGAGGTGTATCGTGCCCCGGTCGGCAAGCCGCTCATGGCGACGGCCGATCCGCACATCGTCGCGATCGCGAGCGACGTCGCGCTCGCCGGCCTCGCGATCCCCCGCTTCGACATCGACGACGTGGCGGCGATCGCCGATTTCATCGTGCTCTATCTCGATTTACGTGCGGCGGCCGCGCCAAAGGCGCTGGTCGGATGACGATGTGGCTCCGCACCTGCGACGCACTTGCGCGCGGCGGCGGCGTGCCTGCCGCGTCCCGCCATTCGTCCGGTTCGGGGCGCGGCTTTTTGCCAGACTCCAACCGACCGAGCACGACCGGCGAGGACGCATGGCTCAACTGAGCGACGATTGTTTCGCCGCCGGTGGGCGGACGTTGGCGACGGCCGAGGCGCTGGCGCTGATCGACGCGCGCGTCGTGCCGATTACCGAGACCGTGACGGTTGGGTTGCGCGCCGCTGCCGGTCATATTCTTGGTGCCGATGTCGTCGCCGAGCGCGCCGTGCCGCCGCACGATAATGCGGCGGTCGATGGCTATGCGTTCGCGTTCGCCGATCTGGGCGCCGGCGAGGAAAGCGTCTTCCCCATCGCCGGCCGTGCTGCCGCCGGGCGGCCGTACACGGGTCGGGTTGCCGCCGGGAGTGCTGTGCGTATTTTCACCGGCGCGCCGATGCCATCCGGTCTCGACACCGTCGTTATGCAGGAAGACTGCCGGGCGGAGGGCGAACGCGTCGCCATTCGCCGCGGGCTCAAGGTCGGTGCCAACCGCCGCAAGGCTGGTGAAGACGTCAAGGAGGGTTCGACGATTCTCGCCGCCGGTCGCCGGCTACGGCCACAGGACGTTGGTCTCATCGCCTCGATCGGGCGGAGCGAAATTCTCGTCCATCGAGCGCTGCGTGCCGCGGTGTTCTCGACCGGCGACGAAGTGGTCGAACCCGGTGCCGCCGCAGGCCCCGGCGCGATCTATGACGCCAACCGATTCATCATCATGGCGCTGCTCGAAGGCTTGGGCTGCGCCGTGACGGATTTAGGAATCTTGCGCGATGACCGCGCCGCGATCGGCGTTCGGCTGGTAGAAGCGGCGGCGGCCAATGACATCGTCGTCACCTCGGGCGGCGTCTCGGTCGGCGAAGAGGACCACGTCAAGGCGGCGGTCGAAGTCGCCGGCTCGCTCCATTTCTGGCGCCTCGCCATCAAGCCGGGGCGGCCGATCGCGTTGGGGCAGATCGGCGCCGTGCCGTTCGTCGGCCTGCCCGGTAATCCGGTCGCTGCGATGGTGACGTTCCTCCGCTTTGCCCGGCCGTTGATCCTGCGCCTCGCCGGGGCGAGCGACGTGACGCCGGCGCTCTTTCGCGTCCGCTCCGGCTTCGATCACAAGAAGAAGAAAAACCGCCGCGAGTTCCTGCGCGCGCGGCTCGACACCGCCGCCGACGGCAGCCTCACCGCGCGCAAATTCGAACGCCAGGGCGCCGGCATTCTCTCCTCGATCGTTGACTCCGACGGGCTCGTGGAATTGCCCGAGGAGTTGACCGAACTCAACGCAGGCGACATGGTCGATTTTCTCCCCTTTGCCGAGGTCGCGGCATGAAGGTGCTCTATTTTTCGTGGTTGAAAACACGGGCCGGCATCGGCGAGGAGACCGTGACGCCGCCGGCGGGTGTAGCCTCCGTCGGCGCGCTGCTCAATTGGCTGGCGACGCGCAGTCCCGGCCACGCTGCTGCGCTCGCCAACCGATCGGTCGTGCGCGTCGCGGTCAACCAGGAGTACGCGACGACCAATGCGCCGGTCGGCCCGAACGACGAAATCGCGCTGTTTCCGCCCGTGACCGGCGGGTGATCGCGCCTTGATCCGCGTCCAGCGTGAAGATTTCGACGCCGCCGCCGAGGCCAAGGCGCTGGTCGCCGGCAATCACCGGGTGGGCAGCGTCGTCACGTTCGTCGGCCTGGTGCGGGGCGCGGCGGGCGAGGCCACGATTGGTGCCATGACGCTCGAACACTATCCTGGAATGACCGAGCGCGAGCTTGCCAAGATCGACGCTGAGGCCCGCGCCCGCTGGCCGCTCGAGGCGAGCCTGATCGTCCACCGCTACGGTCGGCTCAAGCCCGGCGATCAGATCGTGCTGGTGGTCACCGCGTCCGCGCACCGCCAGGCCGCGTTCGCCGCCAACGAATTCTTGGTCGATTGGCTGAAAACCAAGGCGCCGTTCTGGAAGCTCGAGTCAACCGCGCAGGGCGAGCAATGGGTTGACGCCCGCGCCGCCGACGACTACGCGGCCAAGCGCTGGGGGCCGAAGTAAGCGCGACACATGCACCTTCCGTGGCCAGATCTGGCTCTCCTCGGCTCGGTTTTTCTGTCTGTTGTTTGCACCCCCGCGCTCGCCGCCGATCCGATTCTCGGGCCCGCGCCGCAGAAGGTCGAGGACGTCTATCTCCCGAATCCGCCCGGCGTCGTCGCGACGCCCTGGGTGACCGGGCTCGAAGCGCCGTGGTCGC
>SHVV01000063.1 GCA_009694095.1 Alphaproteobacteria bacterium | reverse complement strand
CGACGAACCGGCGTACCGAGTCGACCCACCGCCACGATTTCTGCAGCGTGGCAAGTTTGGTGACCTCGATCGGCGTGTGCGACACCAGGCCCAGCAATTGTTTGTGCGACCAGACATCGTTTTCGAGTGGCGCGACGTTGAGATCGCCAACCAACACAGCGCCGTGCTTGGGTTCCTGCCGCTCAGCGAACCACGCTGTGATTTCGTCGAAAAATTCTAGTTTTTCGGCGAACTTAGGGTTCGACTTGACATCCGGTTCGTCGCCGCCAGCCGGCACGTAGAGGTTATGGATCTCGATCCCGTTCACCAAGACGACCGAAACATGCCGCGCCTCACGGTTTCCGCCCCGCTCATGACGCTCATAACGCTCGATCGGCAAACGGGAAAGTATGGCGACGCCGTGGTACCCCTTTTGGCCGAAATACGCGAGATGCGGGAACCCCATCGCATGACACGCCTCAGTCGGGAATAGGTCGTCTTCGACTTTAGTCTCCTGGAGACAAAGAACGTCCGGCGATGCCTGGCGCGCGAAGCGCCGAACCAAGGAAATCCGCAACCGAACGGAGTTGATGTTCCAGGTCGCGATACGCATGCTGGCGGTCAGAGCACGTGGAAGGTATTGCCGATGATTCCGAGCGGCCACCGGCCACGCTCGAACAAGCGAAATTTGCGCGCGAAAACGTGGTCTTCAGGAGCTAGAGCTAGGATAACGAGAAGCGCCCCCTGAAAGGAGCGTTGGGCTACGTCGAGAGCGGCTTCGACGATCTGGTCCGGGTTGCCATCGACATCGAGCGTTTTGAGACATTGCCGAATCAGCGGCAGAACCGCTTTGTCGATTGCGTTTCGAGTATCAGCCATCACCGCGACGACGTTGTCGCCGCCAACTTCGGCTGCGGCCTCGTTGGCGAGAACGGTTGCCAATTCGACTTCGATCGAGCGCGGGTCAATGTCCGCCTCGTCCGCCAACGACGCGACCTCGGACCACTCGACCGCAGCCACGGTGACGTCCATAAACCCCAACGCCTCAGCATAGGCCTGCGCGTCGGCGATTGTTTCTTCATCGAGTGGCTCGCCAGCTCGAGCGAACCAGGGGACGCTCCCGATCGACTTCATGAAGCGCACACCCGCGACCAGGCTTGGGTAGTCGTCGATGTCGACATCGTCTTCGCTCACGATTGGCGCATCAGAGTCGGCTTGAGGCTGCGGCGCGCCGCATTTCGAAATAGTCGGCGAAACAGTTCTTGCGTCTGACGCCTGCGCGATCAAGAACCTTGAACGTTGCCTCGACCATCGCTTGGGGTCCGGCAACGTAGGCTCGAACGTTGCGCCCGGTCTCCAAGTCGGCATCGAGCGCGTCGGAGACGAAACCAGTTCGGCGTCCTTTTTTCACTTTCTTTTCGTCGGACAGCACGAGAGTGAATTTTAGATTCGAGTACTTAGTCGCCAGGCTGGAGAAATGATCGGCAAGGTAGACGTCGCGCTCCGCGCGCACACCGAAATAGACCTCGATTGGCTGCCGCACGCCGGCCGTCAAAGCCATATCGACGATCGACTTGATCGGCGCTATCCCGGTTCCACCGGCCACGGCGAGAATGTCCGTGCCATGATACTCGCGGAAATACGCTGTGCCGGAGGGGCCTTTGATTCGCGCCTTGGCGCCGATCTGAAGATCGTTCTTGAGATACGTTGCGATGTCGGATCCTTGTTGCCCGCGGATGTGAAATTCGAGCCAGCGCTCGCCGGGGCGGCTCGCCATGGAAAAATCGCGCGCCGGCAGGTCGCCGAGCGCGACCGAGGCGTACTGCCCGGCGGTAAAAATAAACGGTCTCTTCGTCTCGGCTTCCATCCGAATGATGGATACGTCGTGGGTCGCCCGTTCGACCGCAATAACGCGGCAATCGACTTCGCGAATTTTATTGTTAAAGCGCGGCACGACGTCGCGCGGAATAAAGGCCACCGTGCAGTCCGTTTTTGGCCGTGCGCGGCAGGCTAGGAAGCGGCCGAGGTTTCGCTCATCGTCCGATAGGGCGACTTGAGTATGCGAATCGTGCTCGATGTCGCCGACGACGAGAATCGATTTGCATGAACCGCAAACGCCGGTCTTGCAATACCGCGGGTAACTGATGTCGGACTCGAGCGCAGCGTCGAGAACATAGACGTTCGGCGCGACCGTGAACGTCTCGCCGGTTTGATCGATGGCGACAGTATGATTCTTGGACACGGTTGCACCCCGGCGCGCGTGCATCCTATGAATCGACCATCGTCCCGTCAAACAGCGTTCCCACGTTAGGGAACACTCGGGCCGGAGTCGGTAAAGACGAAGAGCTTGATGTCGAGCGGTAGATTGGTCTCGATCTCGAACAGCGAAACGCGGGTTTGCAACTTTTGCGCGTCGGTAACGATCCACTGGCGTAGTTCGAGCGGTGCGGTGGAGAAAACGAGCGTGATGTCGCCATCTTCTTTCTGTTTGGCGTCGCGGGCGGTGAGGTAAATGAACCCAGGCTCGCGTCTAATCGATGCCTCGTCGACCCGGCTCGCAAGCTTGACTTCGCGCTCGAGTAAAAAGCCAATCGGCGTCGACCCAAGCGGCACTCGATCGACCTGATCGAGTTTCTTATCCCAAATCATCAGCCACGTTCCGTCCGAGACGATGAGAAGCGGCGTCGGCGGATCGTATTGGAAGCGCATGCGTCCGGGCCGACGCATGAAAACTGAACCTTGCGACACATTGCCATCCGGGGCGATTTGAAGAAATCGGCCTTTGAACGTACGGACGCTGTTGAGGTAGGCCTCGATACCTGCGAGATTTTCTTCGCCGGCTGGAGCCGATCCTTTAGCTTGCGCCGCTGCGCCGCCGGCGCTCGCGAGCCATAAGGCGGCGATCAGCGCCACGAACGCCGCGCGTCCGCATCGCTTGATCGATGCGATCATTCGATCGAGTCGATATTGCGCGCCAACACTTCTCGTTTGCCGACGTGATTGGCCTGCGTCACCACGCTTTCGCGCTCCATTCGTTCCATGATCCGCGCGGCGCGATTGTAGCCGATTTGCAGATGTCGTTGGACGAAGCTGGTCGACGCTTTGCGCTCGCGACAAACCAGCGCGACCGCCTGATCGTAAAGCTCGTCGCCGGGATCATCTCTTCCCGACTCGCCCGGAGGCAGATCCGGCTCTTCCGTAACCGCGTCGACGTATTGCGGTACGCCCTGGGTCTTGAGGTAGCTGACGATACGTTCGACCTCTTCATCCGACACGAAAGGACCATGAACGCGCGTGATTCTCCCGCCGCTTTGGCGGAACAGCATATCGCCCGAACCTAGAAGTTGCTCGGCGCCCTGTTCTTCAAGGATCGTGCGGCTATCGATCTTGGACGTGACTTGAAAGCTGACCCGGGTGGGAAAGTTCGCCTTGATCGTGCCGGTGATCACGTCGACCGACGGTCGTTGCGTCGCCATAATGATGTGGATGCCGGCGGCGCGGGCCATTTGCGACAGTCGCTGCACGGCGCTTTCGATCTCCTTTCCGGCGACCATCATCAAGTCCGCCATCTCGTCGACGACGACGACTATGAAGGGCATCGGGTGGAAATCGAGCACCTGCTCCTCGAATATCGGCGCTCCCGATCCGGCGTCAAAGCCAGTCTGAACCGTGCGTTTGATGACCTCGCCCTTGGCCTCAGCCTCAATAATGCGCTGGTTGTAGCCGGTGACGTTGCGAACGCCGAGGCGGGACATCAGCCGGTAGCGCGACTCCATTTCGCGCACCACCCACTTGAGAGCCACAACGGCCTTGCCCGGGTCGGTTACCACCGGCGCTAGCAAGTGCGGGATACCTTCGTAGACCGAGAGTTCCAGCATCTTCGGGTCGATCAGGATCAAGCGGCACTGCTGGGGCGAAAGCCGGTACAGCAGCGACAGGATCATCGTGTTGATGGCGACCGATTTTCCTGACCCGGTCGTGCCGGCGATCAGCAGGTGGGGCATGCGGCCGAGATCGGCGATGATGGGCTCGCCGGCGATGGTCTTGCCGAGTGCGAGCGTCAGGCTCGCCGTCGTCCGTTCGTAGTCGGTGCTCGCCAAGAGCTCTCGCAAAAGCACGGTCTCACGCTTCACATTCGGGAGCTCGAGGCCGATGACATTCTTTCCGGGAACCACGGCGCCGCGAACCGAGACGACGCTCATCGACCGAGCGATGTCGTCCGACAGGCCGATAACGCGCGATGTTTTGACGCCTGGCGCGGGTTCGAACTCGTAAAGAGTAACGACCGGACCCGGCTGTATCTGCGTCACTCGACCAAGAACGCCGAAGTCGTTGAGCACCGATTCAAGCATGCGCGCATTTTGTTCGAGCGCGTCGTCGTTTCGCGTCGCCGTCGCCGATTTTTTCGTCTCCGCCGCGATCAGCAGATTGAGGGGCGGCAAACGATATTCGCCCGGCACGAGGTCGAGTGTCGGTTGCTTCTCGACGGCGACGCGCTTTCCCGCCTCGATCGCGGCGCGTCGCTTTGCGACCCGCGTCGTTCCGGTGGGAACATCGATCGCCGGATCGATTGCGAGTGCCGCCGCAGGCGGAGCGACGTCCGGTTTATCGCCAAGAAACGGCTCGCGCCCCATTGTCGGCCGGATCGCACGGCTCGCGACTTCAGCCGCTGATTCAGGTGGAGCGATCCAGGCACCGAGGCGGCTGAAGGCGCTAGCAATGATGGCGACGGCGCGTGTCGCGAGCAGCGGTGCGCGCAGCAGCGCTCGCCATTCCGGCACCGTAAGTCCGGTGGCGTAGGCCAGAAGTCCGGCCGACAGCAACGTCGAGGCCGCTATGACGATCGGTTGCGGCGGCAGTCCCTCGACGAGGCCGAGCAGCCCCGTTAGTTCGCGCAGTGCTATGTCGCCTAATCCGCCGCCGGCGCCGACGCGAAGCGGCCAGGCGGCGGGAGTCGGGATAGCCCCCATCGCGACGGCCGCCGTCACCAGAGACAGCGGCGCCAGCGCCACGCGAAGCCCGTAAAACGAAAGACCGCGATGTGAACCGATCCGCCAGGCCCAGGCGATGAGCAGCAACGGGAGCAGTGCGGTCGCGGCGCCGAACGACTGCAACGAGGCGTCGGCGACGTAGGCGCCGGGGGCACCGAGGAGATTGCGCGCTGGACCATGGCTCGCCGTGTTGAGGCTTGGATCAGCGGGGTGGTAGGTCGCAAGCGCGGCTGCGAACGCCACCGCGACGACGGCCAAGAGGACGGCGCCAGTCTCGATCGCGCGTCGGTGGAGGAACGTTCGCAACGCTTCCGGTAGGAGGGTGAAGCGTTGCGTGGTCGCGGAGTTATTCATGGGGGTAGCCTCATCGTTCAAAGGGTGCGCTGAAGCGCGCCGAGCGCCGCTTCGGTTTTCTCGAGATCGTCGACCAACGCGACGCGAATGTAGCGTTGCCCGGGGTTTTCGCCATCAACCGGCCGCGACAAGTATCCGCCCGGGATGACGCGAACGCCGCCATCTCGCCAAAGGCGAAGCGCCGCCTTCTCGCCGTCGACGACATCGAGCCAAAGAAAGAATGATCCGGCCGGCCGACGATAGCCGAAGCGATTCGACAAAATGCGCTCGGCGGCGTCAAATTTGGCGCGGTAAAGGGCCCGATTTGTTTCGACGTGTGCCTCGTCGCGCCAAAGCGCGGTGCCGGCGGCAAAGATCGGAAGCGGGATTTGCGCGCAAGCATAATGGCGCAGCGCAACGAAGCTCTTGAGCAGGTCGGGGTCACCCGCCACGAACCCGCAGCGGAGTCCTGGAACGCTCGATCGCTTGGATAGCGAATGGAACACCAAGACGTTTTTTAAACTTCCGCCGAGACGAGCGCAGGCTTCTAGCGCGCCTGACGGAGCACGCTCGGTATAGATCTCCGAATAGCACTCATCGATCGCGAGCACGAAGTCATGAGCGCGCGCCAGTTCGACGAGGCGAGTGAGGTAATTGACATCGGCGGCGGATCCTTGCGGATTCGCTGGCGAGCACAGGTAGACCAGCACGGTTCGCGCCAGATCAGCTTCGTTCAGAGTGCCGAAATCGGGCAAAAAGCCGTTGCGTTCGACGGCGGGGAGATAGCGCGGCTCTCCGCCGGCAGCGAAGGCGGCGCCAGCGTAGGGGTGGTAGAACGGATTGGGGAGCAGCACCAGCGGCGTTCCGGCAGCTTTGCGCGACGGAACAACCGCAAGCGCGAGCAAGAACAATCCCTCGCGCGTGCCATTGAGCGGAACGATATGGCGATCGGCCGCGATCATGCCGGTCGGGAGACGGAACCGATTGGTGAGCCAATCGGCGCACGCCGAACGGTACTCCGGCGTGCCGAGCGCGGAAGGATAGCGTCCGTAAAGGTGCCGATTGTCGTTGATCAGCGCGCCAACGAACTCGGGATAAGCGTGACGCGGCTCGCCAATTGCGAGATCAAACGACGGGCGATTGACGGCGGGACGAACGTCGGCCAATAGCGTCGCCAAACGCTGAAAAGGCCCTGCGCCGAGTCCTTCGAGCCGATCATTCAACATACGTCCACCGCGAGCGTCCCGCACTCTGATCGCTAATAACGCAGTCAGCGGGGATCCATCCCCGATGAATAGCGCCGGTCAAGCATCCAGCAATTTAAGATAAATGCCGACAGTTTTTAAGTTAAATAATAAGAAAAATGATTAAATCATTGTTTTTAATTCATTTTCCGCCGCATCGGCGAGCCGAAGCAGTGCCCGCTCGGTGAATGGATGCGCGACTAACATCAACCCAACCGGGAGACTGCGGACCCGGCCGCAAGGGAGGGTAATCGCGCAGAGGCTAAGTACGTTGGCGATCCGGGTATTGCGTAACGAGAGCATGTTTTTGGCGAGATAGGTCTCGCCCCCGGACCATAAGTCCTCAAGCGGCGGGGGCAAGATAGGCGATGTCGGCATGAGTACGGCCGCGAATGCGGCGGTCTCGGCCAGGTAGCGTTTGGCGATCACTTTGAGCCGGTGTCGAATCGCGATCATGTCGGCTGCGTTCTGCGACTTTCCGATCCGGAAACGATCGAGGATTGGTTTATAGACGCGGTCCGGATTTGCTTCCAACGCGTCGCGCCAAACGGCATAGGCTTCGCTCGACATGAGCTGTGCTGGCGCGGCGCCGAGTGCCGCTAGGTCGTCGAGCGACTCAAGTTGCTTTCTGGACACCTTGGCGCCGACTGCGGCTAGCCGATCGATCGCCGCGTCAACCGTGTCTTTCACCGCCGGTTCGATATCGTCCCAGACGTAGTTGGTCGGCACTAGCACGGGGAAACCTTTGACGTTGGCGCCGCCGAGATCGGCCGGCTTTCCGCCGTCGAGAACAGCAAAGATCGCGTTAGTATCGCCAACCGTTCGCGCGAGCGGTCCGACCGTGTCGACGTCGGGCCAGAGTGGGACGGAGCCCTCGATCGGGATCACGCCGTACGTCGTTTTGAGACCGACGAGCCCTTGCCATCCGGCGGGGACGCGCACCGAGCCGCCGGTATCGCTGCCGATTCCGGCAGCAGCCAAACCAAAAGCGACCGAGGCAGCCGCCCCCGACGAAGAACCGCCAGGCGCCCGTGGCGTGTTCGGATCGTGCGCATTTCTTGGCGTCCCCATGCTCGGATTGACGCCAAGACCGGAGTAAGCGAGCTCTGTCATTGTTGTCTTGCCGAGACACACGAGGCCGGCTCGAGTCGCGCGCTCGAGCGCGACGGCGTCGCGTCGCGGCACGCGGTCGACGAGTAGCGGAGATCCCGCGGTCGTCGCCGTTCCCGCCGAGTCGAACAGGTCTTTCCACGATATCGGCACGCCATCGAGCGGCGAAACGCGAAGCTTGCGCCTAGCCCGCCCGCGGGCGGCTACGGCTTCGGCGCGCGCTCGTTCGGGCGTCGCCCGAAGATAGACTGAGTGTTCGCGATCGAGAGTTTCGATGCGGCTCAAGAAATGTTCGGCAAGGTCGACCGGATCGATCGTTCCGCCGCCGATCCCGGCCCCGAGTTCTAGCGCCGTCATCTCGTGCCACATCTTGGCCATTCCACCGATCCCTCAAAAGCCACGTAAACTCTATCCGAGGTCGAACGTCCTGGACAACGAGGATCCCCGCGCGCGAAGGTAAGCCGCGACAAGCGGCGAAGAATACGATGACCGATCGAAGCGCGACGCACGATGTGCTGGTTGTTGGAGGTGGCATGGTTGGCCTTACCTTCGCGATCGCCGCCGCGCGCGCCGGACTTAGCGTAGCGCTGGTCGATCGTGAATCGCCGGCGACGCTGCAAGCCGAGCCGTTCGATGGCCGCGCGTCAGCGATTGCCTATTCCTCGCAACGCTTGCTCGACGCCATCGGCGTCTGGCGCCACCTGGCCGACGTTGCCGAGCCGATCACCGACATCCGTATTTCCGACGGCGAGTCGCGGCTTTTTCTGCATTTCGATCACCGCGAACTCGGTGCCGGCCCGATGGGCGCGATGGCCGAAAACCGGTTCATCCGGCGCGCGCTGTTTGCTGAGGCTGGCAGGGTCGATGGACTTGATGTCCATGCTCCGGCGCGGCTGTCAACGGTCGAGCGCGGCGATGCGTTCGTTCGTGCGACGCTCGATACCGGAGCATCGATCGTGGCGCCGCTTGTCGTCGATGCGTCGGGCCGGTATTCGACTCTACGGCGCGACGCCGGCATCGCTGTCGTCGACTGGACCTACCCGCAAATTGCGATCGTATGCACCGTGAACCACGAACGGCCGCATGGCGGCGTCGCTCACGAGCGGTTTCTAGCGGCCGGGCCGTTCGCGATTCTGCCGCTCAGAGGCAATCGCTCCTCGCTCGTATGGACCGAGCGCCGCGATCTGGCGCCGGCGATCCTTGCGCTCGACGAAGCGGAGTTTGCGACCGAAATACGCCAACGTCTCGGCGAGTTCCTCGGCGCGACGACCGTCGAAGGTCCGCGGTGGAGCTTCCCGCTCGCGGTCCACCATGCCGAGCGATATTCAGACCAACGGCTGGTCCTGATCGGCGACGCAGCGCACGGTGTCCACCCGATCGCGGGCCAAGGCGTAAACTTGGGTTTTCGCGACGCAGCAGCGCTTGCCGAGGTGTTGATCGATGCCTCGCGCCTCGGGCTCGATCTCGGGACGAGCCCTGTTCTCGAACGGTACGAGCGCTGGCGACGGTTCGACAACACCGTTCTCATCGCAGTGACCGACGGGTTGAATCGACTGTTCGCGAACGACATCCCGCTGGTCAAGCTCGCCCGCGATCTCGGCCTCGCCGCAGTGAACGAACTTCCGGCGCTCAAGCGTTTTTTTATGAGCCACGCGCGCGGCACCGTCGGAAAGTTGCCGCGGCTGCTGGAAGGTCGAGCGCTCTAACTACGGATCACGGCTCAGTTTCTTCGCCACCAGCGCCTGTTCGTAGGCGGCCCACTTGGCGTCGTGCTTGACGCCGAGTTCATAAAGATAGTCCCAGGTGTAGATACCGGTGTCGTGGTCGTCGTCGAATAGTATGCGGATCGCGTAGTGGCCGACCGATTCAATGGTGGTGATCCCGACGTGACGACGGCCGCCGACGATCACGTTTTGACCCGGTCCGTGGCCCTGGACCTCGGCTGAAGGACTCTCAACCCGAAGATATTCGGCGGGGTAGCTGAAGACCTTGCCGTCGTCGAACGTGACCATGAGGCGTTTCTCGGCCCTGATCAGCCGCACCTCGGTTGGGCGCGGCGTTCTGGCGGTCGTCATCGCTTCGTGGCGTTGCTCGTCGAGTCTTCGTCGAGGTTCCGCGCTTCATCGATTAGCATGATCGGGATGCCGTCGCGGATCGGATAGGCAAGGCGAGCTTGTTCACTCACCAATTCCTGGCGCGCGGAGTCATAGCGGAGCGGGCCCTTAGTCAACGGACAGACGAGAATTTCAAGGAGTTTGGGATCGATGTTCGACGTCGTCATGGCGAAATTCTCGCTTACTGATTGGCGCCTGGTCCGCGCATCTTCTGCAGCGCCGCCATCTCGACCAACGCGGTCAATAGCTCGGCACGCTCGGCAAGAGACTTCGATTCGAGCAGCGCCTGTTTTTCGCGCGGTTCGAACGGACACATCATGGCGAGCGAGGTCACGAGCGTGACGGGAGAAACGCTTTCGAGCGTCAACCATTCGGCTTTGATGCCGTTGACCTCGAAATAAGGTTTGAGCGCCGCAAAAAGTCGTTTGCGGTCGATCGTCGCATCGTCCGCGACCTTGAGGTCAGCGCTGAAGGATGACCACAGGGGTCTGACCTTGCGGTAGAGCCGCGTTTGCGGCAGTTCTTCGCCAATCTCGAATCGGCACACGCCCTTGAGCGTGATCAGGAATCGCCCATCCGCGCTCTCCTTGAACGACGTCATGCGCCCGGCGCATCCCGTCGGGTAGACGCCCGGGAGCGACGACTGGCTGCCGGGGCCGGCCGGCTGCACCATGCCGATCAACCGTCCGCTACCGAGCGAGTCCTCGACCATCTGCAGATAGCGTGTTTCGAAAATGTTGAGCGGCAGAAAACCGCCCGGCAGCAGCAGGACCCCGATTAGTGGAAAGATCGGCAGGCTTTCGGGCAGTTCGGCGACGGCCTTGACCTGGAATCGGTCGGTCATGAGAACAAGATCGACGAAAGCCGACGCCGACCCGCCATCGTGAGTTCGTGCGTTGGTCCAAGCACGGCGAACAGTTTGACGAGCTGCTTGCGCGCCGCCTGTTCGTTCCATTCGCGGCTGCGGCGCACGATTGCCAGTAGCTCATCGATCGCCCCTGCTTGATCGCCCGAGCCGATTAGGGCGAGAGCCAGATTGAAGCGCGCTTCGTGGTCGGCCGGATTGGCGGCGACTTTCGCCTGCAGCTCGAGCGGATTGCCGACGCTGCCGACCTCTTGCGCGAGCGAGAGCGCGGCCTGGGCACCGGCGACGGCGACGTGATTCGCCTGCGCCGGCGGCACCATCGCGAGCGTCTGTTTAGCGAGCTCGAGGTCGCCGTGGCCGACATAGCAGCGAGCAAGACCGGCGAGCGCCTCGATATTGGCGGCCTCGTTCTTGAGGATCTGTCCGAACATGTTGGCGGCTGTCGCAAAGTCACCGCTTTCGAGCGCCGCCTTGGCCTGCGCCATGACTTCTTCGAGCGGGGAAGGACCAGTGTCGCCGCTCAAGCGCTTCACGAACGCTTTGACCTCGCTGTCGGGCAGCGCGCCGATGAAGCCGTCGACCGGTTGGCCGTTCGCGAACGCGAACACCGCGGGAATCGATTGGATGCGCATCTGCTGCGCCAGTTGTGGATTCTTGTCGATGTCGATCTTGACCAGCTTGACCGTACCGCCGGCCTCGCGGACCGCCTTTTCCAACGCCGGGCCAAGTTGTTTGCATGGACCGCACCATGGCGCCCAAAAATCGACGATCACCGGCACCTCGCGCGAGGCGGTCAGGACATCGTTCGCGAAGTTCTTGGTATCGCTGTCCTTGATCAAAACGGCCGCGCCCACTCCGGTCGCGCCCGCGGCGGCTGGGGCGTTAGCCCCCTTGGTTCCTGCGCCAATGATGAATTCTGCCATGTTCTAATCCCGATACCGCCCCGCTGGAGCGAACGACTTCACTCGACGAAATCTAACGCAGCCGCGCGCCATGTCGAGCGCGGCGATATCTACTCGGCCGCTTTTTTCGCGGTCCGGCCGCTGTCGCGGGCAAGAAAGTCGAGCGCGGTCAGGACGCCGCCCCGTTGGTGCGGGACTTGGGCGCGCAGAAGCCCCATCTCGACACCGGCCAGCGTGCCCGCGATCATGAGATCGTTGAGGGCGCCCAGGTGTCCGATACGAAACACCTTGCCGGCGAGTTTGCCGAGACCGGCGCCCAGCGACATGTCGAAGTCTTCTAGGATGACAGCGCGGGTCGAATCGGCGTTGACGCCCTCGGGCACCCTGATCGCGGTGACGGAAGCGCTGTATTCGGCCGGGTTAGCGGCCTGCAATTCGAGATCCCACGCCCGGACGGCGCGTCGAACCGCCTCGCCGTGACGCGCATGGCGCGCGAACACCGCGGCGAGTCCCACTTCCTCGAACATCGCGACCGCTTCTTTGAGCCCAAAGATCAGGTTGATATTGGGGGTGAACGGAAAGCTCCAGGCCTTGTTGGCTTCGAGGATCGGCTCCCAATCCCAGAACGAACGCGACAGCTTGGCTTTTTTCGCTGCCGCGAGGGCCTTTTCGGAGACCGCATTGAAGCCGAGGCCCGGCGGTAACATCAGCCCTTTCTGCGAGCCCCCGACGACGACATCGATGCCCCATTCGGCGGTCCTGAGGTCGATCGAGCCCAACGAGGAGATGGCATCGACCAGAAACAACGCTGGGTGGCGCGTTTGATCGAGCGCGCGCCGGATCGCGGCGACATCGGACGTGACGCCGGTCGAAGTCTCGTTGTGGACGATCGCGACCGCCTTGATGGCGTGGGCTTTGTCCTCGGCGAGGCGCGCTTCGACCCGGGCGGGATTGACGCCGCCCCGCCAGTCGCCCGGCAGGTACTCGACATCGAGCGCGAATTTGCGCGCCATCCGCTCCCACAGGTTGGAAAAATGCCCGGTTTCGGCCATCAGCACTTTGTCGCCGGGCGAAAGAGTGTTGACGAGCGCGGCTTCCCAGGCACCGGATCCCGATCCGGCGAATATGACGACGGGACCGGCCGACTTGAACAGGCGCTGCAGCCCTGGCAGGACGTCCTGCATGATCGCCGAGAACTCGGGACCGCGATGATCGATCGTCGGCGCGGCGATGGCGCGCAAGACGCGATCGGGGACGTTGGTTGGGCCGGGGATCTGGATGAAGTGGCGGCCGAGCCGTGTGGTCATATCGTCACGCGCTGCGGTGTCGCAGCTCCTAAAGGCTTGTCACTAATAGCGGATTGCCGCGCTCGCTGCGATCGGCCAGCCCTCTCCACGGCGGGGTAACACTAGCCCGCTGGCTTCCTCGGCGCAACCCAAAGGCGCCTCGGGGCCAAGGGCCGAGGGCCGAATAGGGGGCTCTGGATTTTGCCGGCCCAAGAGTATGCCTACGATGGGTCATGGTTCGGACCATCCTCGCGCTTTTCATCGCTTTCGGCGCGACCGGGATCGCCGCGGCCGCCGACAACGATACCCTCCCGAGCCCCGATCGACTCATCCGGCAGTTCGAGGCGACAGCTTTCTATCCTGCGCCCAGGGAACCCACCCTCAACAAGCAGCGCCATCCGGTTCGGATTTATCGCGCGTTGGAGACGGAAGCGTCGGACGAACCTCATCGCGTTCACTCTGCCCGAGCGGCGGACGAGATCGGACGCGAGGCCGCAACCCCCATCTCATTCGTTTCGACACCGGACCGGGAAACTGTCGAAGCGCTTATCGGTGGGCGTGAATTTCTGGTGCGGAGGCTTACTCAAAGCGATTGGAAGACGTAGGGCTCGGTCATCAGCAAATCAGAAATCAACAGCATTGCCGCTTCACGTTACGGGTTGCTTGTTGCGCACCAAGAATTCGTGATTGCGACCGATCATCCCAAGGCGCCGGACCCGACCTGCGCCTATACGAT
>SHVV01000062.1 GCA_009694095.1 Alphaproteobacteria bacterium | reverse complement strand
AGCCGCCGCTGCCAACGACCGCGGCTACACCGGCCACGAACACTTGCAAGAGGCCGGCCTTATCCACATGAACGGCCGGGTATACGACCCGCTGATCACCCGCTTTGCCTCGGCCGATCCGGTGATGCAGAGCTGGTCTGACGGCCAGGGCTCAATCGATACTCCTACGTCGACAACCACGGCGGGTTTGCGCTGTATTTCGCGGACTTGCTCGCGGCCGGAGAGTGCGAGGGCGGCGTCATCAGCATCGACGTGACGCAGAATGCACTCAATCCTACGGCGACAACGCATCCGAGAATCCGATTTTTTCTGGGCGACAGTGCGACGGAGTCCGTTTTAAAGCAGCTGATGGGGTTGCTCCTGGCGAAGCGGCGAGGTGGCCTGTTGATGATCCTCGACTCTGATCATGCCGGGCCACACGTGCTCCGAGAACTCACGGCAGGGGTGCCGTTGCTCATGCCGGGTGACTACCTAGTGGTCGAGGACACCATCGTAAACGGACATCCGGTGCGCCCTCAGTTCGGCCCCGGGTCCATGGAAGAGATCATGGCCTATCTCGCTGCGAATCCGGGGTGACTGCTGGCGGATCACTCACGCGAGACGAAGTTCGGTTGCACATTTGCGGCGCGCGGCGACTACAGGGTTTCCGGCTAAAGCAATGAGTATAACCCGCCGTTAATTTAGCGGTCATGACCGTGACGTGGCGAGAAGCCTAAAGTCCAATCATTTGGGAGCGCTTTAGCCAAGAGATAATAGCGTTCGTTCCAGATCCCCGACAGTAGCCGTACCCGAGAGACCAGCCAACAAAAGTTAGAGCGTTGGGGAGTGGGGTATGGGACTCGAACCCTTACGAAGATTTTTCCTCAACGCACTGCGAGTTCGCCGCATCTACCAGCGTCCGCCAGCCCCACACAAGCGCATCATTCGTCCTTATGGAACTACCAAAGGTCGGCCGGTCCCGGTTTGACGGCGCGGGGGGAGGGACCCTATGACTCAAAGCTTGATCGATCGGGGATCGACTATGGCGAAGAAGGCGAACAAACCGACCAAGCCGGCGAAGGCGCGCGGCGGCAAGACACGTAAGAAGGCGCCCGTCGCTCGTAAATCCGTGCACGCGGCGAAGCCGGTAGCGAAATCCCGCACGGTCGCGGATCAGGCGAAGCCGGTGGCAAGCGCCGCGCCGGCGCTTACTGAATGGCGGACGCTTGCGGCCAAGGAGATGAAGGGTGCCGATCCGGCGACGCTTACGTGGCAGACGCCCGAGGGCATCGCGATCAAGCCGCTCTACACCGCCGATGATCTCGACGCCATCGCGCGTGCCGGCCACCCACTCGGCTCGCTCCCCGGATTGCCGCCCTACTTGCGCGGGGTCAAGGCCACCATGTACGCCGGCCGGCCGTGGACGGTCAGGCAGTATTCGGGCTTCTCGACGGCGGAAGATTCGAACGCGTTCTACCGCCGCAACCTGGCGGCCGGCCAAACCGGCCTCTCGGTCGCGTTCGATCTCGCGACCCATCGCGGCTACGACTCCGATCACCCGCGCGTGGTGGGCGACGTCGGCAAGGCGGGCGTGGCGATCGATTCGATCGCCGACATGAAGGTGCTGTTCGACGGCATCCCGCTCGACAAGATCAGCGTGTCGATGACGATGAACGGCGCCGTGCTGCCGGTGCTGGCTGGCTACATCGTCGCGGCCGAGGAGCAAGGCGTCTCCGAGGACAAGCTTGCCGGCACGATCCAGAACGACATCTTGAAGGAGTTCATGGTCCGGAACACCTACATCTATCCGCCGGGCCCCAGCATGCGGATCGTCGCCGACATAATCGCCTACACCGCCAAGCGCATGCCTAAATTTAACTCGATCTCGATCTCGGGCTACCACATGCAGGAAGCCGGCGCGACGGTGGTGGAGGAGCTGGCGTTCACCCTGGCCGACGGGCTCGAATACGTGCGCGCGGCGGCGGCGCGTGGGCTTGGGATTGATGAATTCGCGCCCCGTCTGTCGTTCTTCTTCGACATCGGCATGAACTTCTTCATGGAAGTGGCGAAGCTGCGCGCGGCGCGGATGCTGTGGGCCACGCTGATCGCAGCCTACAAGCCAAAGGACCCGCAGTCGGCGATGCTTCGCACCCACTGCCAGACATCGGGCGTGTCGCTGGCCGAGCAGGACCCCTACAACAACATCATCCGCACCGCGTACGAGGGGCTGGCGGCGGCGCTCGGCGGCACGCAGTCGCTGCACACCAATTCGTTCGACGAGGCGCTCGCGCTGCCGACCGATTTTTCGGCCAAGCTCGCGCGCAACACCCAGCTCATCCTGCAAGAAGAAACCGGCGTCACCAAGGTGATCGATCCGCTGGGTGGCAGCTACTACGTCGAGGCGCTGACGCATTCGGTCGCTTCAGCCGCGTGGTCGCTCATTGAAGAGGTCGAGAAGCTGGGCGGCATGACCAAGGCGGTCGAACAAGGCATGCCCAAGCTCCGCATCGAAGCCTCGGCCGCGCGCCGCCAGGGCCGGCTCGATTCCGGACGCGAGACGATCGTCGGCGTCAACAAGTACCGCTCGGCCAACGCCGACAAGGTCGACATCCTTGACATCGACAACACCAAGGTCCGTACCCAGCAGGTCGAACGCCTGCGCCAGGTCCGCGCCGGCCGCGACGAGGCGGCCACCCAGGCGGCGCTCGCGGCGTTGACCGAAGGCGCGCGCGGCGATGCCAATCTGCTCGATCTCAGCATCAAGGCGGTGCGGGCGCGGGCGACCGTGGGCGAGGTGTCGGACGCGTTGGAGACCGTGTTCGGCCGCCACCGCGCCGCCACGCAGGGAGTCACCGGCGTCTATGGCGGCGCCTTCGCCGACGACGAAGGTTTCAAGAAGGTGCAGGCCGAGGTCGAGAGCTTCGAGCGCGCCGAAGGCCGCCGGCCGCGCATCCTGGTGTGCAAATTGGGCCAGGACGGCCACGACCGCGGCGCCAAGATCATCGCCTCGGCGTTCGCCGACATCGGCTTCGACGTCGACATCGGGCCGCTCTTTCAGACGCCTGAGGAAGCGGCGCGCGAGGCGGTCGAGAACGACGTCCACATCGTCGGCGTCTCGACCCAAGCCGGCGCGCACAAGACGCTGGTGCCGCAGATGATCGAGGAACTGCGCCGCCATGGCGCCGGCGATGTGGTCGTGGTGTGCGGTGGTGTGGTGCCGCCCAAGGACTACGAAGCGCTGTTGAAGGCTGGCGTTTCGGCGGTTTACGGTCCCGGCACTAACATCCAGAAGGCGGCACTCGACGTGCTCCGAATTCTTCGGCGCCCGAACAAGGCGGCGGAGTGAGCGTCCGTTAGGCCGGCCGGCTAGCGATGCCTGTCACGGCGACTGGCTAGCTCGTTTCGCTGGAATTCCGCTCGCGCCTGCCACGAAACGCTGGCGGACTCCTGCTAAGGGTCCGTTAACGATGCGTTAGGCATGATAGTGGGGCCGCCGTAAAAGCCTCTATAATTGACACCCAACGCCCATGGCCTCGAAATTCAAGCGCATCCTTGGCCGCATGTTCACGGAGCCCACCATCGGCTCCGCGGATGGCGCAGCGTCGCCGATCCGAAAGCGATCGGGCGATACCGCGCAGGCAGTGGCCGTTCTAAAAAACCGTCGGTGCCAGCGAAGCCCCCGATGGGCTGCTCGGGTCGGCGTCGGGCCTGTTCGAGGATGGCATCCGCGCCGCGCTCGCCCGGCCCGATAAGCCGCTGACGCCGAGCCGCCTCGACCTCATCAATCAGGCCCTCCGTCAGCGCGAAAAGCTGCTCGACGCGGTTCCTCTGAAAACACGCCAGCGAGTGGTCGCCGCGCTTTATAAAAAGCTCAAGGCAGGCAAGCAGTATTAGAACGACGCCGCGGCCGATTCAGGCCAAGCGCGACCGCTTCGCGCGGTCGGTGTATCGTGCCGCCGCTGATCATGCCGACCGCGACCGATCCCGACATTTCCGCCCTGCTCGACCGGCTTCGGACCGGCGATCGCCGCGCGCTGGCGCGCGCGATCACGCTCGTCGAATCGAGCAAGCTCGACGACGTCGCCCGCGCCCATCAACTTCTCGACGCCGTTCTGCCGCTGACCGGTCGCGCGCGGCGCATCGGCATCAGCGGTCCGCCGGGCGCTGGCAAATCGACGTTCATCGAAGCGCTCGGGCTCCACGTCACCGGCCTCGGTCTCTCGCTTGCGGTATTGGCGATTGACCCTTCCTCGACGCGCTCGGGTGGATCGATCTTGGGCGACAAGACGCGCATGGCCGATTTGGCGCAGGCGCCCGCAGCCTATATTCGACCTTCGCCCTCGCGCGGCGCGTTGGGCGGTGTCGCCGAACGGACGCGCGAAGCCATGCTCGTGTGCGAGGCCGCAGGGTTCGATGTCGTCTTCGTCGAGACGGTCGGGGTCGGTCAGTCAGAGACCGCACTGGCGGCGATGGTCGATCTTTTCACTCTCATCCTGTCGCCGGGCGGTGGCGACGAATTGCAGGGCATCAAGCGCGGCATCGTCGAGCTGGCCGAGCTCGTGATCGTCAACAAAGCCGACGGCGACCTTCTCGGTCCGGCCCAGCATCTCGCCGCTGAGTACATGTCCGCGCTCTCGCTGCTGCGCCCGTTGTCGCCCGCGTGGCGGGCCGAGGTTGCACTCTGTTCGGCGCTCAGGCGTGAGGGCATTCCCGAGGCGTGGGCGATCATGGAGCGCCACCGCGCCGCGCTGGCGGCGACGGGCGAGCTCGAACGCCGCCGTCGGGCCCAATCCAAGGGTTGGTTGTGGCGTCAAGTGACCGAAGCGGTCCAGGCGGCTATCCAGACTGACGACGCGACGCAGGCGCTCGCCGCGTCCCTAGAACGCGAAGTCGAGGCTGGAACTCTCTCAACCGCCGCCGCCGCCCACCGTCTGATCGAGGCGTTCCGGGCGGGGTCCAGCCGCGCTCGGGCTTGACGCTGAGGCCCGCCGCCCGTAAAAGTTCGCGCCTACCTGCTATTGAACCCGCCACGAGGCCGCCCATGGCACGACGCTGCGAATTGACCGGTAAGGACGTGTTGGTCGGCAACAAGGTGAGTCACGCCAACAATAAAAGTAGACGTCGCTATTTGCCCAATCTGCAGAAGGTGACGCTGATGTCCGACACCTTAAGCCGCAGCATCCGGCTCAAGGTGTCGGTGAACGCTCTGCGCTCGGTCGAGCACAATGGCGGGCTCGATCATTTCCTGCTGAAAGCGCACGACGATGTACTTTCGCTCCGCGCTCGTCGCCTGAAGCGCGACATCAAGAAAAAACGCGCGCTCGTTCAACCCGGCGCCTGATCTTCACCTCCTGCGCCCGACCGCGGTCGATTAGCCGATCGGCGTGAACCGCGTATCGCGGTCGTAGACGTCGCTTCGGTCGGCACGCTTTAGGTAGTTGACGACGATATAGGTGATCGGCGTCGCCAGCGCCTCGTAGGATGATTTCGCCAACCACTGCGTCAGAATCGACCCAAGCAAGGCCGGCGCCGGAATGACTCCGGCAAAGGCGACGACGAGAAATACCAGCGTATCGAAGCCCTGGCCGACCAGCGTCGAGCCTATCGTCCGTGCCCACAAATGGCGGCCCGCGGTCGCAACCTTCATCTTGGCGAGCAGGTAGGCATTGGCGAACTCACCGATGAGATAGGCGATGAACGACGCCACGAGGATGCGTGGCGTCGCGCCGAGGATCGCGTCGTAAGCCGCCTGATCGGGCCAGAACGGCGCTGCCGGCAGCAAGCCGGCGAGCCAGATCGCCGCCACGGTGAGAACGTTACCGGCGAAGCCCAGCCAAATGACGCTCCGCGCCCGCGCGAACCCGTATACCTCGGTCAGGACGTCGCCCAGGATGTAGCTCACCGGAAAAATGACGATCGCGGCCGAAAGGGTCAGCCCGGCGACCGAGACGATTTTGATCGCGATTACGTTGGCGGCGATTAGGCAGGAAACGAACAGCGCGACGACGACGACGTAGCGATGGCTGTAAGACGCGGGCGCACCCGCTGTGGCGGCAGTCATGAGGTACCTCCAATCGCAACCGGCGCAACAAGCCGGCGTAGGGCCGGGTCTACTCTTGGGCCATCGGTGCGGTCAAGGGCGCGGGCAGAAACGCGCGGAGGAAGGGGTATCCGGCGAGCGCCGACGCCGACGAGCCGGCGAGAACGCCGATGCGAAGCCCCGCGTCCATCGCCTGATCGCCGAACGCAAGCGTGCCGGTAAAGAGACTCATCGTGAATCCGACTCCCGCCAACAAGGCGACGCCGTAGATGCCGACCCACGACACCCTGTCCGGCAACCGGAAAAGCCCAAGGTTGACGGCGGCGAAGTCGAAAACTCCGAGCTGTTTGCCGAGAAAAAGACCGGCTGCAATTCCGAGCGGCAGCGGTTCAATTAACGTTGCGAACGAAGTGCTGCCGAGCTTGACGCCGGCGTTGGCAAAGGCGAACAATGGGAATATTGCGTAAGCGACCTTCGGACGCAGCGGGTTCTCGATCCGCTCCAGCGGCCTCGATCGGCCCCTGTCGGCCGCCAGCGGAATTGTGAGACCAATCACGACCCTGGCGAGCGTCGCATGAACGCCCGACCTCAACACGCAGAGCCACAGGGCCACACCAACGATCGCGTAAGCTACAGTACGGGCGACGCTGGCTGTGGAGCGTTGGGATTGCAAGCGCGGCCTAACCCAGCGCGAGCGTCGACAGATCGGCGGTGTAGAAAATTACGATGATCACGATGGCGTCCAGATCGTCGGCGATCGCGAGCGTCAGCAGAAAATCTTTCAGCGCGACCGGCACGCGACCGGCCAGCACGGCGAGAACGCCGAGCGAAAATGCGATGTCGGTCGCCGCTGGAGTTGCCCATCCACTGATCGTGGTTGGAGGGTCGGGATTGATCGCGACACGTAGATCAAGGTCGGCACCACCATTCCGCCGACTGAGGCGACGACCGGGAGGGCGGCCTGGCGCCACGACGCCAGATGCCCCTCGCGCACCTTGCGTTTGATACTGAGACCGACTAGCAGAAAAAACACCGCCATCAACCCGTCGTTGATCCAAAGGAGAAGCGGCTTCGCCAGGCCGACTGCGCCGATCCGCACCTCGAGCGCCGTGGCCAAGAGCGCGTCGTTAAAACGTGCGAGCGGCGAATTGTCGAGGGCGGCCGCCGCGAGCAGGAGCAACCCGTCGGCGATTTCGTGGCGCAGGAATTCGAGAATTTTATTCACTCGTGGCCTCCTGGCGGGCGAACCTGGAGTCTAAAATCGGTTATGGTGGCGCCGCGGGCAAGAATGCCGTCAATTGAGGAATTCGCCGATGGCCAAGGAGAGGTTGACCCAACTTGGGCGCAAGACGCCGCTGCCGAGATCGAGCGCCGCGGCGGTCCTCGAGCGGGTGCCTAACACGCATGCCGGCACCGACTACGTCGTTCGCTTCACCGCGCCCGAATTCACCACGCTTTGCCGGATCACCGGCCAGCCCGATTTTGCGCATCTCGTCATCGATTACGTTCCGCACCGATACTTGATTGAGAGCAAGTCGCTCAAGCTGTTCTTCGGGTCATTTCGCAACGAAGGTCACTTTCACGAAGATACGACGATCGCGATCGCCAAGCGCCTGATCGCGCTGCTGCAGCCGAAGTGGCTCCGAATCGGCGGCTACTGGTATCCGCGGGGCGGCATGCCGATCGACGTTTTCTTTCAGACCGGGCCGACGCCCGAAGGGCTATGGGTTCCTGATCAAGGCGTCGCGCCTTACCGCGGTCGCGGCTGACGCGGTCATCTCCGCGCAAGCGCCTCGATCGCGATTGCGGCCACGCCGAGACCGGCGAGAAAAACCCCGCTGATCCGGTTGAGGTTACCGAGCGCGCGCTGGTAGCGGAACGCAGTGCGGACGAGGGCGGCTAACAGCGCGTGGCCCAGCACGTTGGCGACCGCGAGGCCGATGAAGGTCGCCTCGAACGCGATCATCTGCGGTAGCAGCGGAGCGTCCGCGACCAGGAATTGCGGTAGGTAAGCGACGAAGAACGTAAGCCCGCTTGGGTTGAGCGCTGTGACGGTCCAGGCGTGGCCGAGCATCCGAGCGCGCGAAACGGCGGCGGTCGTCGGGTTGATCTCGCCGATACCGGCATCGCGTCAGAGCATGACGCCGAGCCAGAGTAGGTAGAGGGCGCCGACCCATTTAAGAATCGCGAACGCGGGCGGCGCGGCCTCCAGCAACGCGCCCAGGCCGGCCAATGAGAGCGTCACCGCCGTCAAGTCGCCGAGCGCGACGCCCACCGTCATCGGCAGCGCGATGCGCGGCCCTTGTCCGAGCGAATAGGACACGACGAGCGACACCGTCGGCCCCGGGATGACGATCAGGATCGCCAATGCGCCAGTGAACGCGAGCCAGGCTTCAAGCGTCATGCGTTGGTCGCGTTAGGGTTCAGTCCGGCAGGTGAAACAACATCAGGAGCGTGCGCTGCAGTGGATGGAAGTTATCGTCTGACACGATAAAGACCATATGCCCGCCTTCGGGCGCTGGCATGACTGCGAGACCCTCCATATTGTCGACTGCGAGGGGCGGTTCGATGCGGACGATTTCCCGGCCGATGAGCCGCGCCCCCGGTCTGATCGTCGCGGCCGGGATGCGCTGCAACCGCGCGGCGAACCCGCCAATGACAGTGAAGCGCCGTTCGAGCGCAAGCACGTCGCCGTTCGCGAGGCGCGCGAAGTCGGTAGGTTTGAATAACGCGGTCGACGCGTAGCTCAAACCGTAGGCTTTGTCGTTATCGACGATCCAGCCGACCAAATCGTCGGCTTCATTCCGACCTTCTTCGGACACCATGAGCAGCCGTTCGCCGCCCAACGTCGTCAGCGCTTCGAAGCCGCCGTTCGGCGGTAGCGCGCGCCGTTCGGGGATCGGCATCGTCGATTTGGCTTTCGCGCCGATGTGTCCCGGCGCCGGCGGATAGCGCCACACCCGATGATCCTGCTCGAACGACACGAAGATCGCGTTTTTGGTGATAATGAGCGCTTCGGCGTCGGTCATCCGCCCTTCTAGCGGCCGCCCGTCGCCGCCGGTGATCGCGGCGATGTCGCCATCGGCTACTGCGACGAGACGGTCGTGCTCCAGGACTGGTCGGAACGACACCCAGTAGCCTCGATCGTTCACCGCGAGCAGCCGACCATCGTCTAAGACGCCAAGCCCGGACAGGCCGCCGAAGCGCGGGTCCGGCGAGCGCAACACGAGCCCGCCACGGTAGTCGAGCGCGCCGACGCGGTTGACATCGGGGAACTCGGGGTTGAGCGGGATGCGTCGTGCTTCAAGCGCGAGCGGCTCGGCTGCAACCGCTGTGGCGAGGAGCGCGATGAAGCCGGCCCAGAGTGCGGCGACCGCTATCCGGTCGGGCGACTGCCGAGGTCGGCGGTGGACGAAAACGCTCAATGAACCCGGTGGCGGCTGGTGCGCGCGTCAGGGATCTTTTCGTCGAACAACGTGGCCAATTGATCGACCATTGCGCCGGCGAGTTGGCCGGCATCGACGATCGTCACCGCGCGGCTGTAATAGCGCGTGACGTCGTGGCCGATGCCGATGGCGATCAGCTGCACCGGCGAGCGGGCCTCGATCCAGGTGATGACTTGGCGCAAATGGCGGTCGAGGTAGTTGCCCGAATTGACCGAAAGCGTCGAATCATCGACCGGAGCGCCGTCCGAGATCACCATCAGGATGCGGCGTTGCTCATGGCGGGCCATGAGCCGACGATGTGCCCACAGGATCGCCTCGCCGTCGATGTTCTCCTTGAGCAGCCCCTCGCGCAGCATGAGGCCGAGATTCTTGCGCGACCTACGCCACGGGTCGTCGGCCGATTTGTAGATGATGTGGCGCAGGTCGTTGAGGCGGCCTGGACCAGCGCCCTTGCCGGCGTTGAGCCAATCCTCGCGCGACTGACCGCCTTTCCACGCCCGGGTGGTGAATCCCAGGATCTCGACGTTCACGCCGCAACGCTCGAGCGTGCGGGCGAGAATGTCGGTGCACATGGCAGCGACGCTGATCGGCCGTCCGCGCATCGAGCCAGAATTGTCGATCAACATCGATACCACGGTGTCTCGGAACTCGGTCTCGCGTTCGCGTTTGAAGGAGAGCGGATGCGACGGATTGACGACGACCCGCGCCAGGCGTGCTGCGTCGAGGATGCCTTCTTCGAGATCGAATTGCCACGAGCGGTTTTGTTTGGCCATCAGCCGCCGTTGCAGGCGGTTGGCGAGGCGCGAGACCGAATTGTGCAGCACTAAAAGTTGTTGGTCGAGGTGGCGCCGCAGCCGTGTCAGTTCATCCGCATCGCAGAGTTCCTCGGCGCGAATGGTCTCGTCATAAGCGTTGGAAAACACCTTGTAGCCATCGGCCGCTCCGGGCTCGGGCGGAAAATTGTCCGGCCGAGGTTGGCGCCGCGTCTGAGTCGGCTGCTCGTCGCCGGAAGTGTCAGGCTCGGGCTCGGTGGCGACGCCTGCTTCGCTATCGCTATCCTGGTTCTCGTCGCTTTGCTCGCCGCGCGCCGCCAGCGATTCGCTATCCTCGCCTTCTCCTTCGGCGCCTTCGCCGGCACCCGGTTGTTGCTGCTCGTCTTTGCCCTCGCCGCCTTTCTGCTGCTCTTGGAGCTCCTGATTCTCCTCCTCCTCGGCGAGGCCCAGGTTGGCGATGAGACGGCGCGCGATCTTGGTGAACGCTTCCTGATCGGCAGCGTTGGCGGCCAATTCGCCGAGTTCATAGGCGCCCTTGGTGAGAATGTCCTCGCGCCACAAGTCGACGATTTTTCGCGCCGCCTCGGGCGGCGGCGAGCCGGTCAGTCGCTCGCGCAGCAGAAGAGCCACCGCCTCGCCAATGGGCGCATCAGCCTTTTGCGTGATGTCGGCATAGCCGGTCGCACGATAATGTTCTTCGAGCAGCGCGCGCAGATTGGCTGCGACGCCCGTCATACGCCGCGCTCCCAGCGATTCGACGCGTGCGAGTTCGGCCGCGTTGTAGACGCCGCTCGCCTCGGCCCCCTCGGGCATGCGCGCGGCATGAACTTGAGCATCGTGGTGGCGTACGCGCAACGCGAACGCGTCGGCGGTACCGCGGAGTGTCGTTACTTCGACGAAGTCCAGGTCGCGGGACGGAAGGGGCAGGAAAGCTTGTTTTCCCGCGAGGCGCGGCGCATCTCGGCCGAACGCGACGACAACTTCGCGGTCGCCGGAAAGGGCCCGCATCGTGGCGGCGAGGGCGAGTGTAAATTCATCGACCGGCGAGCGTGAGATCGGCACGGACCGTCAGTTCCTTTTCGCCGCTTTGATGCTCGACTCCGGCAGCTCCTCGTTGAAGCAACGCTGGTAGTACTCGGCCACGGTCGCCCGCTCCGCCTCGTCGCACTTATTGAGGAACGTCAGGCGAAAGGCGAATCCCACGCTGTTGAAGATGCGCGCGTTCTCGGCCCACGTGATCACGGTCCGCGGCGACATCACGGTTGAAATATCGCCGGCCATGAATCCGGTGCGCGTGAGTTCCGCGACCAGCACCATGCTGGCGATGGCTTTACGTCCATCGGGCGAATCATAAGTCGGCGATCTCGCCATCACGATTCCAACTTCATCGTCGTGCGGCAGGTAGTTGAGGGTCGCGACGATATTCCAGCGATCCATTTGGCCTTGGTTGATCTGCTGGGTGCCGTGATAGAGGCCCGTCGTGTCGCCCAGACCTACGGTGTTGGTGGTCGCGAACAGGCGGAACGCTGGGTGGGGGCGCACGACGTCGTTCTGGTCGAGAAGCGTAAGTTTGCCCTCGGCTTCGAGTACGCGCTGGATAACGAACATGACGTCGGCGCGGCCGGCATCGTATTCATCGAATACAAGTGCCGTCGCCGAGCGGTAAGCCCACGGCAGGATGCCCTCGCGAAACTCAGTAACCTGCTTGCCGTCCTTGAGGACGATAGCGTCCTTGCCGATCAGGTCGATGCGCGAGATGTGGCTGTCGAGGTTGACGCGGATGCACGGCCAATTCAGCCGCGCCGCGACCTGCTCGATGTGGGTTGATTTCCCGGTGCCGTGGTAGCCCTGGATCAGAACACGGCGGTTGAACGCGAAACCGGCCAGGATCGCCAGCGTCGTTTCGTGATCGAAGCGGTAGACTTCATCGACGTCCGGAACGTGTTGGCTCGGCTGCGAAAACGCTGGCACTTCGAGATCGACATCGATCCCGAACATTTGTCGCACCGAGACTTTGATGTCGGGAGTGCCGAAGAGCCGGGCGGACGGGGATGCCGACGGCGCGGTCGCCATTGCTGTTGCTACCTTATTGAGTTTCTGGAAACGGACGATACCGGATTGCGTCGGTTTATGACACCGGCGTTGCTGCTCGTTTGCGCAACAGTGAATAGGCCTGGGTGACGGTCTTGAGGCGCTCCTCGGCGTCGCGCGCGCCGCCGTTGGCGTCGGGATGCAGGCGCTTCACGAGATCTTTGTAACGCGATTTTACTTCGGCGAAAGTCGCCTTGGCGTCGAGTTCGAGGACTTCGAGCGCGCGCCGTTCCGGGCCGCTGTTCCAGCGCGGGCGCTTGGGCTTCGGCGGCTCGGCTGCCGCGGCGGCCCGTTCGGCGCCGCTTGGGGCGAATGAATCGCGCATCGCACGTTCGATCGGGTTTTCGGCGCGATTGCTCACGCCAAGGCGCCATGTCGGGCGGTGTCCGACGAGATCGCTTCGCCGGAAGGCCTCGATTTCGTTCTGATCCATACCGGCGAAGAAGTCCCAATCGGCATTGTAGGAGCGCACGTGCTCCAGACAAAACCAGTAGTAGCTATCCATTTCGTGCGGCGATTTCGGCGCCCGAAATTCGCCCGTCAGCGCGCAGCCCTGATGCTCGCACCGTTGAGTGGTGGCGATCGCCGGGTCCTCTTGCTCCCTGCCGAGCTCGCTGAAGCCGAAATATCGCATCGACGGATTATGGGTATCGCCTCTGGCCGTGGCAAGCGCACACGGACTCGATTTAACGCTCAGATTGATGGCGGCTTTTGCACCGTGTTGGCGCCAAAGCACACCCCGTAGGGGCCGATAAATTCGATCCCAGCGCCTGCGAACGCGCGTTGCAGCGCCGCCAAGTTGGCGCAAATCGGTTGCAGATTCTCGAGCTCGAATGCGTTGATGGTCGAAATACTCACCATCGAAACCTGCGCGAGCTCCGGGAGCCTCCACTTCAGAAACGCTCGGGCGGTACTGCATTGGCCGGCGGTCAACATGGCTCAAGACATTGTTTAATAATGATTAATTTATAATATTACCATAGTATATTAACATCAATAATTAGAATTTATATATCGAGGTCAACATAAATGTTCATATAGTCAATTAAGGTGTGACCATAACCCTCAATGACTTGAGCGACCACGGATCGCAGACGAAGCCCTTAGTTCGTTCGGAGGCGTTCATGACAAATATCGTAGTTCGCAAGGCAGACCTTCTGGACATCGAGATCGGCCTCGCGTTGGGGCAGGAATTTAGTTCTTTGTCTGGAGTCGAGCGTCTTCCAGTCGGGCCGGACCGAGTTAATCGCTTGGCCCAGGGTTGGCTCGCCTCGCGCCAATACGATGTGCTCGTCGCCGATTGTGCCGATCTGGCCGGGTACGGAACGTGGCCTCTTGGCCTTGCCGAAGCGCGGGTGAGGCGGCGTAGGACTAT
>SHVV01000061.1 GCA_009694095.1 Alphaproteobacteria bacterium | reverse complement strand
GCACCGAAACCGGATCGATCCCAAAAACGATCAATATGTCGATCGATTATCTTCGCCCGGGACGGCCACTCGATACGTTCGCGCGCGGCAGCGTGACGAAGCAAGGCCGGCGCATCGTCAACGTACGCGTCGAGGCGTGGCAGGACGCGCCCGATCGACCGATCGCCGCCGCCAACGCCCATTTCCTGCTTGGCGGTGACTGGGGCGCCTGAAACGATGGCAACAGAGGGACCCACCATGGCGGAACCAAAAAAGAGCGCGATCGTATTGGGCGTCGGACCAGGCCTTGGCGCGGCGCTCGCGCGCCGCTTCGCCCGGGCCGGATATGGCGTGGCTCTCGCCTCGCGGAACAGCGATCGCATTCAACCGTTCGTAGCGGAAATCATCGCCGCCGGCGGAATAGCACGCGCTTACACCACGGATGCCGCCGACGGCGGTGCCGTTCAGGCGCTGGTCGCGCATGTCGAAGGCGAACTCGGGCCGCTCGACGTCGCGATATACAACGCCAGCGGACGAGTGCGAAAATCGATTCTCGATCTCGAGGCGGACGAGTTCGAATCGGCGTGGCGGCGCACCTGCCTCGGCGGCTTTTTCCTCGGCCGCGAGGCGGCACGCCGTATGGTCGCCCGCGGCCGTGGATCAATCCTGTTTACCGGGGCGACCGCGTCGGTCAAAGGCTTCGCCAACTCCGCCGGCTTCGCGTCGGGGAAATTCGCGCTCCGCGGACTAGTCCAGTCGATGGCGCGCGAGTTGGCGCCGAAGGGAATCCACGTCGGTCACTTCGTGATCGACGGCGGCATCGGCATCGACGCGAACGAAGCGCGCCTCAACCCCGATGCGATCGCCGAGGCCTATTTTCAGCTCCACGCGCAGCCGAAAAGCGCCTGGACCTGGGAAATTGATCTCAGACCCTGGGTCGAAACGTTCTAGCACCGCAGGCGTTTTCGTTTCCGTTGTCGGCGATCGAGGACTTTTCCGCCACGGTTCGACCGCGCCGGCGACGATCGAAGCCCGAGCCGACAGCCGGCGTTCGACAAACCGGCGATGGGGGTTTAAGTGAAGTCGATCCTCGCTCCGACCGTGCCACATGTCACTCTCGTCTAGCGCTCCCGCCACGATGCCCGCGCCGATCAGACCGCCGGCGTGGCTCGACGCGGCGCCGCTCCTCTTCGTGCTGCTGTGGAGCACGGGGTTCGTCAGTCCGAAATTCGGCCTGCCGTACGCCGACCCGCTCACCTTCGTCGGCCTACGATTCGCGATCGTGTTCGTGCTGTTCGCGGCGCTGGCGCTTGCGAGCCGGGCGCCCTGGCCCAAGACCGGCGCCGAGTGGGCGCACGGCGGCGTGGTCGCGGTGTTCTTCCACGTCACGTATCTCTCGGGCGTGTTCGTCGCGTTGAAGGAAGGCGTCAGCACCAGCGTCACCGCGCTCATCGTCGGCATCCAGCCGCTGTTGACCGCAGCGGGCGCACGTTGGTTCCTGGGCGAACATGCGCGGCCGCGCCAATGGTTCGGCCTTGGGCTCGGCCTCGCTGGCGTCGCGCTCGTCGTTGGCGACAAGATTTCGCTCGGCGTCGGAACGCCGCTTGGCTACGGTCTAGCGGCGATGGCGCTCGGCGGTGTCACTTTCGGCACGCTCTATCAGAAACGATTCTTGAGCGGGATGGACCTGCGCACCGGCGCGGCGGTGCAATACCTGTTCGGCGCACTGGCGATGGCGGTGATCGCGCCGATCTTCGAGGATATGCGCATCGACTGGACGATCGAGTTTGTGCTGGCGATTGCCTATATATGCGTGATCGTGTCGTTCCTCGGTGTATCGGTGTTCTTCTACATGCTGCGCACGAGACAGGCGATTCGAGTCGTCAGCTTGTTCTACTTGATCCCCCCGGTTACTGCGCTACTCGGCTATCTACTGTTCGGCGAGACCATGAGTTTGACGGCATTGGCCGGGATGGCGCTCGTTGTCGCCGGCGTCGCCCTGGTCAATCGGGCCTAGCCGTGGTGCCGACGATCGAATGGCCGGCCGCGCAAGCGCTGTGGGTGTTCGCGTACGGGTCTTTGATGTGGAATCCCGATTTTGCGTTTGTCTCGGCGCATCCGGCACGGCTGTACGGCTATCATCGCTCGTTCTGTATCCGCTCGATATCCTATCGCGGCACGCCGGAGCGTCCGGGGCTGGTGTTCGGGCTCGATTCAGGTGGGAGCTGCGTCGGCCGCGTCTACGAAGTCGCGGATCGGTACAAGGCCAAGGTGCTCGACTATCTAGCGTGGCGCGAACTCAGGATCGAGACCTACGTTACGCGCCGCCACCCGGTCTGGATTGGCGGGCGAAAGGTCGAAGCACTCTGTTTCGTCGTTAACCGCTACGTTTCGCAGTACATGGGCCGGCTCTCGGTAGCGGCCATGGCGACTTACGTCGACCAGGGCGTCGGCGAGCGCGGCCCCTGCTTCGACTACCTTGAGAGCACGGTCACGAATCTGCGCGAGCTCGGCGTCCACGACCACGCACTCGAACGCCTGCTCAAGGTAGCAGCCAAGCAGCGCGAGAAACCAAAGCACCAAGCCTGACGCAGTTGGATCGAACTAAACGTTCCATAGCTTTGACGGCGAGGTTGAAATCAGTCGCCTCGGCAAGCATGGAATGGCGATCAAGTCTTTCAAGGACCGGAAAACGGAGCGATTGTGGCATGATGAGAATGTGCTGCAGTTCCGATCGTTCGCGCAGCAAGCTCGCCAACGGTTGTATAGGCTTGACGCCGCACAAAACCTCGGCGACCTAGCAGCGGTTCAGGGCTATCGTTTGCATCGCTTGCATGGCGATCGAGAAGGCCAGTACGCTATTCGCATTAACGACCAATGGAGGCTCTGCTTTCGCTGGACCGAGGGCGCCGAAAGTATAGAGATCATTGAATATCATTGAGGAAGAGCGATGCCGACCGGCCCCATTCACCCTGGTGAAGTACTGAAAGACGAGATCGTCGAGCTTGGCCTGTCCGCGAAAGAGCTCGCGCGAAAGCTGGGTGTTCCCGCGGTGCGCGTCACGGATATCGTAGGCCGTCGATCCGACCTTACGGCTGATATGGCGCTTCCGCTCTCGCGCTACTTCGGGACGACGCCGGAATTTTGGATGAATCTGCAAAGCCGCTACGCCTTGGAATGCGCACGTCGCGACGTCGGGCGTCAGATCACGAAAATCCGCCCGCGCCGCGCGGCTTGAGCTCGATCGCTAGGCAAGCGAGCGAAGTCTTGCCCGACCAAGCCCGCTGAGGCCGTTCGTCAGTTCGCGTAGCCGCGCAGGCGCCGATAAGACGCGATCTGCGCTTCCGTGAGCAGCGCCGGCGTCTCGAGGTGGGCGGCGAGGTGAGAGTAGCGAAGCACGCCTGTCACCTCAGCTATACGGCCGAGCAGATCGCGGAGTTCGTTGGCGCCCAGCGTGCCGGCCGCGAAACGGCGGCCGAACTCGCGCTCGATCTCGATCAGGCGCTGGCCAAGCGCGACCGCATCCGTCCGCATTGCCACAAAGATGGCTTCGATCGATTGCGTTTGCGCCGGCGTCAGACCGAGTCCGACTCTCAGTTCGAGAAGGTGCGCTGGACCGGGCACGCCGTTGAGCTCCGCCGCTTTGGTGAAACCAAAGCCTCGCCCAGCGCCGAGGTCGGCTAGGTCTTGGGCCGAAAGTACCTTGATCGCGCGGGTTTCCTGGCCGGCGTATGGCTGTTGCGAGCCGGTGTGCCCCGCGTGCTGTGCGCTTGCGCCCGTCGTTGAACCGAGGACCAACGTGGAAACAAGCAAGAGAACTCGCATGAAACGGGGTCCTTTCCAAAGATGGAGCGCCGGCCAGTTGGCGCGAACCGGTACCGCGCCTAGTCGCGCGTCATGCGCACTTCGAATAGCCGCAGCTCACGCAGGTGTCGCAGCCCTCAAGCTTGACCAGGCTCGGTTGAGCGCATTTCGGGCACTGGCGGAAGCTTCGTGCACCTCCGGTCGGTGCGCCGCCGGCGCCGGCCGCCAACGCGAGGCGTTTTGCCGCGTCGATTTCACCGCCGCCCGGCTTGGGCAAAAATCCGATCTCGATCAAGTGCTGCTCAATCACGGCACCGATTTGCGCCAGCAACGAGGGCACGTATTTGCCGTCGACCCACTGGCCGCCGCGCGGATCGAACACCGCTTTAAGCTCGTCGACCACGAACGAGACGTCGCCGCCGCGCCGGAACACGGCGCTGATCATACGCGTCAGCGCCACGGTCCAGGCGTAATGCTCGGTATTCTTCGAGTTGATGAAGACCTCGAACGGGCGGCGGCGACCGTCGCTGACGATGTCGTTGATCGTGATGTAGATCGCGTGGTCGGTCTCGGGCCATTTGACCTTGTAGGTCGAGCCGGGCAGCACGCCAGGTCGATCGAGCGGCTTCGTCATATAGACGACGCCGCCGGCCTCGTAGATATCGCGCGCCCGAGAGGGCGGCGGCGAATCGAGCGGCAGTTCAGGCTCTGCCTGTTTCTTTGCGTCCTTGTCCTTACCCTTGAGCTCGAGCACGGCGCCAGTCACGGGATTGGGCCGATAGGTCGTGCAGCCCTTACAGCCCGCCTCGTAAGCGGAGCGATAGATGGTCTGGAATTCATCGAAGTCGATGTTCTCGGGGCAATTGATCGTCTTCGAGACGGCGCTATCGACATGGCGCTGAACCGCCGCCTGCATAGCGACGTGATCGGCCGGGGTCAGCGACTGGGCGTCGACGAAATAGTCCGGCAGAGCCGCCGTCTCGCCGAAGGAGCGGCGGTACAGACGGTAGGCGTAGTCGGACACATCTTCCTGGCGGCGCGTGCCGTCAGGCATGAGGACGTTGCGGGTGTAGACGAAGCTGAAGACCGGCTCGAGCCCGGAGGACACATTGTCGGCGAACAGCGAGATGGTGCCGGTCGGCGCGACCGAGGTGAGAAGCGCGTTGCGGATACCGTGGGCGCGGATCCGGGCCTTAACGTCGGCATCGAGCGCGGCGACCGATTGGCCGGCGAGGTAGGCGTCGGCGTCGTAAAGCGGAAACGCGCCTTTTTCCGCCGCGATCTCGGCCGAGGCCAAATAGGCCGCACGCTGGATCGTCTGCATCCACGCATCGGTCGTGGCGATCGCGCGCGGCGAGCCGTAGCGCAGCCCACACATGATGAGCGCGTCGGCCAAACCGGTAACGCCTAAGCCGATGCGGCGTTTGGTCCTGGCTTCGTGTTCTTGCGCCGGCAGCGGGTAGCCGGAAATATCGATCGCGTTGTCGAGCATGCGCACGGCGGTGCCGACAAGCGCGGCGATATAGGCCGTCGCGATCGAAGCCTCGGCGGCGAACGGCTTTTCGACCAGCGCCGCCAAATTGATCGAGCCGAGCAGGCAGGCGCCGTATGGCGGCAGCGGCTGCTCGCCGCACGGGTTGGTGGCCCGGATCGTCTCGCAGTACGCTAGATTGTTGCGCCGATTGATTCGATCGATGAACACGACCCCCGGCTCGGCGTACGCGTAGGTCGAGCGCATGATCTGGTCCCAGATCGCGCGGGCCTGCACGACTTTGTAGACCGTGCCGCCGAATTTCAGCTCCCACGGTTGGTCGTTCTTGACGGCGTCCATGAACGCGTCGGTCACCAGAACCGAGAGATTGAACATGCGCAGTCGGCCGGGATCTTGTTTGGCACCGATAAACGCCTCGACATCAGGGTGATCGCACCGCATCGTCGCCATCATGGCGCCGCGCCGATAGCCGGCCGACATGATCGTGCGGCACATCGCGTCCCACACATCCATGAACGAGAGCGGCCCCGAAGCGTCGGAGCCGACGCCGAACACCGGGGCACCACGCGGCCGCAGCGTCGAGAAGTCGCAACCGATGCCGCCACCCTGCTGCATGGTGACGGCTGCTTCCTTCAGGGTTTCGAAGATCCCGGGCATCGAATCGGGAACTTCGCCCATGACGAAGCAATTGAAGAGCGTGACCCGCCGGCCGGTTCCAGCGCCGGCGAGGATGCGGCCGGCAGGCAGAAATTTGAAATCGGCGAGCGCATCATAAAAGCGCGTCTGCGACGCCGCCGGGTCCCGTTCCGTCGCCGCGAGCGCCGCCGCTACCCGATGCCAGCTGTCCTCGATCGACTTATCGACCGGATTTCCGTCGGCCGCCTTGAGCCGATATTTCATGTCCCAGATTTGCTGGGATATGGGGGTCACGCTCACCACGGCGGTCATCCTCGATGGGGTCGGAGTTCAAGCCGCCGGACCACATCACATCAATGCCAGCGTGAAGGAGCATGGTACCGTGTTCATGATATGTTTTCAATCCGATATTTTCACGCTCAACCACTGAAACAACAATATTATTGTTTAATATCTGATGTTTATATATTTTTATCCCAACTCGATTCACACCGTATCAAAAAGTTATCCCGAATTTTTCCACCGACCTCGGGGGACCCTTCGTCGACCAAGCGCGCCGTCGCGGCCTCGATTGTCTGTTCGAGTTTGGTCATGAAGACCTCGCGCTTGAGCCCGGGTGCGATGGCGGGCAAAATTTCAAGAACAATGGTGCCTGGCCGCTTACGGAAGCTCCGGCGCGGCCAAAACAAGCCGGAATTGACCGCCACCGGTACAACCGCGACCTTGAGTTCGCGATACATGGCGGCGACGCCGGGCTGGTACGCTGGCGGTGCGCCGACGGCGCGGCGCGTCCCCTCGGGAAAGATGACGATCGAACGTCCCTCGGCCAGGGCCGCTTTGCCGCCGCGAACCAGCGACCGCAATGCGTGCATGCCGCGCGACCGATCAACGCCTATCATGCGCCATTTGACGGCGTACCAGCCGTACAGCGGAATCCAAAACAGCTCGCGTTTCATCACCATCGCGGCGTCGCCGAGTACGTCGTGGTAAATGAAAGTGTCCCAAGCCGAGTGATGCTTCGCGGCGAAAATCGCCGGTCCGGCCGGGATGAGCTCGCGGCCGCGGACCTCGAGGTGAATATCGGCGATCGATTTCAGCAGCCATAATATGCCGGCGATCCACATCCGCTGGCCGGCGCGCGATTGGCGCGATGTCAATACCATCGTCGGCAGCAAGATGAACACCGTCGCCACGGTCCAAGCGTAAAAAGCGATATTGAACAGGATCGAACGAAATAAGATCACGTTGTTCCTCGCGGACGTGGCGGCGCCAAGCGATATTGCGCCAGGGCAAACAAGTACTTGGTGTATTCGCTCGCGATGAGCCCGGCCGTGCCCGGCCACCCCCACCATTCCCGCGTCATCACCCGCGCTGGAAAAACCGGATGCGGTACGATCGTCACGTCCGGCATGATACGGCGAAATTCGATCAAACTGCGCGGCATGTGGTAGTTGCCGGTGACGAGTCGCAACGAGCGGTACCCTTCGCTTTCCATCCAAGTCGCGGCTTCGATGGCGTTTCCGGCGGTATCGCGCGCTTCACGCCCGATCACAACGCAGCAATCGAACAATTGGGCGACCGCGGCGGCGCGGCCACGGATCTCCTCGCGCTTCGTGCTGCGGCCGACGCCGGTGATGAACAGCTTCTTCATACGTCCTTCGGCGAGCAGCGCAAACCCAGTATCCAAGCGCTCGCTGCCCCCGGTTAGGACAATGACAGCATCGGTCGCTGTGGTGGCGTCGACCGTTTGATCGGCGAGCGAGCGAGCGAACCACAAAAATCCGCCGAGCCAAATGAGTACAATCGTCGCCAACGCAACGGCCAGGTAACGGAGCAACCCGCCGACGGTCAAAACGCGCCAAGCAGCAGATCGGCGGCGGCCGCTAGGTCATCGACCACGGCGACTGGAGCTAGCTCGGCCGGAAGCCCGCGCGCCGCGAAGGCGGCGCCTTTGCCGGTGCGAACCAAGATACGGCGGCATCCGGCAGCTGCGGCCGCTTCGATATCGCGCAGATCATCGCCGATCATGACCGTGGCATCTGGTGCGACGCCTGCTGCCGCCATCGCTTCAAGCAGCATCCCGGGCGCTGGTTTTCGCCGTGGCGTCGCCGCCCACGGCGGATCGGTACAAACGATGATGTCATCGACGCACGCACGGGCCGCGGCCAGGAGCGTACGGAGGCGCTCGTGGATTCGCTCCAGCGTCCTCGCGTCCATCAAACCGCGCCCAACCGCCGACTGGTTGGTAACGACAACGACCCGGCTGCCGGCGGCGTTCAACCGAGCGATCGCGCTGGCGGCACCGGCGATCAACACCAGCGCCGGCGGATCGATGATATAGCCCTGGCGCTCGACGTTGACGACGCCGTCGCGGTCGAGAAGGACGAGCGCGGTCACGGCATGCGTCCGAGCGCGCGCATCACGGTGTGCCGCGCTGTCAGCAGGGCGATGAGCGCCGTCGCCACCGGCAGCAAAACCAGCGCGACGAGCGCCCGTCCGTCGGGACTAAAACGAAACGCCGGTGCCACCGACAAGTCGGGTAGAGCGGCCGTGAAAACAGCGATCGCAACGGCGGCGAGCGCCAAGCCGTAGAGGCCGCCGCGCAGGCCGAGGCTCAGGGCGCGGGTTTGGAACTCGCGCGCGATATAAGCGTCTTGGGCGCCGATCAGATGCAGAATTTCGATCGCATCGTGGTGAACCGCGAGTCCGGCGCGGGTCGCGAAGACCACGACCGCGATCGCGGCGGCGCCGATCAGCATGACGATGGCGGCCGCAACGAGCTGAATTGACAACGCCAGCCGGACCAGTCGGTTCAACCAAGTGCCGTGATCCTCAATCGTCGCTCCTGGCGCCGCCTTTTGAATCTGCCGCTCGGTCGCGGCGCGATCGATTGTGGCGCCCGGAGCACGCGTGATGTCGATCAGAATTGGTATTGGCAGGCCCTTGGCCGCCGATCCCTTGCCGAGCCAAGGCTCGAGCAATCGTTCGACCTCCTCGTAGGTAACGAGTTGGGCATTGGCGACGCCGGGGGTGGCACGAACGATCGCCAACACAGCTTCGGCACGTTCGCCGCCGGCCTCTTTGGTGGCCGGAATTTGCACCGTCAATGTATCGCGTAGATCGGCTCGCCACCGAGTCATTGCTGCATCGAGCGTGAATAGCAGTACGACCGCAAGCGCTCCCAAGAACGTCATCGCGCCGATGACGAAGGGCAAAAAGCGCTCCGATCGCTCGCGCTCGAAGGGGACCGGCGATCGCCGCTTAATCATGGCTGCGTACTCCCCCGGCAGCCGCCGCGGCCAGTGCGGTGACGGGCGACAGCGGATCGTGCCGCCGCACCGCCGCCCGTTCCAAGTGAAGCACTGGGTGGTGGTTGTAGCGTGCAATTAGGTTCTGATCATGGGTGGCGATCACCACCGTCGTCCCGAGCTTGTTGAGCTCCTCGAACAAATGAACGATGCGGATCGCCTGATCCGGGTCGATGTTGCCGGTGGGCTCGTCGGCCAACAGCACGCTCGGGCGCCCAACGACGGCGCGGGCAATCGCGACGCGCTGTTTCTCGCCGTCCGACATCGTCGCCGGATAGGCCGCAACCCTCTCGCCGAGCCCCACCCAGCGTAAAAGCTCGATGACATGGGTTTCGACTTCCTGCCGTTTCGCGCCTTTGATCAGCAGCGGCAGAGCGACGTTCTCGATCGCCGAGAAATGGCCGAGCAGGCGAAAATTCTGGAAAACGACGCCGATCCGTCGCCGGAGCCAGGGCAACTCGCGACGTGGTACTTTGGCGACATCGCGCCCGAACAGGATGATCCGCCCCTCGGTCGGGTGGAGCGCAAGGTAGATCAGCTTGAGCAGCGAAGACTTCCCGGCGCCGCTCGGCCCGGTCAGGAAGTGAAAAGAGCCCGCCGATAGGTCGAAGTTGACCCCGCGCAGGACCTCGGGTCGCTCGCCGTAGCGGAGCCCTACTTTTTCGAAACGGATCACCGCGCCGTGCCTTTCGGACCTCCGCCGGCCGCTTTCCCAGGTAATACTCGCACGCGTCCCCTGGGTCGTCCAGCGCAGGTCTGATTCAATTGTTTGTCTTCTATATTTATCACCCCGTATAGAAGTAACGCTCGCGACTGGTCCGATGATCATCACCTGCCCAAACTGCGAGACCCGGTTCAACATAGACCCCGCTGTTCTTCAGCCCAGCGGGCGAGCGGTCAAGTGTATGCGATGCGCGCACACGTGGACCGAACGCCCGGCGCGCGAGCGTCCGCGCCAGGGCGCGACCGCTGCGACCGAGGAAAATACTCTTCGAGTCAAGGATCTGCCGAAGAAGGACGCAGACGCGGATGCCTTTCTCGATCTCGATGAGTTGACCGGAACGGCACCACGCCGGCGGCACGGCGCACAAACGACGCTGCCGATCGTCGAGGACGGTAGGCGGTCACCGCGTGGTCGTTTGATCGCCGCCGTAGTCGCGGTTGCGGTACTCGCGGTGCTGCTCGGAATTAGCGCCGCCGTGCGCAATACCGTGATCGGGATTTGGCCGGCGACAGCTTCGGTTTTCGAGGCGGTTGGCTTCTCGGTCGCGCGCGTCGGCGAAGGCCTCGAAATCCGCAACATCAAGTCACTGCAAAAAGTCGAGGACGAAAAGCCGACGATTTCGGTCAGCGGTCAAATCTTCAACACGACGAAGCAGCCGATCGAAATTCCGGGGCTCCGTGGAGCCCTGCTCGATGTTCACGAGCGCGAGGTTTTCGTGTGGACCTTCGTCGCCGGAAAGACCGTGGTCGCACCGGGGCAGACCGTCGATTTCGACACGACGGTTAAGGAACCGCTGACCACTGCGCGCCGCATTGCCGTCGCCTTCTACGAAGAAAAGAAAAAATAGGGCGCTCTTGACCGAAGTCGGCAGGTCACCCATGGCACCTGAGATGCGCCCGCTTTTTAAGCCAAGGCGATTGCGGCACGCATCGCCGAGATCGCGCGCGACATCGCCGCCGCCATGCCTCCCCGACATCATCGTCGCCGCCGTGCTGAAAGGCGGGTTCATCTTCGCCGCCGACCTGCTACGGGCAAAGCACGACGCCGGTGTCACCTCAACAGTCGATTTCATGCGCCTCGCGAGCTACGGCGCCGGAACAGAATCAAGCGGCAACGTGCGCTTCCGCTTCGACCTTGAAGTGCCGGTCGTCGGCCGCCCGGTTCTGATCGTCGACGACATCCTCGACAGCGGTCGGACGCTCGCGTTCGTGCGCGATCTTCTCGCCAGCCGCGGCGCCGAGATAGTGAAAGTGTGTTGCCAGCTCGACATACTGGCTCGCCGTACGGTTCCGATCGAGGCTGCCTTCGTCGGATTTGTGTGCCCGAACGCGTTCCTCGTCGGCTACGCGCTCGACTACGGCGAACGCTACCGCGACTTGCCGTACGTCGGCGTACTGGAAACGACTGCATCCGACTGAACGCAGCCGGTGGCTGGGCGTTCAGAACCGCTTGAGCAGGCGGTCGATGTATTCGAGTTCGACCTGCGAGCGCGATCGTTCGGCCGAACGGCGATAGAGCTCTTCCAGAATATCACGGGCGCGCTGCGAGTCGGCTTTGTCCGGAATCTTGACCCGGCTGTCGTCGACGGCAGTACCGCGATCGTTCATGCGGCCGAACGGATCGCGTTCGGCTTCGGGGTCCATTTGGCCATAGTCGTGGTCCCCGTCGAGCGTATCGCCTTGCGCCATCAGCGAGCGGAAAATCTGTGACGCACCCTCGCGCAATAGGTCGAGCGCATTGCTTTGCGACCTGACCGCCGCTCCAGGGCTCTGCCGGCCAAGCGCTTCGCGCGAGTCGCGCATTTGCCGCTCAGCGCGACCCATGGTGTTGGGGATTTGAATACCCGCCTCGCCCAATTGGCGCATGATCTCGCCAAGCATGCGGCGCAGCTCATTCTGTTTGCCTGACAGGCCGTCGTACGATTCGCCGCCTTCCGGCCGGCCACGCTGCTGCGAGCGGAACGTCTGGTCGAGCAGTTGCTGCTGCTGACGCATGAGGTCGTTCAGCCCGAGCATTGCCTGCTGCCCGCCCTGCTGGCGCTGACTCGGCATCACGCCGGCGCGCAGGTTCTCGAGCATCTGCTGCAATTGCGACAACAACTGGCGGGCCGCATCGCGCGCGCCCATGCGGGACAGCTCTTCGGCTCGGCGAAGCATCTCCTTGAGGTCGAATTCCTGCAGCTGGGTCGTGTCCTGATCGAGCAGATTTCCCTCGCCGCCCTGCTCCGCCCGCTGTCGCGCCTGATCCATCAAGGCCTGGAGGTACTTCTCCATCACCTCGCGGAGCTGCTGCATCAGCTTTTGGATTTCTTCGTCCGGCGCATTGCGCGCCAGCGCATCGTTGAGCGCTTGCTGCGCTTCGCGGAGCTGTTGTTGGGCGAGCGAAAGGTTGCCGTCCTCAAGCCGTGTCGCGGTGTCCCACAGCAGATCTTGGACTTTTTTGATCCCAACCTCGCTTCGGTCGTACTTGAGCCGGGCCCGCGCCGATTGCAGCGCCAGATGGACCGTCGTATCGCCGTTGTAGCGCTCGGGCATCAGCGACAGCGCGTTGAGCGCGGTCGCGACCTTGTCGCGGGTCGCCGGGTCTCGCGCCAGATTTTTGCGCTGCTCAACCAACGCACGCGCAATCGGGTGGGTAAACTCGCGTTCGGGAAGCGTGATCGCGATCGGCGCGCTAGCGCCAAGCTGCCCGCGCGCGTCGGTGGCGGTCAGGTGAAGCTTGACCTTGAGGCCGGCCCACGGGTGCGCGGTTAGATCGTGAAAGCTTTTCTCATTGGCTTTCCTGAGGCGGTTGCCGGGAAGAGGCAGATCGAGTTCGAAGGTCTCGTCATTTTCGGCCCGCGCGACTACCACCTTGACGCCGGTCAGGCCGTAGTCGTCGGTTGCGGCATAGGCGATCTCGATCGCACGCCGCACGGTGATCTTCGGTTTGTCGACGAACGCAATTTTCGGCGGCAGATCGGAAATGACCGTCATCCGCCATGTCGCGATCTCGTCGCCGCCGCGCCGGATCGCCAGCTTTTCGCCGTGTTCGATCTTGACGTCGATCTGGTAGTGGCGGGCGTCGATCGTCTCGAACTGGGTCTCTGCACCATCGATGGCCACCGCCGGCACGGTGCGGCCGCCGGACAGGCGGGCGATGAACGTGCTTCCGGTGGGTATTTCGAGCTGACGCGCGGCGATCAACTGGCCGCGTTTGTCGGGTGCCGTGAGGAACACCGGCGGAAACCCGGTGTACTCGGGGGGCGTTATCCACGCTTCAAACGTCGTCGTCAGTCCCGACGATTCGCTCAGATTCGGCGTCAGCGCCGCACTGAGCCGCGAGCCCGAATCACCGCCGCTGCCGACGATGGCGATCAGCAGCAGCAAGCCGACCGCGGCGCGGAAAGCGCGTTGATCGCGCCGGGCGAGGCCGAGGCTGGGCCAACCGACGCGAAGTCGGCGTACTTTGGCGAGCATTCGCCGTCGATGAACGCGCCAGAGCGCTGCGCTGACCGGATCCTCGATCCCGCTCGCTTGTCGGTCGGTCAGCGTTGTCAGCGGCCGATGGGCGAGCACGCTTGCGCGTTCGAGCCGGCGTTCGCCGTCGTCGGCGGTCGGGAAGCGCACACCACGGGCGCCTCGCCATAGGACGTAGAGAAAAAGGATCGCGAACGCGCCGATACCGGCCAAATGCAGCCAACCCGGAACATACGACCAGAGATCGAGGAGGGCCGTGGCGACGAAAACGCCGGCGATCAGAACGGCTGGCCACACCGCCCGCCCA
>SHVV01000060.1 GCA_009694095.1 Alphaproteobacteria bacterium | reverse complement strand
ATAGTAGGTCGGGCAGGTCGCGCCGCGCGGCGCTCCCGTGGCAACCTAAAATTTTCTACCCCTCGCCTGCGCCAAGGAATCGGGGTGCCCGACGACTTGAATGTACAATGCTGCTGTCCTTCACTACGATCATTCCAAATCACGAAGACGATCGAGAGGAGACCCCAATGGCGATTACGCTTTCCCCGGGCGGCGAGACGACATTCAAGAGTTCGGTGCCGAGCAACGAGGTCTTGGTTGGAACCAAGGACGGTATAGTGCGTCTCAAGCGCGACGGCCCCGGCGCCAAATGGCAGTCGGCCGAACGTTGGCTCGCTGGCAAGCACGTTCACGCGATCCTGATCGAGCCGAAGACTGGAGCGATCTTGGCGGGTCTGAACCAGGGATCGGTCTTGGCCTCCGAAGACGGGGGAAAGACCTGGACCTCGCGCGACAAAGGACTCAGCGATGTCACCGATATCTACTGTTTTGCCGCCAACCAGGTGAACGGTAAGACGCGCATCTACGTTGGCACAGAACCGGCGCACCTTTTTTACAGCGACGACTTGGGGCGTAACTGGATTGATCTTCCCGCGCTCCGATCGGTCGATATGTCGAAGTGGAACTTCCCCGGGCCTCCGTTCGTCGCCCACGTGAAGCACGTCGCGTTCCATCCGAAGGATCCGAACACACTTCTGGTCTCGATCGAGCAGGGCGGCCTGCTCAAGAGCACCGATGGCGGCCGGAGCTTCGCTTACTTGCGCGGCATGGACGACGACGTCCACCGCGCCGTGATCGATCCCGTTAACCCGGAACGCATTTACGTCCCGGGCGGCAACGGCACCTACGTTACGCAGGATGGCGGCAAGAACTGGGAGCACCGGATGACGATTCAACACGAGACCGGCGGCTACCCCGACTTCATGATCGCTCACCCGCGCAATCGAGACCTCGTTTTCATCGCCGCAGCCGAGCAGGAGCCGGGGCAGTGGATGAAGACAAAGTTCGCTCGCTCACGGATTTCGAAGAGCGCCGATGGCGGCCGCACGTGGACGATCTTGAAGAATGGTCTGCCCGAGCGGCTCAGGAGTGCGTTCGAGGCGATGACGCTCGAGGATCGCGGCGATTCGTTCGCTCTATACGCAGCGACGACCAGCGGCGAGGTGTTCGCCAGCGAGGACGGCGGCGAGCATTGGACTGAGATCGCATCGGGCTTGCCGGCGGTCTCTAAGGGCTCGCACGACTTTCTGCTGCAGCAGTAACGCGGCAGCGGGCGCCCTGGTACTCCCTGCGCCCCGCGTTGACGAGCGGGGGGGGGGGTCTTGTCTAATGTCCTTGTTGCAAGCCCTGGCTGCTGGAAAGGCGCACGTCAACGCTCCTCGTCTTGGTATCGCTTGTTCGCTCACCGGCAGCTTGTTCATCGTCTTGAACGACGCTGCGATGAAGGGCGTTGCCAAGGGTATTCCGGTCGGCGAGTTGATCGCGATCCGCGCGTTCACCGTTCTCACCTTGGTCTCTCTTTATCTAGTTTTTTCGGGCCAGGCCTACGAACTCCGCGTGCGCCACGCCAAAGCGCAAGCGCTTCGCGCCGGGATGATGGTCGCGGGCTCGTTCATGTACGTGGCCGCGATTCGGTCGATGCCACTCGCCGATGCCGCGGCGCTGCTGTTCGTGGCGCCCATCCTGATGACGGCGATGGCTCCAGCTTTACTCGGCGAAGCAGTCGAATGGCAGCGTTGGAGCGCAGTCGTCATCGGGTTCCTCGGCGTGGTCGTGATGTTGCGCCCATCGGGCAACGGGCTCTACTGGATTGCGCTGTTGCCGGTTGCGTCCGCTTTTACCAGCGCTCTTCGCGATCTCATCACGCGCCGAATCAGCGCGCACGACTCCACGTTTGCGACGCTGTTTTATTCGACCCTTGCTGTCTTCATAGTCTCGGCGGCAACGCTACCGCTCGGCTGGACGTGGCCGGCTGCGTTCGACTGGGGTCTTCTCCTTCTCGGCGGGGTCGTTCAGCTCGCCGCCCATTTTTTCATGATCGAAACTTTTCGCTTCATCGAAGTTTCCGCCGTCGCGCCGCTGAAGTATGTCGGATTGGTCTTTGCAACCGCGGCCGGGTACTTTTTTTTCGGCGAGGCGCCGGATGAATGGACGATCGTCGGCGCGACCTTCATCGTCGCCGGCGGCCTCTATATCGTCTATCGGGCGCGGCGACTTCGGCTACCGACAGTCGAGCCCTGAGGGCTGGGACGAGGCAACCGCCTGACGGTCGACCACTTCTTGCTCGTCTCTGATTCTGAGTCGGAAACGAAAAGGGGCGGCCCCTGCGGACCGCCCCCAAGGTTCAAACAACGTAAACGACTATTTGTATTCTTTAATCGGGTTGACGAGCACGCCGATACCGCCAATCTCGGTTTCGAGCGTGTCGCCGTCCTTGAGAAACAGCTTGGGCGTCCGTCCCCAACCCACGCCCTCGGGCGTACCGGTCGTGATCATGTCGCCCGGTTCGAGCGTCATGTATTGAGACAGGAACTCGATGATACGAGCGCAGGGAAACAACATGTCGGAGGTGTTGTTGCTTTGCACCGTCTTACCGTTGACCCTGGTGCGGATGTCGAGTTTCTGCGGATCTTTGAGCTCGTCGGTTCCGACGATCCACGGGCCGACCGGCATGAAAGTGTCGAAGCTTTTGCAGCGGGAGTACTGGTCGCCACCGAATTGGTGGTCGCGCGCCGAGATGTCGTTGACAATCGTATACCCGAACACGTACTTGAGCGCGTCCTTCTTTTTTACATCCTTGGCGCGCTTGCCGATGACGATCATCAATTCGTTCTCGTAGTCCACCATGTTGGTGTCCTTGCGCCGAAACTTAACCGGTTGCTTGTGGCCGGTCAGTGCGCTCGGATATTTCGCGAACGAAACCGGCAGTTCAGGCACCGCCAGTCCGACCTCAGCGATGTGTTTGCGATAGTTGGCGCCGACCGAAATCACCTTGGATGGGGCCGTCACCGGCGAATGCCACTTCTTGGCTTTCGCAAGCGGAAACGATTTGGCGATTCCCTTGACCTTGGCCGGATTTTTCTTCGTTGCAAACAAGACGCGGAGCGGGTCGACGCCGACGGTCACATTGGCTCGGCCGATCGGAGTGGCGATGCCGTTCTCGATGCGGACGAAATAGTCTCTGTTATCGGGGGCTGTTACGGTCGCGTAGCGCATTACGGTCCTCCTCCCTACGCTTTGAATGACGGCCAGAGTATTCCCACGCCGAGCGCACGTCGTCAAACGATCTCACTGTCGGTTCAGGCGCTCCGAATGGCGTGAGCGCGGATATCTGCTTCGGCCTTTGCGAGTTTGTCGCCGTCGGGATCGGCAAGCGCTGCGACGCGCAATTTCTGAATCGCCGCAACCGCCTGTAGGGGGCCGAGATCGCCGCCGAGCGCTGGGGTGATCGCCGCCCGGTAAATCCGCTCGAGATTGGCATAGCCGCGTTCGCGCGTTTCGCCGTAGCCCTTGATGAGCCGTCCGCACTCGGCAATTTCGAAGGCAATGCCGGGGTCTTTTTGCATGGCCAGCAGAATGGCGGCGAGCCACCGTTCGATCGCGGTACTCTCCTCGGCGAACCCGAGACTCCTCCGGCGGAATCGTTTCAGGTGTCGAATCGTCCACAGCAGCACAAAGCCCCACGGCGCGGTGGAGCGGATGTGAAGACCGACGCTCAAGCGCCGCTCGATCCCCAATGCGCGCGCCCATCGTCGCGCCAGACGCGCGACCGCTGCCGGCAGAATCGCGGTCCATTCCGCCAGTCCGGGCTTGAAGAACTCGGTGATGCGAACGATTTCGCCGCCGTCGACGCGAGCTTCGGTCCGGACTCGTCGTAGTCGCTCGGGGCGCGTTTTCAGGTCGGCGACGCGGACGATGTCCTCGTAGGTCATCCACAGGGCAAGATAGCGGGCTGTTTCGCGCGTGAGCGCGCCGTCGGCCGAGCGGTCCTTGAGAACCAGCGGATCGAGCCGGTTGAGGTACTGGACGGCGTACGCCGCGTCTTGATAGTCGAAGCAGCGCCTCGTGCCCTCACGCACGATTGAGCGGCACGATTGGGCGAATGTCACCTCGATGCGAGCAACAAGGTCCTCGATCCCAGCGGCACCCTGCGGCGGTTCCGGTTTCGTCTCCGCCGCCGGATCAGCGGCGGTTGAAACTGCGTTGCGCCCCGCTGCGTATGCCGCGAGATTTGCCGCAACGTCGTCGCCGGATTGGCGAATTGCACGCTCGACTTCGCCGCCGGGAATCGGAAATTCGGCCAGCGCGGTGGCCGCGCCCAACGACACGGCGCTAATCGAACCGCCGTGGACGCGAACGATCGCCGCCATGTCGAACAAGATCGATTGTTTGGTCTCCTTGGGCGCGGCAGCGAGAATTAGGTTCGAGTCGAAGCGCCCGTCGGTCGCCGCCGCCTTCTCCGCGATGGTATAGAAGCGGTGGGTTGATCCGATCAGGATGGTTCGGTCGGGCGTGCCATAGCCGGCTGCTAACGCCCGGCCGGCCTCGACAAGTTCGAACGCGATCAGGAGATCGACGTCGCCCGGCCGTGGTGCCAAACGAAACACCGGCGCGCGTCCGCCGAGTTCGGACGTCTTTATCGGATAGATCTCGACGTAGAAATAACTGAGGCCCGTTCGCTGCGCCGTGCCTGGCGTAAGCGTCGACTGAACCGGGAAGCCAGCCGTATGTGCCGCCTCGACGATCCAGCGCGTGATGAGGCGGCCGCCGAGGCTCGCCATTGATTCGACGCCGCCGCCACCTTGGCCGCCCATGGTGCAGATGAAGATGGTGTACGGCCGCTCGGGAAGAGCCACGATGTCGCCTCTACATTGCTTCCGCGGCTGCGCGGTCGAATAGTCCGATGAGTTTGCGATTGAGCCACGCGACCGCCCGATCGATCGACGAGGGGTGGTGTACGATCTCGGCGCGGTGGAACGACGGGCACAGCACGGCTGCGTGGGCGATCTCTCCGCAGAGCCCGCAACCGACGCAGCCCTGATTGACGTGCGCGATCGGATCGACTTTGAGCGGGTCTGGATTCGCCTTAACCGAAAGGGACGGACAACCAGAAAGCCGGATGCAAGCGTGATCGCCGGTACAGATTTCGTCGTCGACGCCAAAGCGAGTCCGTACCGTGCGCTCGCCCCCGGCGATCGCGGAGCGGGTTTGGGCATGGGTTCGCTGCTGCACTTGCAGCTGGCATTCGCCGCGGGCGATGATCACTTTGAGCCCGCGAGCTTTGGTCTTCATCGCCTCGACCATCGTCCGGCGGATCGTCGCGACCGAGTATGCATTGAGCGTGCGAACCCAGGTGACGCCGAGCGCCCGCACCGCCGCTTCGATCGAAAGTTTCGATTTTTTACCCGGTGCGACGAGGCCCGAAGACGGAAGTGTCTGGCCGCCGGTCGATGCTGTGTAACCGTTGTCGAGCACCAAGAGAACAGTGTCATCGTCGTTGAACGAGCCGCCGGCGACACCGGTCAATAAGCCGTTGTGCCAAAAACCGCCGTCACCCATCACGGCGATGGTTCGTTTGCCGAACGCGCGCCCGACCGCGGCCGAACTGGCGAGGCCGAGGCCGTAGCCCAAGATCGTATTTCCCATGTTGAAGGGCGGGAATACCGAGAAGGAGTGGCACCCGATGTCCGACGAGATGTGGACCGGTCCGATTTCGCGTTTAGCGAGCTTAAGCGCGCTGATCACCGGGCGTTCGGGGCACCCCGTACAGAACGTCGAGTCGCGTGCCGGCAGCGGTGCCTTGAGCCATACCGGCTGAGACGCCACGCCGCCAATTTTTTTCATGCGTCCGATGACATCGTCGAGGTCGACGCCCTTGGGCACCGAACCCTCGATGAACTTGGCGATGCCTTTGAGGACCACCGCCTCGGTGTATTGACCGGCGTTCGGAAGAACGTCCTTGCCGACGATGTCGGTCGAGATTTGGGCCTTGCGCAGCAGCGATTCGAGGGCTTGTTCGAGGTAGGCCGGGTGGCTCTCCTCGACCACGAGGATAGCACGCTTGCTGCGGCAGAAGTCGATGATTTCCTCAGGCACGAGGGGCCAGGTCACGTTGAGCGCGTATACCGGAATTTTCGCCTGGCCGAACACATCGGCGAGACCGAGCTCACGCAGTCCCGATGCCACGGCGTTGTAGAGCCCACCCACAGTGATAATCCCGATATCTCGACAATCGCCGTCGAAGACCTCGTTCAAGCGCCGCTCGCGGATGAAGGCGCGGGCAGCCGGCAGCCGCTTTTCGATTTTTTCGCGTTCGTGGAGGTAGTTCGAGGGCGGTAGTACCAGGCGGTCGTAGTTGGATTTGTCGTTGTCGATCAGATCGCGCGCGAACGCCGGCTTTTTGTTGTTTTTGGCGATGAACCCACCGGTAACGTGCGAGGCGCGAAGGCGAAATTCGAGCATGACCGGGGCGTTGCTCGCTTCCGAGAGTTCGAACGCCGCTTCAGTCATGCGCACGAGGGTGGCGACTTCGGGTCTGGGTTCCATCAGCCAGAGCGAAGACTTCATCGCGAGCGCGATGGTGCGTTCCTGGCCGGTATTCCCTTTCTCGCCATAGTCGCCGCCAACAATGATGAGTGTTCCGCCTTTGACCCCGGCTGACGCTAAATTGTTGATCGCATCGGCGGCGACGGCGGTTCCGGCGGTCGCTTTGTAGATCGCCACGCCGCGAAGGGGAAAGTTGATCGAGGCGCCAAGTGTCGCGGCTGCGGCCGCTTCGCTCGTTGCTGCAATGACGTGGATGCCGAGCTCTTTGCGGATGTCCTCGGCTTGGGCGATGGTGTCCAAGAGGTTGGCTGCCGGCGAGCCTTGATACCCGGTGACGTAGGCGATGCCGGATTGGAACAATGCTTTGGTGATCGCGAGCGACGCTTCACCGAAGAACGCTTGGCCTTCGCCAAGCTTCAGTTGTTCAAGTTCACTCGCTCGATACCAGGCCATGAGACGATTTTCTGAGGCGGCAAAGAAAACTCTAGTCCCGAAGCTACTGACTCGTCGCGCGTCAAATACGGCTCAAGCGCTCAGTGTGACCGATCGAGGATCGCCTGGGCGTTGCCGCCTTCGATCTTGGCGCGAATCTGGGGTACTTGGCGACCGAGCCAGGGGGCGACGCACTCGCCTTCCGAATCGCCGATCTCGAAGGGATAGTCGGTGCCGAACATAAGCCGTTCTGGTCCGAGGAAACCGAGCAGGAAATCGAGCTGGGCTTCACCGAACACGCAGGTGTCGACGTTGATGCGCTTGATGTACTCCGACGGGCGCTTGGTGATGTGCTTGAAGTGGGCCGGATTTCGCTCATACCGGGGGGCGTCGTAAGCGCGGTCAAGGCGAGCGGCGAGATAGGGGAGCGTGCCGCCGCCGTGCGCGAGGCATAGGTTCAGTCCAGGAAATCGTTCGAATATCCCGGCGAAGATCATGCGGCTGACGGTGATGCAGGTCTCGGTCGGGTAAAAAACAATCGTGTTCAAGGTGAAGTCGCGGCATTTCTCGTAGGCGTGGTCGCGCGCCGGGTGCATGTAGAGGAACAGGTTCCGTTCCTCGCAGACGCGCCACACCGGATCGAACACCGGGTCGTCGAGGTGGCGCGTGCCGGCGGCGATCCCCAAATGGGCGCCGGGGAAGCCGTGGGAGTCGATCGCGCGCTCAAGTTCGCTCGCCGCGTGCTCCGGCTCGCCGAACGCGATCGTCGCCATGCCGACGAGCCGGCCCTTGCCGGGCTTGACCGCGTTCGCCGTTTCCTGATTGACCAAGCGAGAAAACGCCTGGTCGGGAGCGCCGCCTGGCCAGTTGAGAAGCGGGTTGAACGTTCCCACTAACTGACGGTCGACGCCGCGGCGTTCGAGACTTTTCATGCGCGGCTCGAGGTCGTAAACCGGCGGGTCGAGCGGTCCATAGCCCCGCATCTGCCAAGCGCCCTTGCTGTCCCGCTCCAAGAAGCCCTTGAAGTTCGGAATTTTATCGATCGCGGCCAAGAGGTCGTGGCTGGCAATGTGTGAATGGACGTCAACGATCATGGCGAAACTCCAAAAAACGCTTCGAAAGAAGGCTGGCGCAGCCGACCTTATCCTAAAATCTTAGAATTGTGACACAGCGCGGCACCCGCATCGAACGATTATGCATGCGCGATAGCGCATCGGATCTGGCTGAACAGAGGCATCGGGGGTAGGCATGAAAACGGTCGTCGTATTGGTTTCCACCTTTGCCATTGGCGCTGCGTTGAGCGGCGCCGCGCCGGCGCAAGCGCCGCTTCCGATCAAGCGCGAAATCACGCAGATCAAAGGCGATGTCTATCGTTTTCAAAACGCGAATCACACGTCGGTGTTTATGGTGACGTCGCGCGGAATCGTGGCGACCGACCCGATTAACGCCGATGCCGCCAAGTGGCTGAAAGAAGAACTTGCCAAGCGATTTCCGAATATTCCCGTGCGCTGCGTGATCTATAGCCACGACTACGCTGATCACATCTCGGGCGGAGAAGTGTTCGCCGCTACTGCGACCGTCGTCGCGCACGAAAACGACAAATTCCACATCGTAGCCGAGAAGCGCCCGACCGCGGTTCCGACCCTGACGTTCAGCGAGGCACTCACCCTCGAACTCGGCGGCAAGTCGGTCGAACTCAGCTACCTCGGACCCAATCACTCCGACAATTCGATCGTCATGCGATTTCCGGCCCCGACGCCATCGCGTCGAGAAGCGCTTGCTGGTTTTGGGTCCGCGCCTTGACGCGCCGCACGTAGTGATGCTGGCGCGGGTGCTCGTGAAATTCCTTCGCGCGTAGGTTCGAGGCGACGAGATGAAGCGAGCGGTCATTGAATCGGGACAGGGCGCGGGCAGAACGTTTTCCCATGGGGCGGTCCATCCTATCTGGTGATAAAAAAAGGCGCCCTCAAAGGGGCGCCAACGAACGCAAAGGCGAGGGTGGACCCGAAGGTCCGTCGAATTCGCCGTAAGCTATTACGGCACAGCAAACGCGTGTCGACCGGTCTACTCGATCGCCAGAAGACGAGCCTCAAACCATGCTACACGAAAATAGGTAGTCGAATTATGAAAAAAAATCGACGGTCGGGAATGCGGATTCGCCCTGCGGTCCCCGGACCGCGACTGTGCGCGGGACGTCGACATGAGTAACCGCTGGGCGATCCTCGCGCTTCTTGTCGTCGTTCGAGCGACCTTCGCGTTCCAGTTCGGATCGGTGAGCGCCGTCTCGCCGTTTTTGATCCACGACCTCGCGATCGATTACGCGACGCTCGGCACCCTTGTTTCGCTCTACCTACTGCCTGGAATTGCGGTGTCGATGCCGGGCGGAATAGCCGGTGGGCGTTTCGGCGAGCAGGCGATCGCGGTCGTCGGTTTGGCGATCATGGTGCTCGGCGGTCTTATGACGGCGGCGGCCGAAGGGTACGCTCTGGCGGCCGGCGGCCGGGTCGTCGCCGGAGTCGGCGCGGCGCTGGTCAACGTCATGCTGACCAAGATGGTCATGGATTGGTTCGCGGGGCGCGAAATGGCGACCGCGATGGCGATTTTTCTGTCGTCGTGGCCGCTCGGAATTGCGCTCGCGCTTCTCACGTTGGCGCCGCTCGCCGCCGCGACGTCTCTGTTCGTCGTGTTTGCAACCACCGCGGCCGTCGCCGCTGCTGGATTGGTCTTGATCGCCAGCTTTTATCGCCGGGCGCCTGGCGCGCCGCGGGCGAGCCGCGAAAAACGCAGCCCAATCAGGCTGATCAAGCGTGAAATCTGGTTGGTCGCGCTCGCGAGCGTCGCGTTCAGCTTTTGCAGCGCCGCATTCGTCACTCTGGTGAGCTTCCTGCCGCTCTATCTGGTTGAGAGCGGGCGATCGGCTGCCGCCGCAGCGCAACTCGCCAGTATCGCGCCTTGGGCGTACGCGGTCGGCGTGCCGCTGGGCGGCATGCTCGCCGATCGGACCGGCCGGGCCAACGCAATCGTCTTCGTATCGTGCGCGGTCACGGTGATCGGCGTCGGGATGGTCCCGTTGGTTCCGGCGGCGGGCGTTCTCCCCGGCGTTCTCCTCGGCGTTCTCGGCCTTGCGTCGGCATTGCCCCAGGGCATCATCAAGTCTCTTCTGGTCGAGGTTCTCCGGCCCGAGGCCCGCTCCGCCGGGCTTGGATTTCATCTGACGTTGCACTATGCCGGCCTCACGGCGATCCCTCCAGCGGTCGGCGCCATCGCTGACCTCGCCGGAACGCCGCTCGCGGCGGTGCTTGGCGCAGCGGTGCTTATGGCGACGGCGGGACTTTTTTACTGGTGGACCCGGGTCGGGATCGGACGGGGACCACTGGTCGCGGGAATTTCCTCGTCGCCGAGTTGAAGCGACCACGACAAGGCGAGACCCACCGCTGGTCGACTGCATGGGCTGGCGATCACGGTTCGTGATAAACGATTGACCAATTCGTCTTGCTAGATTTGGAGCATTTCCATGCGCGCAGGCTTCGTTTCTCTCGGTGGTGTTCGCACCCGCCACTACTGGGCGGGTCATGGGCCGAACCTTCTTCTTGTGCACGGCGTCGGCGCTTCGGCCGATACGTTCGTTCGAAATATCGATGTGCTCGGCGAGCATTTTTCCGTCTTTGCGCTCGACTTGATAGGGCACGGTTTCACGGAAGCTCGCGACATGGAGGATGAAGTGCCGCAAGTTGCCCAACTTGAGCATGTCTTCCGTTTCACCGACGCGCTTGGGCTCAAGTCCTATGCGTTTGCCGGCAGTTCGTTCGGCGGCATGATCGGCGCGCTGGGGTATTTTTCTCGGCCGTCGGCCATGACGCATTTGGTCCTAATCGGCGCGCCGGTCTTCGATACGCCGGCGGAGTTGGAAAAGGCGGCGCGCGATGCCAAGGCCAATCAAACGACGGCGCTCGCAGCTCCGACACTTGAGACCCTCCGCAAACGCAACGTCGGCTCGAACTTTGTAAAGACCGATACGTTCGAGGAAATTCTACTCAACCAACTGACGGCGTTCGCTCTGCCCGGTCGTCAACGAGCGTTTGAGCAAACGACGGACGGGATCGTTCGGTGGGCGAACGATCCGCGCTACCACGTCCACGATCGGCTCGAACAGATCGAAGTTCCGACGCTCGTTGTCATCGGCCGACACGATCCGCGCGCGAAGTGGGAGCGGGCCGTCGAAGGCGCAAAGCGGATGCCGAATTGCCGCGTCGACCTCTTCGAAGACTGCGGCCACAAACCCTTTTCCGAATATGCATCGCGGTTCAATCGAGCGATGATCGAATTCTTGCGGGCCTGAGACGAGAACTGGTTCGAAGCCTACTCGGCGGCGTTAACGACTGGGATGCGCATCATCTGGCAGTAGTTGTGCCACATGCCACGAATTGGCACTTCGGTGACGGTCGTGTACTGCGTTCCGATCGGGCCAAGCCCGCCCATCTCGACCACCGATTGCTCAGCGCCCCCGCCTTGGATACCGAGTTGACAGAGCCGGCCGACTTCGCCGTCCTCCATCGAGGAGTAGCCGGCGGCGCCGACGATGTTGGCGTTTTTCATTCGTGTATTGCGAAGCGCGGGCGAGTCGTCCTTGTAGCCGAAGTAAGTCCAGTAAAGCTCGAACTCGTTCCATTTGCGCGGCCGAATTTGACGCGTCGCCAGCGAGTTGGAAAGCTGCTGGAAGATCACGTTAGGGAACAGCGTGCATAAATTTGCCGCTTTGTTGATGCCGTACTCGTCGACGTACTCGAACACCGAAGGATCTTTGAGTTTGAGCCCGCCTTCGAGCCAACCGATGTCCTTGTAAGCGTCTTTCGATGCCTTGACGTCGTCGCTCGAATGGACGCTCGACGTGACTTCGTGGCGGTTGTCTTTATCGAGCGTGATGCCGCCATCCTCGGTGGCTCGGAAAAGGCCGAATGTCGTCGACATTTGGTGCAACAAGCCAGCGTGATACCCGTCGTGGGTGTTCTCGACGTAAAGCTTCCAGTTGCCGGGGATCCGTTGGCGCGTGTAGCCCAGGATTTCGACCGGCTTGGCGAACATGCGATCGATGTATTCGCACATCGGCGCGTCGATGAACGTCGTCAAATCTTCGGCCTCTGGGTGAAAGGTTGCGAAGATCACGCTGGCGTAGGTATCGACCCGCAGTTTTTGCAGGCCGTGATCGGACATCTTGAAGCTTTTGGGCATGCCGCCCTTGCCTTTGAGGCCGCGCAAGAACGGAACCCCAATCAGGTCGCCCTTCTGGTCGTAGCACCAGTGGTGATAAACGCAGGTAAAATCTTTCGTGTTGCCGTGTTGGTTGCGGACGAGGAGTGTGCCGCGATGGGCGCAGCGGTTGACGAAGGCGTGGATAGAGCGGTCGTCCGCGCGCGCCACGACGACCGAGGTGTCGCCGGCGAAAGTCGTGATGTAGTCGCCGGGATTGGGGATTTCCGCCTCCAGCCCGAGATAGAGCCAAATGGGCCCGCGAAAAATCCGCTCCTGTTCGACTGCATGCAGCGCGGGATCGAGGAAGACGCTGTAGGGAACGCGGCTGTAGTCCGCGCGCGGCCAGCGCAAGTCATCCATACCCATCGCAGCAATCTCCACCAAACGGTCTAAAGCGTAAGTATACCTTGGGCGACGAAGGCAGCAATCCGGACGTCGAACGGTGTGCCTATCTCAAGCTCCTGCCGGTTCACCTCAGTGTAGCGGAAGGCGGCGTTGCGGCTTAGTATCGCCACCGGATTTGGTCAGACCATCAGGGGGAACAGCGATGAAGGCAAAGCAAAACCCGGGCGTGACGCGCCGACGGTTCGTTTGGTCGGCGGCGGCGGGCGCTTTGGTCGCCGGCGTGGCGGCAAAGCCGAAATGGGCGATGTCGCAGGGAACGGTAGGCATCAAATACATCTCGATGCATGCGCCGCAGCTCTTTTGGGCCAAGTTCTACAATGAACTTGAAAAGCAGGCCCGGGAGATCACCAAGGGCGACCTCAAAATCGAATGGGCGGGCGGGCCTGAAACCATGCCGCCATTGCAAGCGCCGGAAGCGATCTCCAAAGGCGTCTTCGACATGTGCCTGTCGACCTTCGGCTTTTACGGCAACGCGATTCCCGAGGGAGTCGGCCTTCAGGTGAACATGGCAAGCCTGAAAGGGCTGCGTGATTCAGGCGCATTGGCGTTCATGGACGAAATCCACCGCAAGAAGCTCGGCGTGACGATTTTGGGACTTCCGTCGACCGGCGTCGGATACGGCGTGTTCGCCAACAAGCCGGTCGCGACCCTGGACGACCTGAAAGGACGCAAATTCCGCTCGCTCGGCCTTCAAGTGCCGATGATGAAGGCGCTCGGGGTTTCGACCGTTGCGGTCGCGCCAGCCGAAACCTATTCGGCGCTCGAACGCGGCGTCGTTGAAGGACTGACCTGGCCGCTGGTCGGCGTCGCCGAGTTCCGCTATCACGAAATTGCCAAATATCTCGTGCGGCCGCCTTACTACCACTCAATCGTCGACCACATCATGAACGCCAAGAAGTTTGATGGCCTGCCGAAAGACATTCAGGACGCGCTTCTCAAGGCGTCGCGCGCGACCGACGAATGGGGCTTGCAGTTCACGCTCAAGTCGGCGGCCGATGAACTCGAGGTGATGAAGAAAGCCGGGCTCGTCGAAAACGTTCTGCCGCCGGCCGATGCCAAACGCTTTATCGTAGTCGCGACCAACGAAGCGTGGGCCAAGATAGTCGCC
>SHVV01000059.1 GCA_009694095.1 Alphaproteobacteria bacterium | reverse complement strand
GAGCCTGATCTTCTACTGAAGACGAAGGCGACTTTGTACGACGCGTTATTTTACTTACGATACTTTATATTTCATCGCGTTTTATTAGACAATTACTGTAATCTCGCGACGACGCTTTGTACCGTAAAGCGACGGTTCGAAGCGCGCAACGGGACCGAAAGGGGAACAACATTTTTTTTTAAATCAGCGCGCAAGAAATCACACTCGCTTCGTGTGCCAAAAAATTTTTCGTCGCTAGATGTTGAGTGCCCGGGCGCGATTCACCCAAGAACAAATCGGCCGCCCACGTGGCGGCCGGGCGTCAACTTCATGCTTGACCTGAATATCAGGCAGGTATCGTCTTGATTCGCGCTGAGAGGCGCGAAACTTTGCGCGACGCGGCCTTGGTTGTAACCGTACCTTTGGTCGCGCCGCTCATCAAAACCGGTTGCGCTTCGCGCAACGCTTGCTGCGCCGCCTTCCGATCGCCGGCAGCGATCGCGGCTTCGACTTTCTTGACCGAACTCCGAATCTTACTGCGCCGAACACGATTTACCTCGGTTCGACGCGCCGTTTGGCGTACTCGTTTTTCGGCTGACTTATGCGTCGGCATCGATTTCCTATTTCTCCGCTGAGGCGCGGCTTATAGCCAAGCGTTGCGCTAACGTCAACCTACTGCCCTGTTGCAGCTTATCTATTCTTGAACTGCGGCTTGCGCTTGGCGATGAACGCGGCCATTCCTTCTTTCTGATCTTCGGTTGCGAACATCGCGTGAAACATGCGGCGCTCAACCTTAATTCCTTCGGTGAGCGTCGTCTCGTAAGCTCTATTCACCGCTTCCTTCGCCATCATAACACTTAGCCGCGAAAAGTGAGCGATCTCGGTTGCGACCTTGATCGCCTCATCGAGAAGCTGCGCCGCCGGCACAATGCGGCTCACCAAGCCGGATCGTTCGGCTTCGGCGGCATCCATCAGACGGCCGGTGAGGCACATTTCCATGGCTTTGGCCTTGCCGACGACCCGAGTCAGGCGCTGTGTGCCGCCGGAACCTGGAATAATACCGATCTTTATTTCCGGTTGGCCGAATTTCGCGTTGTCAGCGGCGAGAATGATGTCGCACATCATCGCGATCTCACAACCACCACCCAAGGCAAAACCTGCGACCGCCGCGATCACCGGCTTGCGGCAACGCGACAAATTTTCCCAACCGCTAGTGATGAAGTCCTCGGTGTAGACGTCGATGAAATTTTTCGCCTGCATTTCCTTGATGTCGGCACCGGCGGCGAAGGCTTTTTCGCTGCCCGTGAGAACCATCGCGCCGATCGCGTTGTCCGCTTCGAAGACAGCCAGCGCTTCGCCGAGCTCGCTCATCACTTGCGCATTGAGAGCATTGAGCGCCTCGGGCCGATTAAGGCGGATAAGTCCTACCGGCCCTTTAATTTCGACAATGATCGTCTGATAAGGCATAGTTTTTTTATCCTGCCGCTATCGTGGCGTAAGACCGAAACGAACGTTGACGCCGGAATCGAACACCGTGACGTCAATCGTTAACCGCTCTACTTCGCGCGTGAACATAAGACTAAATGCGCGAGCGTTGGGAACCTTATTTAGTGCCGGGTCGATTGACCAACCGAGTTGGGGCAACGTTGCTCGGTAAAACGCGATTACGTCGTCGATTTTCATCGGACCAACCGCATGCACGTCAACGATGCGCCCGCTCGGCTTGTCAAAGAGGACAGCGGTCTCGGGAAGTTCGCGGAGGGTCGCCATCAGCGGCACGTCCTCGATCGCTTCCAAGAAATCAGCCGCGCGGCCACCGCCGATCAACAGCGTGGAAAAAAGGAGCGCCGCCAACGCCGTGCGCGCCGCTCTTCGCGGCGACTTCATCGTTGACGCATCGAACAATAAAATGTTGATCGCCCGTTTTGGACGATACGCTTGATGGCGCCATTGCAAGTGCAGCCAGGACACGGTTGACCCTCGCGATCATAGACCGCGAAGCGGTGCTGGAAATATCCAAGCTCGCCATTGGTTTGCACGTAGTCTTTCAAGCTCGATCCGCCGGCCGCAATTGCTTCGGTCAGAACCGACTTAATTGCGCTGACCAGAAGCTTAATGCGATCGGGGCGCACCGACCGAGCTAGACGCCGGGGCGACACGCCGGCACGGAACAGCGCTTCGCAGACATAGATGTTGCCGAGCCCAGCGACGACGTGCTGATCGAGCAGCGCGGCTTTAATCGGTGTCCGCTTTCCGCGGAGCGAAGCTTCCAACACCGACGATTGGAACGCCTTATCAAGCGGCTCGGGTCCCATGGAACGCAAGAGCTTGTGGCGGGCCATCGCCGAGGTTGCGACGATATCCATCGACCCGAAACGGCGAGGATCGTTAAACACGATCGTCGTCCCATCGTCTGCGGTGAAAATGACGTGATCATGCTTTTCCAGCTGATTCGGCTGGCCACGATGAATGATCAGTCGACCCGACATCCCAAGGTGAATCAACAACACCATGTCAGCATCGAAGCGCACCAGGACGTACTTACCGCGCCGATCGATCGCGCATACGCGTCGACCCTCGAGGCGGCGGCCAAATCCTCGCGGCAAAGGGAACCGCAAATCGGGCCGACGCTGGTCAACGCGGGTGATCGTCCGTCCGTCGAGGCTCGATCGTAAGCCGCGGCAAACTGTCTCGACTTCAGGTAGTTCGGGCATCGGCGCTAAAGTAGCGCATTGCCTTTGGGTTGGGCTATGTTGCCGTAAATGGTTGAAAAAGAAGAAAGAGACATCGTTTCCTTCGGCTTTCGCAAAGTCGCGCGCAACGCTAAGCAAGGCTTGGTTCGCAGCGTCTTCACCCAGGTCGCTGAGCGTTACGACCTGATGAACGATTTGATGTCGTTGGGCGTTCACCGGTTGTGGAAAGACGCCTTCATCGACCGACTCGATCCGCGCCCCGGCGAGGCAATTCTCGATGTCGCGGGCGGAACCGGAGACATCGCCGACCGCGCCCGTACCCGGACGGCCGCCCGTCCGGCTTTTGTGACCGTGGTGGATATCAACGACGCCATGATCGAACAGGGACGCGACCGCATGTTCGACCGGGGCGAAGTCGGCGGCATCGATTGGGTCGTCGGCGACGCCGAAAAGCTGCCGTTCGCGCCATCGATGTTCGACGCGACGACGATCGCGTTCGGGATCCGCAACGTTACCGACATCGACGCCGCACTTCGCGAAATGTACCGCGTTCTTAAACCCGGCGGCCGGTTCCTCTGCCTAGAATTCAGCCACGTCAACGTCCGGGCGCTCGATCGGCTATACGAGGCATACTCCTTCAACATCCTGCCGCGCTTGGGCGCGGCCGTAGCCGGCAATCGCGATGCTTATACCTACCTGGTCGAGAGCATTCGCAGATTCCCCGATCAGTCAACGTTCGCAACCATGATCAGTTCGGCCGGGTTCGAAAACGTCCGCTACCGCAATTTTTCGGGCGGCATAGCCGCCGTCCACTCCGGTTGGCGCCTCTAGACCCGGTGTTGCGCTCGGTCACGCATACGGTTCGCCTCTTTGCGCTGGCGCGCACGCTGGCCCGCCACGATGCGCTTTTTCTGCTGGAATCGTTTGATCCACCACGCGCGCTGCGGGGGGCGATCGAGTATTTTTCCCGGCATCGCGCCCCGGGCCGACCGGGCGAACGTCTGGCGGCCGCGCTCCAAGCGATGGGGCCATCGTTCATCAAGCTGGGTCAATCTCTTTCGACCAGGTCCGATCTGATCGGCCCTGAGGTCGCCGACGACCTTGCTAAGCTCCGCGACCGACTGCCACCTTTTCCGGCGTCGATCGCTAAGCTAGAAATCACGCAAGCGTTCAAAAAAACCTTGCCCGAGCTATTCGCGGAATTCGAGACGCGGCCACTTGCCGCCGCGTCGATCGCTCAAGTACATCGAGCAACGACCAGCGATGGTCGCAGGGTAGCCGTCAAGATACTGCGCCCGGGGATCGAAGCCGAGTTTCAGCGCGATGTCGCGTTTTTCGACTGGCTCGCCGGTCTCGCGGAGCGTTTCAAACCAAGCTTGCGCCGCTTACGACCGCGCGCGGTCGTCAAAACCTTCGCCAATACCGTCTCGCTCGAAATGGACTTGAGACTCGAGGCAGCGGCGGCGGCGGAATTGGCCGAGAATTTTGCCGGCGATGCGACGTTTGAGGTTCCGGATGTCGACTGGCAGCGCACGGAGCGGCGGGTCCTCACGATCGACTTCGTCGCCGGGGTTCCTATCCACGATCGCGACGCACTCATCGCCGCCGGCAACGACCTAAACCGAGTGATCGCCAATCTTTTCCGCGCCTTCCTCAACCAGGTCTTTCGCGACGGGTTCTTCCACGCCGATCTTCATCCGGGAAATCTGTTCGTCGCCCCCGACAATCACATCATCGCCATCGATTTTGGCATCATGGGGCGACTCGATCGTGCGAATCGTCGATTTGTCGCCGAGCTGTTGCTCGCCTTTCTCACTGGCGACTACCGCCGTGCCGCGGAGGTGCATTTCGAAGCTGGATACATACCGGCCTCGCAGTCGCGCGACGCCTTCATGCAAGCCTGCCGCTCGATCGGCGAGCCGATCTTCGGCCGTGCGCCGCGCAATATCTCGATCGGACGCCTGCTCGCGCAGTTGTTCCAGATCACGGAAACGTTCGCGATGGAAACGCAGCCGCAACTCTTGCTGCTGCAAAAGACCCTGATCGTGATCGAGGGCGTTGCGCGCACGCTCGATCCCGAGGTCAACTTGTGGCAAATCGCCGAGCCGTTACTCGGCGAGCAAGTTGGGATGGCGATTGGGCCGGCTGCCCTGATGCGCGAAGGCCTGGAAGAAATGGGCACCTTGGCACGCCGCATACCACGGCTCGTCGAACGCGCCGAAGCGGCAGCGCTTCAATTGTCGGGCGAAGGGTTGCGCCTTCACCCGGAGACCGCGCGCGCCATCGCGATAGAGCAGGAGCGGCAGCGGCGGCCATGGCAGATCGCGGTGGTCGTGGCCTTAATCGTGCTGGTCGCCTTGATCGTGTTCTAGCCGATTGCTTGAACGCCCCTGACGCGCGCTATACCTTAAGGTGGTGCTTGAAAATTCACCGCGAACCTCTTGATGCTCGAAGGCAAACGGATTCTTCTCATCATCGCAGGCGGGATCGCAGCCTATAAGTCGCTCGATCTCATCAGGCGGTTTCGTGAGCGCGGAGCGTCGGTGCGCGCGATTTTGACCAAGGCCGGAGCCGAGTTTGTTACACCGCTCGCGGTCGCAGCATTGGCTAGCGAAAAAGCCTATACCGAACTTTTCTCGCTGCTGGACGAGAGCGCGATGGGCCATATCCGTTTATCCCGCGAGTGCGATGCGATCGTCGTGGCGCCGGCGACCGCCGACTTACTCGCCAAAATGGCGGCGGGCTTGGCCGACGACCTTGCATCGACGGTTTTGCTCGCGGCGAACAAACCGATCCTCGTCGCACCCGGCATGAACGTCGAGATGTGGAACAACGCGGCGACTCGACGCAATGTCGAGCGTCTCGCGGCCGACGGAGTGCGCTTCATCGGTCCGGCCGCGGGCGACCTAGCCTGCGGCGAAGTCGGGATCGGACGCATGGCCGAAGTCGCCGCGATCATCGACGCCGCGCAGACGTTGCTTGCAACGCCGACCGCGGGCGCCAGCCTCAAAGGGCGAACTGCGTTGGTCACGGCTGGTCCGACGCGCGAGCCGATCGATCCGGTCCGCTACGTCTCGAACTATTCGTCGGGTAAGCAGGGCTTCGCTATTGCCGTCGCGCTGGCCGCCCGTGGCGCCGAAACGACACTCATCGTCGGGCCAACGGATGTGGCGCCGCCCGCCGGCATCCGCCGCGTTGAAGTCGAGACCGCGGCCGATATGCTTGCGGCGTGCCAGGCAGCACTACCGGTCGATATCGCGGTGTTTTCGGCCGCCGTCGCCGACTGGCGCGTGGCACGGAGAAACGAGCTCAAACTCAAGAAAGACGGCGACGCACCGACCCTCGCCTTGATCGAGAATCCAGACATTCTTGCGACAATCGCCAAGCACCCGCAAACCCGCCCAACGCTGGTCGTCGGTTTTGCCGCCGAGACCGGTCACGTCGTTGCGCGGGCGCGCGACAAGTTGACGCGCAAGGGGTGCGACTGGATCGTCGCCAACGATGTGACGGGCGGCGCCGTCTTTGGCGGCGACCGAAATCGTGTTCACTTGTTGGCCGGCGAAACGACCGAAGCATGGCCGGAACTGAGCAAGGACGAGGTTGCGGCACGGCTGGTCGAGCGCATTGCATCCCATTTCGCCGGGCGACTCGCCGCCGAATGACAACCGTCGCCGTTTCATTGGTTCGGCTTTCGCATGGCGAAGGCCTCGCGCTTCCGGCCTACGCTACCATCGATAGCGCCGGACTTGATATCGCAGCGGCGGTGTCGGGCGACGTCGTGCTGCTTCCTGGCGATCGGGCGGCGATACCGACGGGCTGGGCGGTGGTGTTACCGGCGGGTTTCGAGGCACAAATACGGCCGCGCTCGGGTCTTGCCTTGCGCCACGGCGTCACTGTCCTCAACAGCCCCGGGACGGTTGACGCCGACTACCGCGGCGAAGTGAAGGTGATCCTCATCAACCACGGACCCGACCCCTACACCGTTAGACGCGGCGATCGCATCGCCCAAATGGTGATCGCGCCGATCGCGCGGGCGACGATCGCGGTCGGGAACGAACTGCCGGAAACCGAGCGCAGCGCAAACGGATTTGGCTCGACCGGCGTCGGCCGACGTTGACGAGAGCAGCCCTTGAAGTTCTCCAACAGTCAGATCGAGCGTTACGCGCGCCACATCATTCTTCCCGAAGTCGGCGGCGAGGGTCAGAGCAAGCTTTTGGAGGCCAAAGTTCTGGTCATCGGTGCGGGCGGCTTGGGATCGCCGCTTCTCATGTATCTCGCGGCGGCCGGCGTCGGTACCATTGGCGTCGTCGATTTCGACGCCGTCAGTCTTTCCAATTTGCAGCGCCAGATCGCCCACACCACCGAACGCGTCGGCCAACTCAAGACCGCAAGCGCACAGGCGACCGTGGCCGCGCTCAACCCCGACGTCAAGTTTATCGCCCATTCGCTGAAGCTGACGGCGGCCAATGCGCTCCCCATCATTCGCGACTATGACGTCGTCGCCGACGGGAGCGATAATTTCCCGACTCGGTTTCTGCTCAACGACGCCTGTTTTTTCTCTCGACGGCCGCTGGTTTCAGCCGCGATCCTAGGTTTCGATGGCCAACTGGCGACGTACAAAGCCTACCTCGCCGGGGACAATCCGTGTTACCGATGCATCTTTCGCGAAGCGCCGCCGCGCGGTTTGATCCCGAGTTGTTCCGAGGGTGGCGTCCTCGGCGCGCTCGCCGGCACGATCGGATCGCTGCAAGCGACGGAGATCGTTAAGGAAGTTCTCGGCATCGGCGACAGTTTATCCGGCCACCTCGTGATCTACGACGCTCTTTCAACGACGTTCAGAAAAATCAAAGTTCGGCCGGATCCCGACTGTCCGCTTTGCGGGCGGACGCCGATAATTCGAGATCTTTCGACGCATGCCATCGCGGCCGCTGAATCTTAAGGTGCGTCGACTGTGGCGCGCGGCATTGATTGTCGCCGCTCTCGTCGGTGCAAGCGATTCGGCCAGCGTCGCGGGCGACTTGAATTTACCGCGGTTCGTGTCGCTGCGTGCCGACAAGGTCAACGTGCGCGCCGGGCCCGGCGTTCAATATCCGATCGTTTGGGTCTTTGTCCGCCGCGGGTTGCCGATCGAAGTCATCGCTGAATATGACCTTTGGCGCAAGATTCGCGACCGCGACGGCATCGAAGGATGGGCCCACCGGAGCCTCCTGACAGGTTCGCGCGCTGTCATCGTGACGGGCAACGCCGACAGCCACGTCCTTTACCGGACTCCAGATGCCAACTCGACGCCGGTCGCGCTGGTGGAGTCTGGGGTTATTGCCAAGTTGCTGTCGTGCGAGCCTGACTGGTGCCGAGTCAAAGCCGGCAACTATCGCGGTTGGATTGAACGAACATACTTGTGGGGCGTCTACCCCAGCGAGCGCTCGATCGATTGATCAGTCGAGATCGTCGGCCAATGCGCTTCGGACGCTCTCGGTCAACATCGCCATGTGGGCATAATTGGCGTGCCCGATGCCGAGCACGATCTCGGCGCTACCGCTCTTCACCACCGCCGCTCGGTCCGGTGTCAACGGAAACCGAAAGAAGTGAATGGCCGAGGCTTTACCGTCTTCATTGGTGCGCTCGACTTCGCTCTCGAGAACGCCGGCTACTTTCGACTCTCCGATTTTAAGGTAAACCGTGCGTTCGACTCCGCCGAGGGTCGCCAACATTCGCGCGCGGCGATCAGGATCGTCGATTTCGAACATCATTGTCGCCACCAATTCGCGTCCGTTTGGAATAAGCGGGGCGTACGCTTTGATCTCATCGGCGATTTGTTCCTCGCCGCCGCGCTCGATGCGCAGCATTTCGTGAATTTGGTAGCGCATCGTTTCCCAGTTCTCGAACAGTACCGTCGCGAAGGGTCCGACGGCGACCCGTCGGTTACGTTTGAGATCGAGCATGCGGGCGCGCCATTCTTTGCGCACGCGCTCGTATTCAGCTGGCGGGAGAACGTCCGCAACACTGATCGTCCGTCGTGTAGCGATCGAGCGATCCTCGATCACGGCGCCAAGCCATAGGCTTTGGCGAACAGTTCGATCGGGTGATAGGCGCGATCATGTGCTGAGCCTTGATCGAGCCGCTGCATCCCTTGAACAATATGTTCGCCGGCAAGAGGGCACTCTGATGCGACGAACTGCGCTTCGCTCTCAACCGCTTTGCGCGCGACCGGCGCCCCGACTTTGAACCCCACTTCGAAGTTGTCCTTCAACACTCCCCATGAGCCGCCATGTCCGGAGCATCGCTCGATGACGTCGACCGCGGTGTTGGGGACGAGTTTCATCATATCCGCCGCTTTGGCGCCCATGTTCTGCGCGCGCGCATGACAAGCAAGGTGGACCACGACCTTTCCCGGAAGCGGCGTGAGGCCGGGAGAGAGCCCCTCCTTCTTGGCGATGTCGACGACGTATTCGGTGACGTCGAATGTCGCGTCGGAAAGTTTTTTGACGGCCGGATCATCAGTTACGATGAGCGGCCACTCGAACTTGATCATCAGCGCGCAGCTCGGAACGAGCGCCACCACATCATAGCCCCGGTCGATCCAAGTCCCGAGTTCAGCGGCGACTTTGCGGGCCTTCGCAGCCACGTCGCTGAGATGGCCCTGCTCGAACTGGGGCATGCCGCAGCAGGTCGGATAGAGCACCTCGGTGATGACGCCGTTCTTGGCAAGGATCGCTTGGGCGGCGATCCCGATATCCGGATTGTTATAGTTAACGAAGCAGGTCGCGTAGAGGACCGCCTTGCGGCCAGCGGCGGGAGCTTCGCGGTTGACCGTTGGCGGCGCGTCCTTGGCCGATCGGAGGAACGTCTTGCTGTGAAATTTCGGCAAGGCGGCGTCGCGATGAATCCCGGCGACACCTTCCATGATCAGTCGGGTCAGGCGGTTTCCGGTTCGGGTAGCCCAATTCGCGAGCGGAGCTACTGCGCCAGCCAACGCACCGTTGCGATCGGTCTGTCCAAGTTGAGTTTGGAAGAAATTGAACTTGCCGGCACGTTGCTCGGCGGCGCGGGCGCGCAAAATGAGATGCGGAAAGTCGAGGTTGAATTCGTGCGGCGGAACGTACGGGCACTTCGTCATGAAGCACATGTCGCACAGGGTGCAGGCGTCGATCACCGGTTTGAAATCTTCGGACTTTACCGAATCAAGCTCTCCGGTTTGCGAATTGTCGACGAGGTCGAACAGCCGTGGGAACGAGTCACACAGATTGAAGCAGCGCCGGCAGCCGTGACAGATATCGAATACGCGCCGTAGTTCGTCATCGAGCTTCTGCGGATCGTAAAAGTCCGGATCCTGCCACTTGAGCGAGTGACGGGTCGGTGCGTCCAGGCTTCCCTCGCGCACGGTATCCCCTTGAGGCAAAATGGAAGGGGCGCGAATGCCCCTTCCGTTACGGTTCAGGCGTTCGGCGCGGCTACTCGAGCGAGCTCAGCGCCTTTTGGAAGCGGCCGGCGTGAGACTTCTCGGCCTTCGCCAGCGTCTCGAACCAATCCGCGACTTCTTCGAAGCCCTCGTCGCGCGCAGTCCGCGCCATGCCGGGATACATATCGGTGTACTCGTGTGTTTCCCCCGCGATCGCCGCCTTGAGGTTATCGGACGTCGGACCGATCGGCTTGCCGGTCGCCGGATCGCCCGACTCGGAGAGGTACTCAAGGTGACCGTGCGCGTGCCCCGTTTCGCCTTCAGCGGTCGAGCGGAAAACGGTGGCGACGTCGTTGTAGCCTTCGACGTCGGCCTTCATCGCGAAATAGAGATAGCGCCGATTGGCCTGCGACTCGCCGGCGAACGCGGCCTTCAGATTACCTTCGGTTTTAGTGCCCTTGATTTTCTTTGCCACGGGGAATCCTCCTGGATTTTAAAAGGCGGTTTTGATGGCCGAGTATCGAACAATTGTTAAGCCGACACCAGCCATCCTTCATCGATAATAATATAGAGATTAAAATAAGATGCATCAATTATTAGAATTTTTCTAGATATTAAAGGTGGTTAAAGCTAATCACACGGGCGATGGCTTCACCGGTTGCACACGGACGACGATATCGACGCGGGCGACTGCGGTACCGGCCGGCGGCTCCGGCAAGTGCGCAAGCACCATGCGATCGCTCGGGATGTCCTCAAGCGTTCCGGTGACCTCGAAAAAGAAATGATGATGATCGCTTAAGTTGCTGTCGAAATAGAAACGACCGGGCACCGCGACAACTTCGCGGAGCAAACCGGCCGCAGTGAATTGGTTCAGCGTATTGTAGACAGTCGCCACCGATACCCGGATCCCGGCGCGTTGCGCTTGATCGTAAAGAGCTTCGGCGCAAACATGCTGATTACCGCGCTCGAACAAAAGACTCGCGAGCGCGAGCCGCTGCCGCGTCGGGCGCAACCCGGCTTGACGCAGCTTCTGGATAAGAACCCCGTAGCGGCGACTGGAAACCGTTGCCGGTGGAAGCTGGTCATCCATTGCGATGCAGCTCCGCGCTCAATCGCCGGTCAAAATACGGGCGAACAACTGCTTCACCGTCGGAACGAAGCCGTTGCCGTAGAACGGATCACTTGAGAACCGATACGCCCCATTGCCGGCGAACATCAAGTTCGAGTCGAGATCGCCCTCGTGCGAAATGTCTTGCAGGGTCTTTTGAATGCAGTAGCTACGCGGGTCGGCTTTATGACCAGTCGAGCCCGATTCACTCTGCGCCCAGTTCGAGAACCGGCATTGCGAGAGGCAGCCCATGCACTCGATCTGATCCGTACGGATTTGATCGGCTTTTTCGGGCGAGACGAAAATCATTGTCGAATCGGGCGTCTTCATCGCCACCGTGAAGCCTTGCTTGCACCACGCTTGGCCGCGAACAGCATCGCCCGGGGTCACGCAAACGCTGCGTTTGCGCGGGCCGTATTCGAACTCGGCAGTGTGCTCGCCGACGGCTTCCTCGGTGAATGGAATCTGCCGGTCATTGCGGTCCTTGAGTTCGTTGATGAAGCCGTTCCGGACGGCCGAGGACCAGAACCCGGTTGGGCTAAAGCGGTTGAGCAGCACATCGCCCTTCTTGAGCTCGAGCAACCAGCGCTTCCAGCCGTCGGAGATCGGGCTCTCCTGAGTCAGCAGCGCTCGAGTGCCGAATTGGAAGGCGACCGGGCCGAGCTCCTTGTTGTCGATCCAATCTTCCCAATCGCGGAGATACCAGACCCCGCCCGCCATGATGATCGGCGTCTGGCGCAGACCAAACTCGTTCATTTGCTGGCGCAACGCGGCGACGCGCGAATATGGCGGTTCAGGCTTTTCCGGGTTCTCGCTGTTCGAGATACCATTGTGACCGCCGGCGAGCCACGGGTCCTCATAAACAACAGCCCCCAACATATCGCCGAACTTGTGGTAGGCGCGCTTCCACAACGCGCGGAACGCACGAGCCGACGAGATGATCGGATAGTAGTGAATGCCGAACTTCGCCGCGATTTCGCCGAGACGATACGGCATGCCGGCGCCGCAGGTGATACCGTGGATCAATCCCTTGGCGCCTTCGAGAATGCCTTGAAGCACGCGTTCGCAGGCGCCCATCTCCCAAAGCACATTTATGTGCACTCGGCCCTTGCCGGCGGCAAACTCGTGCGCGATCTGGGCTTGGTCGACGCCACCGGCGATCGAAAAATCGATGAGCTCTTCGTGACGATCCCGGCGGGTGCGACCGTGATAAATCTGCGGCAGAATCCTGCCGTCAGGGTCTCTGATGTCGGCGTTGACGCCGGAAAACGTCCCGACCCCGCCGCACGCGGCCCACGCGCCCGAGCTTTTCCCGTTGGATATGGAAATGCCTTTTCCACCCTCGACGAGCGGAATGACTTCTCGCCCCCCCATCAGGATGGCGTTGAGATTCTTCATCGGCGACCCACGGGCCTCCATTCTCTAGAATGAATATAAGGCAATTCGCGGATGCGCCCAACTGGTTTAGCCGCAGGAGTCCTTAACCTTCGGCTTGGATTTTCTTCTCCGAAATATCTTCGCCGGTTGCCTGATCGACGGCACGCATCGAAAGCCTCACCTTGCCGCGATCATCGATCCCCAACACCTTGACCTTGACCTCGTCACCTTCCTTGACAACGTCGGCAACTTTGCCGACACGTTTGGATGATAGTTCGCTGATGTGAACAAGGCCGTCGCGATTGCCTATAAAGTTGACAAAGGCGCCAAAATCGACGGCCTTCACTACTTTGCCGGTATAGATCGTTCCAACTTCCGGCTCGGCGACGATGCTCTTGATCCACTGCACCGCTGCTTCGCTCGCTCGATTGTCGGTCGCCGCCACTTTGATCGTGCCATCGTCCTCGATGTCGATCTTGGCGCCGGTTTTTTCGCAGATTTCGCGAATGACTTTGCCGCCCGTGCCGATGACTTCGCGGATCTTGTCCTTCGGAATCGTGAGAGTCGTAATTCGAGGCGCGTACTGATTAATCGCTTCGCGCGAGCGCGATATCGCCTTGCTCATTTCGTTCAGTACGTGGATGCGGCCGTCGTGCGCCTGGTTGAGTGCGACGCGCATGATCTCCTCGGTGACCGAGGTGATCTTGATATCCATCTGCAGCGCCGTAATTCCGATCTCGGTTCCGGCAACTTTGAAATCCATGTCGCCGAGATGATCTTCATCGCCCAGGATGTCCGAGAGCACGGCATACTTGCCATTGTCGAAAATGAGCCCCATGGCGATGCCCGCACAGGGACGCTTGATCGGCACGGCGGCATCCATCAGCGCGAGCGACGCGCCGCACACGGTCGCCATCGATGACGATCCGTTCGACTCGGTCACCTCGGACACGACCCGAATCGTGTAGGGAAAATCCGCGGCCTTGGGCAACAAGGGCCGCATCGCGCGCCACGCCAGTTTGCCGTGACCAATTTCGCGACGCCCCGGAGCGAGCTGGAACTTGGTTTCGCCGGTCGCGTAGGGCGGGAAGTTGTAGTGCAACATGAAGGTTTCGCGATACTCGCCTTCGAGCGCGTCAATGATCTGTTCGTCCTCGCCGGTGCCGAGAGTCGCGACGACCAGCGCCTGCGTTTCACCGCGGGTGAAGAGCGCCGCCCCATGCGCGCGCGGCAGCGTGACGACTTCGACTACGATCGGCCGAATCGTCTTGGTATCGCGTCCGTCGATGCGACTACTGCCGTCGAGGATCGCGGTACGGACAATCTTGCG
>SHVV01000058.1 GCA_009694095.1 Alphaproteobacteria bacterium | reverse complement strand
GTTGAATCCTGGTCCATGGGGGTCGACGTTGCGCCGTGATCGCTTCCGGTCGATCTTGGTGGACCGGGCACCATGTCCTATAACGCACCTTTGCTACTGCATAGTCCTTCGAATATGCCTACCGCGAGCGCCACCAGGATGACCGGCGTCAGTCGCTACGCCCTTCCGGCGCTGATCGTCGGCGCGGTTGGTATCGAGTTCTCGCCGATTTTCGTGCGCCTTAGCGAACTTCGACCGACGGCGACCGCGTTCCACCGCGCGTTCCTATCGCTGCCGCTCCTATGGGGCTGGGTATGGGTGTTCGACCCGTTGCCGAGCCGCCCGTCAGTCGCGGCGCCGGCGGTGCTCACGCGGCAGGAATGGTGGACGCTCGTCGCGGCCGGCGTGTCGTTCGCGGGTGATCTCGCGTTCTGGCACTGGTCGCTGCAGTTCACCACCGTCGCCAACGCGACCCTCCTTTCGAATCTGACGCCGATCTTCGTCACGTTCGTCGCATGGGCCTGGTTCAAAGAGCGCATCACGCCAAAGTTTTTATTCGGCCTCGTCCTCGCGTTCACCGGCATCGTCGTCATGGTGCGCGCAAGTCTCTTCGTCGGGACCCATCAAGCATGGGGCGACGGGCTCGGCATCGTCACCGCCATTTTTTACAGGGCCTATTTGGTGGCGATCAAACGCGCCCGCCCCACACTCTCGACGATGCGCATCATGGCGTGGTCGAGCGCGATCTGCGCCCTCTGCCTGCTCCCGCTCGCCCCGACCTTCGGCGAGCCGATCATCGCGACCACGACGGCCGGTTGGTTGGTTTTGCTTGGAATCGCCTGGGTGTCGCAGGTAACGGGCCAAGGGTTGAACGCGTTCGCGCTCGCCCACCTGCGGGCTTCGTTTTCTTCGGTCGCTCTCCTGGTCCAACCGGCGACTGCCGCGCTGCTCGCTTGGGCCCTGCTCGGCGAGGGCATGGGAGCACTCCAGGCGCTTGGTGGCTGCGTTATCCTCGCGGGCGTCGTGCTCGCCCGCTTGGCGAGCGTGGAACGCTGAGTCGATGGCCGAGCAGCAACCCTGGTGGCGGCCCGACGTCTACGCACGGCGCCGGGCCAATCTCGCGAGCCGGGCGAAGGTGACGCGAGCGCTCCGCGCGTGGTTTGACTCCGAAGGGTTTATCGAGGTCGAAACGCCAGCGCTCCAGGTCTCGCCCGGACTCGAGCCACACCTCAAAGCGTTCCGGACCGAACTACACGACCCCAACGCGGCAGGCGCCCGAACGCTCTACCTCCATACGTCGCCCGAGTTCGCGATGAAGAAACTTCTTGTCGCCGGCGAGCCGAAGATCTTTCAACTGACGCACGCGTTTCGCGATGGCGAACGGTCCAATTCACACCATCCCGAATTTACGATGCTCGAATGGTATCGGACGCAGGTCGACTACCGGACACTCTGGCGCGATTGCGAATCGTTGCTCGGTCGCGCTCTCGCACAAGGCGGTCGGGGCATTTTTACTCACCGGGGACTCGAATCCGAGCCACGACAGCCGTGGCAATACCTAACCGTTGCCGAAGCGTTCGCGCGCTATGCCGCCATCGATCTCTTCGCAACCATTGCCGACCCCGGCCGGTCGGAGGCTCGACGGCTCGCAGCGGAAGCAACTCGAATCGGCGTTCGCGTGGCCGCTTCCGATTCATGGGACGACGTTTTTTTCCGTGTTTTCCTCGAGCGCATCGAGCCTCATCTCGGACACCCGGCACCGACGATCCTCTACGACTATCCGATTTCACAGGCGGCGCTGGCGCGGCCCAGCGCAAGCAATCCGCAGGTCGCCGAGCGGATGGAGCTGTACGTGTGCGGACTCGAACTGGCGAATGGGTTCAGCGAGCTGACCGAGGGCGCGACTCAGCGGCGGCGCTTCGAGGCGGACGTGGCGGCAAAACGCACGCTGTACGGTGAGAGCTATCCGATCGACGAGGATTTCTTAGCTGCGCTTGAGCACGGAATGCCCGATGCTGCGGGGATCGCGCTTGGAGTCGATCGACTCATCATGTTAGTAACCGGCGCTGCAGCGATCGACGACGTTCTCTGGGCGCCCGTCGCCGCAGTGCCGTAACCCGCGACCTCAACGTCGGCGAACGAGGCGTAATCGACAGAATCGGTGTCAGAGCACGCCAGCGCGGGCCAGAATCGCACCCAGCAGTACGTCACAGCCGGCCGCAAGGTCGACCGGCGTGGCGCTTTCGATTTCATTGTGGCTGATGCCGTCGGCGCACGGCACGAACACCATCGCCGTCGGTGCGATGCGCGCCATATAGCAGGCATCGTGCGCCGCCCCGCTCACGATCTCGCGCGATGAAAAATCTAGTGCACGGGCGGCCTCGCGGACCGCGCCGACGCAGGCCGGATCAAATACCGGCGGCGGAAAATTCCACACTTCCTCGATCGAGGACCCGAGTTTGCGCCGCTCGGCGACAGCAGCGACGGCGCTACGAAATTCACGGTCCATGGCTGCCAAAACCCCGGCGTCCGGATGGCGGAGATCAACAGTGAACGACACCCGGCCCGGAATGGTGTTACGCGAACTTGGCGCAACATCGAGCACGCCGATCGTCGATACGGCCTGGGGCGCATGGCGGTGGGCCAAGGCGTCGATCGCCATCACCAACTCGGCACCACCCTGCAGCGCGTCGCGGCGCCGGTTCATTGGCGTCGTTCCGGCATGCGCCGCCTGTCCATCGAGCACGACATCGTACCAACGCACGCCTTGCGCGCCGGTCACGACGCCGATGGTCTTACGCTCCATCTCAAGGATCGGACCTTGCTCAATGTGGGCCTCGAAATACGCTCCGACTGGACCGCCACCGACCTGGTCGGGGCCGGCATAGCCGATGCGCGCAAGCTCGGCGCCGAGCGTTTTGCCGTCGCGATCGACCCGGCCTCGTGCATAGTCGAGTTCAAACACCCCGGCGAAAACCCCGGAACCGGTACAGGCCGGGGAGAACCGACCCCCCTCCTCGTTGGTCCACACCACCACCTCGATCGGCGACAAGGTTTCGATCCCAACGTCGTCGAGCGTGCGCACCACTTCGAACGCGGCGAGCACGCCGTAGGCGCCGTCGTATTTGCCGCCGGTCGGCTGCGTGTCGAGGTGGCTTCCGGCGACGATCGGCGGCAGCGTGTCGTCGCGGCCCCCGCGCCGCGCGAAGATGTTGCCCACCCGATCGATGCGGACGGCCAGTCCGGCGTCGCGGCACCAGGCGACAAAGCGGTCGCGCGAGTCGCGATCGAGATCGGAGGCAGCCGGACGATTCACGCCGCCTTTCGGCGTTTTGCCGATCTCGGCCATCGCCATCAGGCTTTGCCAGAGGCGTTCGCCATTGACCCGCAGGTTCGTCGGTCGCGCTGCCATTGCTTCACCGTCCGGTGGTAGCCTAGGGCGCACGCCACCGACGGTCAAAGGCGGCGCGGTTGAACGCGGTGCCTCTTTGGCCGATACTTGGCCGAAGAGTCACCTTCGCTACGGTCGCTTTCGAACGACCTGCCCAGAGCCAACAATGAGCCTGATTGAACGTCGGCCCGTCGCCGCGCTTGCCTGGATCGTTTGGAGCCTGGGCGCCCTCCTTTACGCTTACGGTTTCTTCCTTCGCATCGCGCCGAGCGTGATGGTGCGCGACCTGATGCAAGCGTTTTCAGCGTCCGCCGTCATTCTAGGCAATCTGTCCGCGTTTTATTTCTACGCGTACGGATCGCTGCAACTTCCGTTCGGTGTCCTACTCGATCGCTGGGGCGCGCGCCGGATCCTGACAGTGAGCGCATTAGTCGCCGCCGCCGGAAGCGTGTTGTTCGGCGTCGCGACGACGATCGAGATCGCCTACGCGGGCCGGCTCCTGATCGGCACGGGCGTCGCCGTCGCCCTGATCGGAACGATGAAGCTGATCATGGTGTGGCATCCGCCCGGCCGGTTCGCGACCGTCGCCGGCATGACCACGTTTATCGGCACGATGGGGGCCTTGTTGGGTCAAGCGCCGCTGGCGGCGATGGTGGAGGCGTTCGGCTGGCGCGCGACCCAGCAGTGGGCCGGCGTTTTCGGCGTACTCCTCGCGATCGCCACTTGGGTTCTGGTCCGCGACTACGTCGGCGCGCCGCCTCCGGTAGCGGCTCCGCAGATCAGCATGCGCCGAGCGCTGGGACGCGTGCTCGCGACGCCGCAGACCTGGGTCCTGGCGACGTACTCAGCACTACTCGGCGGCAGCATTATCGCGTTCGCCGGACTGTGGGGAGTCCCCTACGCGATGGTCGCCTACGGTCTTGAGCGCCCGGCCGCCGCGGCGTTGATGTCGGTCGTCTTCATCGGCTTCGCGCTCGGCGCGCCCGCGGCCGGGTTTCTCTCCGACCGCCTCGGGCGGCGCAAAGCGCCGATCTACATCGGGCCGGCGCTCAACCTCGCGACGTGGGCCGTTATCTTGGGACTGCCACAGTTGCCGAGCGCGCTTCTCTACTCGGTGTTGTTCCTCAACGGGGCCGGCAGCGGCTTCGTCATGGTCGTGTTCGCGCTCGGGCGCGAACACAATGTGCCGGAGTACGGCGGTACGGTCGTTGGCTTCATCAATGCCTTCGGTATGGGCTCGGTCGCGATTTTGCAGCCCCTGACCGGGTACTTCCTCGATCTACAGTGGCACGGAGCGTTTCTGGACGGTGTCCGGGCTTATAGCGCTAGCGACTACCGAACCGCGTTCCTGCTATTCCCCGCGTGCACGTCGATATCGTTCATGATGTCGTTTTTCGCGCGCGAAACCTATAACCGGCAAGTCGTGCTCGCTTGACGGTCGCACCCGATCCGTTCATTTGAGCTAAGATCAACACGGTTGGAACGAACGCATGATCCGTCATCGCCGCACCAAGATCGTCGCGACACTCGGCCCAGCGAGTTCGTCGCCCGAGGTCATTCGCAAGCTGTTCGACGCGGGCGCCGACGTTTTCCGCCTCAACTTCAGCCACGGCAAACACGAAGATCACAAAGCCACCCACGCGATTATCCGCGAGATCGAGGCGCGCAGCGGCCGTGCCATCGCGATCCTCACCGACATGCAAGGACCGAAGCTTCGAATCGGCTCGTTCGTGAACGATGCGGTTATGCTCACCGTCGGCGACAAGTTTCGGCTCGACCTCGACGAGAGCCTTGGCGATCAGCGGCGCGCCCCGCTGCCACATCCGGAGATTTTGGCAGCGATCAAAGAAGGCACCGACCTGCTGATCGACGACGGACGAGTTCGGCTGCGTCTTGAGAAAGTAGGCGCCGACTTCATTGAAGGCATCGTCACGGTCGGGGGCAAACTCACCAATCGCAAGGGCGTCAACGTGCCCGGCGCCGTTTTACCGATATCGCCGTTGACCAAGAAGGACCGGCGAGATCTCGACTACGCGCTCGAACTCGGCGTCGACTGGATCGGCCTATCCTTCGTGCAGCGGCCCGAAGATATCGATGAGGCACGCGCTCGAATCGGAACGCGCGCCGGCATCATCGCCAAGATCGAAAAGCCGGCGGCGATCGATCGGTTGAGCGACATCATCGAGCGCGCCGACGGCATCATGGTCGCTCGCGGCGACCTCGGCGTCGAGCTCCCGCTCGAAGAAGTTCCGGGTCTACAGAAGCGCATCGTGCGCGCCGCACGGAGCGCCGGCAAACCGGTCATCATCGCAACCCAAATGCTCGAGTCGATGGTGCGCTCGCCGACGCCGACGCGGGCTGAAATTTCCGACGTTGCGACGGCGGTCTACGACGGCGCCGACGCGGTCATGCTCTCGGCCGAGTCAGCCGCCGGCGAATATCCGGTCGAAGCGGTCGAAACCATGGATCGTATCGCCCGCCAAGTGGAGCGAGATCCGTTCTACGAATCGCTGATGCGCGCGAACGACACCAACCCAGAAGCGACCACAGCCGATGCGATCACCGCAGCCGCACGTCAGGTCGCTGAAACGCTCAATGCAGCCGCAGTCGTCACATTCTCGACATCGGGCACGACGGCGCTTCGGGCAGCGCGCGAACGGCCAGGCGTGCCCTACATCATATGTCTGACTCCGCGGCGCGAGACCGCGCGCAGACTAGCGCTGGTCTGGGGAATACACAGCGTCGAAGTCGAAGATGCGCGGAATTTCGCCGACATGGTGAAACGAGCTTGCGATGTCGCAAAACATGAAGGCATCGCTAAGGACGGCGACCGCCTCGTCATCACCGCCGGCGTCCCCTTCGGCACCCCAGGGATGACAAACGTTCTTCGGGTTGCTTGGATCGGCGAAGAAAGCCACCCGGCGTAGCGCCGGCGAGCGCACTAAAAGCGTCGTTGAAACGTTAGACTCGTTGCCCGCGTAACAGGCGTTCGAGCGACTGCACCTGCATGCGGGCCCCCGGCATATGCGGGTTGGCGTCGAGCGCACGCTGGAACGCCTTGAGCGCTTCCTCGTTGCGTTTGAACGCCATGTTGACCATGCCAAGACCCGACAATGCACCGAAATGACGCGGCTCGAGCTTCAGCGTCCGCTCGATGTCCTTGATCGATTCCTCGTGGCGACCAGTCATGTAGTTGAGCGTCGCTCGCTTGTTCCAGCCCTCGGCGAATTCCGGTTTGATCTCGATGATCGAGTTGAACATGGTGAGCGCGATCTCGAAGTCGTCGGCTTCCATCGCCCTGATCCCGCGCTCCATCAGAAGGTCGAGAGTGTGACTACCGGACTGGTGCCATAGCAGCCAAATTTTCGCCTGGATCGGGGCCGATTCCTCGGCGTCCTCGGCGTCATGCAGGCGTTGGAAGAGATCGGTCAACCGTGCGTCTTTTTGATCGGCCATGACCGTAGTCGCCATAAACGTTGCAACGAGCAAGACGAGGCACGAGCGCACGAAAACCATGGCGCTATCTTACGCTAGCGACGCGCCGTTCTCCAGACCCGCCACAGTATCGACGGCGGCCGGCCGCGGCCCCCCCGTCGCCCAGTCGATCAACTCGATGGTATGAACGACCGGACGATCGAGCGCGCCGCGCAATTGAACCATGCAGCCGATGTTTCCGGTCGCGACGATAGCGGCCCCGGTGGCAACGATGTGCCGGGCTTTACGGTCGCGCAGAGCTTGGGCGAGCTCCGGCTGCAGCAGGTTGTAAGACCCGGCCGAGCCGCAGCAAAGGTGGCCCTCATCGATCGCGGCAATGGCGAACCCCAATCGGGTGAGCAGGCGCCGCGGCTGTTCGATGACGCGTTGTCCGTGCTGCAACGAGCATGCGTCGTGGTAGGCGACGGTGAACAGCCCCGCCAACGGGGACGTTCCATCCAAGAGTTTACGCTCGGCGATGAACTCGGAAACGTCACGGGTCAGCGACGAGATTTGCGCTGCCTTGTCGCGCCAAACCGGATCGTTGCGAAAGAGGTGGCCGTAGTCCTTGACCATCGTGCCGCAGCCCGAGGCGTTGCTGATGATCGCGTCGAGGCCACCGCCAGAGATCGATTCGCTCCAAACGGCGATATTGGCGATCGCGCTCGCGCGTGCGTCCGACTCGCGACCGATATGATGGGTGAGCGCGCCGCAACAACCAGAGCCCCGGGCGACCTCTACTTCGCAGCCGAGCCGGGTGAGAACACGGATCGTCGCCTCATCGATCGCCGGGGCAAGAACCGGCTGAACACAGCTGGACAGCAGCGCGACGCGCGCGCGTCGTTGGCCGATCGCTGGATAAATCCCCGTCCCGCCCGCCGCCGAGCGGCTGGGTAGCGCGCGCGGCGCCAGCGCGAGCATCGCCCCGAGCCGTGCCGGGAGAAGACGGCGGAACGGCCGCGCAATCAGCGCCGCGACAAGCGCAAGCCGGAACCGGGTCGGGCTCGGCATCACTGTCGCGATCAGCAACCGCAGCATCCGGTCTAAAAAAGGGCGCACGAACGTTTCCTCGATATGGCGGCGCGCATTGTCGACCAGATGCATGTAATGCACGCTCGACGGACAGGTGGTCATGCAGGCGAGACAAGAGAGACAGCGATCGATATGCGTGACGATCGTTTTCGTCGCGGCACGCCCGTGTTCAAACATCTCCTTGATGAGATAAATCCGCCCACGCGGACTATCGAGTTCGTCCCCCAGCAGCACATACGTCGGACACGTCGCGGTGCAAAAACCGCAATGAACGCATTTGCGGAGAATCCGCTCCGACTCCGCGACGTTCGGATCGGCGAGTTGCGCCAGCGTGAAATTGGTCTGCATCGCGATCAAACGCCGGGGTACATCCGGCCCGGGTTGAGGATCGAGCGCGGATCGAAGCTTTCCTTAACTCGGCGCGTGAGGGCGGCGAGCGCCGGCGCTTCTGGTTCAAACACTGGAATCGCCGCCCGCAAGTCGGCTGGCGCTCGGACGAGAGTCGCATGGCCGCCGACGCTTGCGGCGGCGGTGCGGACCGCCGCGACACCGCCATCATCGGCGAGCGGCGTGGATATCCAAACGAGTCCACCACCCCAATCGAAAAAATGCTCGATTGATCGTCCGGCGGCGAGCGCGGCGACCACGGCAGCCCCGCTTGCCGGCGGCACCGATACCCGCCAGAGCGCGTTCGTGCCATGATCGGCAACGAATGGCCCGACATCGCGGAGCGAGGTCCAGAATGCGAGAGAGCGATCGCGATCGAGGATCGCGACGGTTCCCTTTGCCGCCGCCAGTCGGTGGAGTTCGGCCATCCGTTCTTCGACCGCCGTGCTGGTCCCTTCGAGCCGGATGGCCGTGACCGCTGTGCCTTCACGCGCGACCTCGTCCAGCGAAATACGTAGCGCTGCCGCCAGGGGAAGGTGCGCGAGCCCCGATCCGTCGACTCCGGCGCGCGCCACGGCGCCAAAGAATCCAAGTGCGGCGCGGTCATCGAGCCCGAGTAGCGCCAGCGTTCGGGTCTCGGCGGGCGCCGGAAGGACTTTGATCGTCACCGTCGTCAGGGCGGCGAGCGTGCCGTGCGAACCGGTCAACAGCTTGCTGAGGTCGTAGCCGGTCACGTTCTTGACGACACGGCCGCCGGCTTTGAACGACTCGCCTAGTCCGGAGACGGCGGAAAACCCGAGCACGTGATCGCGCGCAGCCCCGGCGGTCGTTCGCCGTGGCCCCGATAAGTTGCAGGCAACTACCCCACCGAGCGTCGCCTGGCCCGGCATGACCCCGTAGAGCGGCCCCCAATCGGCGGGTTCGAACGCAAGCATCTGACCTTCCGCCGCGACTGCGCGCTCTATCTCGGCGAGCGGCGTTCCAGCTTTTGCCTCAAGAACCAACTCGGCCGGTTCGTAGAGCGTGATGCCCGAGAACCCTGACATATCGAGTAGGCGTTCGGTTCGCAGCGGACGTCCGTAGCCACGTTTCGTGCCATGCCCGACGAGCTCGAGCGGTACCGATTCGCCGAGGGCCCAGGTCATGACCGCGCAAAGTTCGGCCTCGCTCGCTGGGCGGAATACCGGTTCCATCGTCAAAATCGAGGTAGGTCGGGGAAACGAACCTGGCCTTTGCGGACGTGGACTCGACCAAGTTCGGCGCACCGATGAAGGATCGGAAACACCTTGCCCGGGTTGAGTCGACCGGCCGGATCGAAAGCGCACTTAACCCGCTGTTGATGCGCGAGATCGCTTTCGGTAAACATCGTTCCCATCAGATCGCGCTTCTCGACCCCCACTCCGTGCTCGCCGGTTAAGACCCCGCCGACCTCAACGCAGAGGGTCAGAATCTCGGCACCGAATTTTTCCGCGGTTTCGAGCTCGCCCGGTTTATTGGCGTCGTAGAGAATGAGCGGGTGCAGGTTGCCGTCGCCGGCGTGGAAAACATTAGCGAGCCGCAAGCCATGGCGTGCCGACATCTCGGTCATGCGGCGTAGGACTTCGGGCAAGCGGCGCCGCGGAATCGTGCCGTCCATACAGTAATAGTCCGGCGAAATGCGACCGACCGCCGGAAACGCCGACTTGCGCCCCGCCCAGAATGCCAGGCGCTCGCCCTCGTTTGCGCTCGATCGGATCGAAACCGCGCCGCACGCGCGTGCGATGGCGCAGATGCGATCGATCTGCTCGTCGACTTCCCTGACGTTGCCGTCGAGCTCGACGATGAGCAGCGCCTCGACATCGAGTGGGTAGCCGGAGCCGCAGAACTCTTCTGCGGCGTGGATCGCCGGACGGTCCATCATTTCCATGCCAGCCGGAATGATGCCGCCGGCGATCACCTTAGCGACACAGTCGCCGGCCGTTTCGTTGGCGGCAAACCCGATCAGAACCGCTCGCGCGGTCGCGGGTTTTTTCAACAGCCTGACGGTGACCTCGGTGATGACGCCCAGTAGCCCCTCCGAGCCGGTCATCACCCCCAAGAGGTCATAGCCCGCCGCGTCGAAATTCTTGCCGCCCAAACGAACGATTTCGCCGTTCATCAGCACGACTTCGAGGCCGAGGATGTTATTGGTCGTCACGCCATACTTGAGGCAGTGCACGCCGCCCGAATTTTCAGCGACGTTGCCGCCGATGGTGCAAGCAATCTGGCTCGAAGGGTCGGGCGCATAGTAGTAGCCTTCACGTTCGACCGCCCGGGTGATCGCCAAGTTGGTGACTCCCGGCTGCACGACCGCGCAGGCGTTGGCATAGTCGATGTCGAGAATGCGATTGAACTTGGCGAGGCCGAGAAGAAGCCCGTCGCCGAGCGGCAGCGCGCCGCCCGAGAGCGAGGTGCCGGCGCCACGCGGAACCACCTTGACCTCGCGCTCGCCGCAAAGCTTGAGGATTGACGCAACCTCGGCAGTGACCGAAGGCAAAGCGACAAGCATCGGCGCCTGGCGATAAGCAGTGAGCCCGTCGCTTTCGTAAGCTCGAAGGGCTTCGACGTTGTCGATGACGGCGGCAGCTCCAACGATTGCACGGAGCGCGGCGCCAAGCTCGTCGCGCCGTGCAAGAACCGCCTCATCGAGCGGCGGCATTTTCATCAGCCATCACCCTTCCGACAGGCGAACGCCGTCGGCCTGCAACCCAGTCGGCACAAAATGGCGGCTAGCCGCGGATTTGGCAACCGCGCCGGGTCGGCGGTGCAATAACCGGAAAGCGGCCGGCTGAAGAACGACTTAGCCCTGGCGCGCCTTGAAACGAGGGTTCGTCTTGTTGATGACGTAGACCCGGCCGCGGCGGCGCACGACGCGGCAGTCACGATGGCGCAGTTTGGCCGATTTGAGCGAGCGTAAGACCTTCATGACCGAACTCCGCCGTGAAACACGCGCCGATAGGCGCGCGGACCATACTGATGGCCCCCCCCCCTGTCAACGGGCGCGGCCCGCGTGCGTGTGCCCGATTTGCAGACGGGTAGAGCCTATCTCCTACCCACCGGCGTGCTTTAGGCCAGCTGCTTCGCCGCCATCGACCATCATGACAATGCCAGTGATCCACGATGCTTCGGGCGACGCCAGAAAGGCAACCGCCGCCGCCACATCCTCGGGTTCGCCGGCCCGTCCGATCGGGAAATACGATTTTCCTACTTCGGCCAAGTGTTTGTCGTATTCGCGCTGCGACATGCCGTCGGGCAGGTAGATCTCGCTCCGCACCAGCGACGGGCTCACCACGTTGACGCGGATGCCTTGCGGCGCGAGTTCGACCGCCAGCGTCTTCGAAAACGAATTCATGCCGCCTTTGCTCGCGGCGTAGACCGCGTACTCGGCATAGCAACGATCCGACAGACTTGAGCTGATGTTGACGATCGCGCCCTGGGATTTCTTGAGCGCGGGTATGCAAGCGACGCAAAAATTGATGGTACCGATCAAATTGATGCCGATCGTGTAGTGGAGCGCTTCTTGCGTGATGCTCGCAGCGAACTGGCGCCGGACGACTCCGGCGTTGTTGACGAGAACGTCGATACGGCCGAACTCGGCAAGGACTGATTTGACGGTCCGTTGGATGTCAGCGTGCTTGGCGACATCGCATATATAGGGGTGAAGATTCTTTTCACCGCGCTTGGATTTCAGCCGATCGGGGCGACGGCCGACAATGGCGACGTGGTATCCATCCGCCACAAGACGATTGGCAACGCCGCGCCCTATTCCGGTGCCACCGCCCGTGACGATGGCGATTTTCTTGGCTGCCGCCATTGGCTGGTCCTCCCGTCTTGAGTTTCGGTTTCCTCCTTAAACATGACGCCGCAGGATCCGCAACGGATCTGGCATCGGCACAAAGTATGGTAAGTTCAGCTCATGATTGAGATCGCGCTTAAAGATATGCTGGAGCCGGTCGAACGCCTCGAACAGTTGTGCGGCGAGCGCGGCATGAAGATGACGGCGAGACGGCGCGTCGTCGCCCGTGTGCTGTCGACGGCCAGCGATCATCCGAGCGTCGAGGAGTTGTATCGGCGTGCGGTCGCGATCGACCCCAAGATCAGCATCACCACCGTCTACCGGACGGTGCGTCTATTCGAGGAGGTCGGCGTCCTCGCCCGCCATGATTTCGGTGGCGGCCGGGCGCGCTACGAGGAAGCGCAAGAGGATCACCACGACCACCTGATCGACGTCGATACCGGCCGCGTCATCGAGTTCCACGATGAAGAGATCGAGGCGCTGCAACGCAAGATCGCCGATCGGCTCGGTTACAAGCTGATCGGACACCGGCTCGAACTATACGGCAAGCCTATCAAACGTTGATCCGGTCACGCCCAAGGCCGAACCGGAATGGCGTCACGATTCCGGCGCCGTTGTCCCGGCGGCGAGTGTTCCGCCCGGGTCGGGATAGCGATAAATATCGCCTTCGTAGTTGCGGACGATCAGATCGTCGCCGTCGCGCCCAAGCACATAGTCCGGAACCAACGTGATTTTGCCGCCGCCGCCGGGTGCGTCGAGGGCGAATTGCGGCACAGCGTAACCGGTGGTGTGCCCGCGTAAGCCACGGATGATCTCGAGTCCCTTGTCGACCGGCGTCCGGAAATGGCCGGAGCCTTTGATCGGATCGCACTGGAAGAGGTAGTAAGGCTTCACTCGCCGCACGAGAAGTTCGTGCATGAGCTTTTTCATCACCTCGACGTCATCATTGATCCCGGCCATGAGGACGGTTTGGCTGCCCAAGGGGAGCCCGGCATCGGCCAGTCGTTCGAGCGCCGCCGCCGTCTCGGTTGTCATTTCCGCTGGATGGGTGACGTGAAGGCTGAGCCACGGTCGATGCCGTTTCAAGACCCGCACGAGGTCGCGCGTCACGCGCATCGGCAGCACCATGGGAATCTTCGTACCGATGCGAATGAATTCGATGTGCTTGATACGGCGCAGGCGAGCGAGCAGCCAGTCGAGTTTTTCATCGGCGATCGTCAGTGGATCGCCGCCCGACAGCAAAACGTCGCGAATTTCAGCGTGCTGTTCGAGATAGGCGAGCGCCAGCTCCCATTGCGCCGATGAAAACGTGTACTCACCGCCCGGCCCGACCATGCGCGAGCGCATGCAATAGCGGCAATAGGTGGCGCAGATTTTCGTAACCAGAAAAAGAGCGCGGTCGGGGTAGCGATGGACGAGCCCAGGGGCGACCGTATTGGCGTCTTCGGCGAGTGGATCGTCAGCCTCGCCGCGCAGCCGCGTGAATTCCGCGTTGACGGGAATGTGGGTCCGCCGGAGCGGCTCGGCTGGGTCGGTCGCGCTCATCAAGCTGGCGTAGTAGGGCGTAATGCCGAGCGGTAGCGCGCCGCGATGGCGCTCGATCGCAGAGCGTTCGTCGTCCGACAGCGCGAACAGGCGTTCGACCTGCGCGAGCGTCCGGATGCTCTGGCGCGATTGCCAGCGCCAATCCGACCATTGCGCGACGGTCGCATCGGCATAGAACCGCTTGAGAAATGAGCGCGAGCGTTTGCTGATCGGAAACGGAGCGCGCGCCGCACGCGACGCTCGGAGAGCGATGACATTCATCGGTTGCTTCATCGGCAGATTGAGAGGCCTCGGGTCGACACAGGGTCGATTGGCGCGCGCCGAACTATAGATTTGAAACGGCAATAATCAAGCGCGGCGCTAATGCTAGCGTTTACGGCTTCGGTTTGGCCGCCGCTTCTTTTTCAAACAATTGCTTCATCCGCGCCTGCGCCTCCGGGTTGAGCTGCTTCCAGAGGTTATCGAGTTTGGCTTTGACGTACGTCGCACTGCGAACGAAGGCGAATCCGTAGTTCTCATAAGCTCGTTCGTAGTCGCGTTTGACGCCGAAGCCAACCGCGTGGAGGTAGCCGATAATTTCGACCGCGGCCGGGTCGCCGTCGGCGGTGGCGCGCTTCTGAATCAGTTCAAGCTCACCGGTATCGGGCGGCGTCGTGGTGACCTTGACGACCAGTGGCTGCTAAATCTCGTCAGCTACGATTTTCTTGGGCGGCACCGGATTCGGAGGTTCGCTATCCACGCCGCCTTGGCAAGCTCCGTTTTCGACCGCTCAGGTCGAAGCCCTTGCGTTTAGCCTACGTCTCCGAATGTTAAAAAAGCCGAACGTCCCAATTCCAGGAACGCGATGGTGATCTTGTTCGGCGTGCCGAGTTGTCTGCCGCCAGCCCTTGCCATCGTCGTTACCTCGCGCCGTTCAATTGTGGCTATTATTGCGTGTGGCTGCTGCGCGAACTGCGCCGGGGGCAAGCATGGAACTCGGGACGGCGATTTTATTATCAGCAGTTTTTCTGGGCATGGTCGCGCTTTTCATTGCAACAAAGGACCGGTGGAACTGGAAGAAACTTTTTCTATGGCCATTCACCATCTTGCTCGAACTCTCGGTGATTGGTGTTGTTGGCTACCTCGTCCTCCTCTATTGGGAAGATCTTCCGAGAAAGGAACTCGGCTTATGGGGTATCCGGCTTGGGGCAAGCTTTGCAGACGTTAAGTTCGCCAAGGGCGAGCCTTCTCGGGAACTGGCTGCCGATCCTTCCGCAGTAAAGCGACTCATCGACGTTCCTGGGATGGGCAACAT